>DASXKI010000107.1:0-19110 GCA_036496945.1 Streptosporangiaceae bacterium | reverse complement strand
GGGTTCGGACACGACGGTCACCGCCGGCGGCGTCTGGGAGCTGCTGCGCGACGCGCGGACTCTCGTGCCGGGCATCACCGAGCTGGAGATCGCGGACATCGTGGCCGGCCTGCGGCCGGGCACGCCTGACAACGCGCCGGTTCTCGGCCTCAGCGAGCTGCCCGGCCTGGTGCTTGCGACGGGGCATTTTCGTGCAGGCGTGCTGCTGGCGCCGGTCACGGCCGACACTGTGGCCACCTTCCTGCGCACCGGGACGCCCGACCCGTGCTGGCAGCCGTTCGCGGCCGGCCGGTTCCCCGCTCGCGGCCGTCTGGTGCCGGGTCCGGACCGGCAGGCCGAGGCGGGCCTGCGGGAGGAAACGACAGCATGGACGTAGTCATCAATGGCAGGCCGCACCGGGCCGCCAGCAGCCTGTCCCTGGCGGAGGCCGTGGCCCTGCTGACCGACGCACAGACGGGCGTGGCAGCCGCTGTCAATGGCGACGTCGTCCGCCGGTCGGTATGGGAGGCGACGCCGCTGTCCGACGGAGACGAGGTCGAAGTGCTGACGGCAGTGCAGGGAGGCTGAGAGTGGACGATCCGCTGCTGATCGCCGGTGAGGCATTTAGCTCCCGGCTCATCATGGGCACGGGCGGCGCCCCGAGCCTGGACGTGCTCGACCGGGCGCTGGCCGCCTCAGGTACGGAGCTGACGACCGTTGCCATGCGCCGGGTGGATACGGCCGCGGCCGGGTCCGTGCTCGACCTGCTGACCGACCGCGGCATAAGGGTGCTGCCCAACACGGCGGGCTGCTTCACCGCCGTGGAGGCTGTCCGCGTCGCCAGGCTGGCGCGGGAGGCGCTGGGCACCGCGTGGGTCAAGCTGGAGGTCATCGCGGACGAGCTGACGCTGCTGCCCGACCCGCTTGAGCTGCTGACGGCAGCCGAACAGCTCGTCGCGGATGGCTTCACCGTGCTGCCCTACACCAATGACGACCCGGTGCTGGCCCGGCGCCTCGAGCAGGCGGGCTGTGCCGCCGTGATGCCGCTTGGCTCGCCGATCGGTACCGGTCTTGGCATCCGGAATCCGCACAATATCGAGCTGATCGTCGAATCGGCTCGCGTGCCGGTGATCCTCGATGCGGGCATCGGCACGGCGAGCGACGCAGCCATCGCGATGGAGCTCGGTTGCGCTGCGGTCCTGCTCGCGACATCGGTGACCAGGGCGCGCAGCCCTGAGCTCATGGCCGAGGCCATGCGGCTGGCGGTCGCAGCGGGCCGGCTCGCCTACCTGGCGGGCCGGGTGCCGCGGCGCAAGCTCGCGCTCGCCTCCTCGCCGCCCGTCGATTGATGGCAAGCTGACCCGAGTCGCCGTCGGCGCTGCTGGTCGCCGCCGGCGAGGCTAGTCGCCGGCGGCGAGGCCGTCCGCGGTCGCCTGACTGACGTAGACCGGGCTTGCCCTGGGTTCGCGGCGTGCTGCCGGGCCGGCCAGCCATATCGATACCGGGCGCAGAACCTCGCAAGGCCCTTAGAATTCTCCCGATGGATACGACGTTGTCGGCCCCGATCGGGCAGTTGCTCGACGGCCGCTACCTCGTCGAGTCGCAGATTGCCCGTGGCGGCATGGCCACGGTCTATCACGCTCGCGATGTGCGGCTGGAGCGTACTGTCGCGCTCAAGATCGCCCGTCCCGAGCTAGCCAGCGACCAGGAGTTCGTCGCGCGGTTCATCAGCGAGGCGCGGTCAGCCGCCAGGCTGTCCAGCCCCAACGTCGTGGCGGTCTTTGACCAGGGCTCCACCGGTGACCTGCACTACATCGCGATGGAGTACGTGCCAGGCCCGACCCTGCGCGAGCTACTCGTCGCGCGTGGCCGCCTCAGCCCGCGCGAGGCCCTGGACATCATCGAGCGGGTGCTTGTCGGCCTCGGCGCCGCGCACGATGCCGGGATCATCCACCGGGACGTCAAGCCGGAGAACGTGCTGCTGGGCACCGGCACATCCGTCAAGGTCGCCGACTTCGGCCTGGCCAGGGCCGCCGCCGGGATCAGGCACACCAGGACCGGCATGCTGATAGGGACGGCCGCCTATCTCGCGCCCGAGCAGGTCGCCAGCAACTCATCGGACCAGCGCAGTGACGTCTACGCGGTCGGCGTGATGCTGTTCGAGATGCTGACCGGAGTGCAGCCGCACACCGGTGAATCGCCGCTGGCGGTCGCCTACAAGCACGTCAACTCGGTGGTGCCGCCTCCCTCGAGCCTCAACCCGGACCTGCCCGCCGCGCTGGACACGCTCGTCGCCCTCGGCACCAGCCGCGACCCTGACCTGCGCCCGCCGGATGCCCGGCACTACCTGAGGGCGATCACCGAAGTCCGCCGTGGCATGCCGCTGTCGTCTGGGACGCAGGCCGGGACTGTCGCTGAGTCCAACGGTCACGGGGCTGCGGGCAGCCAGGTCCCGGCAGGTCACGACCTGGCTAACGAGGCTCAGGGCTACCAGCCAGGGGCGGGAGCGGCGGCGACCGGTCCCATCCCGCGCAGCGATGCCGGCGGACCGTACTCAACTGCGGCCTATCAGACCGCGACTGACGGCATGCCGAGGGCGAATCACACGATGATCGTGCCGACCGGCATGGACGACGAGTATGCCGACGGCGGCTACCCGGCCCGTACGTCGCGGCGGCGTTCGCGCGGCTACCGCGATCCGATCCTCCAGCGCTGGCTGTTCAGCCGCCGGATCCTCATCATCGTTGGCGTCGTGCTCCTCGCCGCGATCGGATGGTGGATGGTCTCGGGTCAGTACTTCACAGTGCCGGACGTCGCCAAGATGGCGACCAGCACCGCCCGCGCTGACCTATCCAATGTCGGCCTGGTCGTCGTGTCCGGCACGCCCCGGCACAGCGACACCGTGCCGGCCGGCGACGTCATCTCGACCGACCCGGCTGGCGGGGCGCGGATCAGGCATGGCGGCACGGTGACCCTTATCTCCTCGCTCGGGCCCGTCCTGGTGACGGTGCCGTCCGTCACGGGCGAGTCGCTCTCCCAGGCCGACCATGCGCTGAAGGCCGCCGGCCTGATCCCGGCCACCGCCACGTACCAGACCTCGGCCAGCATCCAGCAAGGCATCGTCATCTCCACGGACCCGGTTGCCTATCAGCACTGGCCGAAAAACAAGCCCGTCCACCTGGTGGTCAGCGCCGGGCTGCCCCTGCCCAACTTCGTCGGCCAGCAAATCGGCGACGCGCAGGGGGCGGCATCAGCGGGTGGCTTCAGCATCAACCAGGTCACCGTGCCCAACAGCCCACAGCCGCCCGGAACCATCGTCAGGCAGTCACCCGCTCCTAACACGCCCATCACACCGGGCGAGGTCGTGACCGTGTGGGTGTCGCAAGGGCCGTCGCAGGTGAACGTGCCGGACCTCACCGGAATGAACCTCAACGACGCCGAGAACGCGCTCACCTCGGCTGGCTTCAACGTGACCGTCAACCAGCTCGGTCCGGGCGACCACGTGATCACGTGGTCGCCGCAAGGCCAGGCGCCGCAGGGTTCGACCATCACCGTTACGGTCGGCCTCGGGTTGTAGCCCGGCGGCCGGAGCCAGCCCGGCGGAGGCAGGGTCACGCGGCGGCCCCAGGTCAGAGCGGCGGCCCCTCGCCTTCCGTCTCCTGGTAGGAGTAGCGCTGCTCGCGCCACGGATCGGCGGTGTTGTGGTAGCCGCGTTCTTCCCAGAATCCACGCCGGTCCGTAGTGAGGTACTCAAGCGCCCGGATCCACTTCACGCTCTTCCATGCGTACAGGTGGGGCACGACCAGGCGCAACGGGTAGCCGTGCTCCGGGGTGAGTCGCTCGCCGTCGCGGTGAGTTGCCAGCACGGTGTGCTCGGCGGCGAAGTCGCTGATCCTGATGTTGGCGCTGTAGCCGAAGTCAGCCCAGATCATCACGTGCGTCACGGCCGGGTCTGGCGGATACCGGCGCAGCACCTCGCTGGCCAGGATGCCCTCCCAGTGGACGTCCGGCATAGAGAACTTGGTCACGCAGTGGAAGTCGGCGGTGACCACGCTGACCGGCATCGCCGCTACGTCGTCCCAGCGCAGCCTGGCCTCGGCGCCTGACTCTGTCGCCCCGAGGATCCGCAGGTCCCAGGTCTCCTGGCGGAACACGGGGATAGGACCGTAGTGCAGGACCGGCAGGGTCCGCGGGATGTACTGGCCAGGAGGCAGGGGCACCTGAGACTCGCCGGCGTCCGCCGACCCGCCAGCGCCCGCGCCCGCCGACCCTCCAGCGCCCGCCGGCCCGCCACCGCTCCCCGACCCGGCGGCGCTCGCCGACCCGGCGGCGTCCGTTGAATCGCCAGTGCCGGCCGACGCGCTCGCCCCGTCCGGCCGCGGCTGGTCGTCAGTGACGGGGCCACCCGGCCCGGTCGCCCGCACGCCCAGGCCGCGCTCGCCGCGTCCGCGCGCACCAGTGTCGGGCTGCGCCATGTCCCGCTGACCTGCCCCTTCCCGACTGCGCGCCACACCCGGCCGCGGCGTCGACCTCTGTCCCTCGCAGGTGCAGCTATCTTGCCACCCCGCCGAAACTGCCTGAGCCGCGACTGCCGTGCAGCCGCAACCCGGGCAGTGCGCTAGGCTACCTCTCGTGCGTCACGAGTATTGGTTTGCTTTTGGCTACCGGCCCGGCCCTGGGACGGTCGCCCGCCAGACTCTGCGCTGACGCAAGCGACACGGTACTTCGAGCCCCGGGCCAGATCGGTCCGGGGCTTTCGTCATGATGGGGACGAGGAGGATGTGATGGTGGTGGTGATGGCCCCCGAGGCCACCGAGGCAGACATTGCCGAGATAGTCGGCCTAGTCGGCGCAGCCGGTGGCGAGGCCTTCGTGAGCCGCGGAGTGTCCCGTACGATTATCGGCCTGGTCGGTGATGTCGAGCAGTTCGGCGCGCTCAACCTGCGCAGCTACCCCGGTGTCACTGATGTCGTCCGGATCTCGGTCCCGTACAAGCTGGTCAGCCGTGAGCATCATCCGCACCGGTCCACGATCACCGTCGGCGGCGTCCCCATCGGCCCCGACAATGTGACCGTCATCGCCGGGCCCTGCACGGTGGAGACGCCTGAGCAAACCCTGACGGCGGCCCGGATGGCCCAGGCAGCCGGCGCCTCGCTCCTGCGCGGCGGTGCCTTCAAGCCCCGCACCTCCCCGTACGCGTTCCAGGGACTAGGTGAGGCTGGCCTGCGCATTCTCGCCGACGTCCGGGCGGAGACAGGCATGCCGGTCGTGACCGAGGTCATCGACCCGGCGTCCGTCGACCTTGTCTGCTCCTACGCGGACATGCTCCAAGTCGGCACGCGCAGCATGCAGAACTTCACGCTGCTCCAGGCCGTCGGCTCAGCCAGCAAGCCGGTCCTGCTCAAGCGGGGCATGAACGCGACCATCGAGGAATGGCTGATGGCCGCCGAGTACATCGCGCAGCGCGGCAACCTCGACATTGTCTTGTGCGAGCGCGGCATCAGGACCTTCGAGACCGCCACCAGGAACACGCTCGATATCAGCGCCGTGCCCGTTGCTCAGCGGCTGTCGCATCTGCCGGTGATCGTAGACCCGTCGCACTCGGGCGGGCGGCGGGACCTGGTGCTGCCGCTGAGCCGGGCGGCGATCGCCGTCGGCGCAGACGGCATAATCGTGGACGTCCACCCGCACCCCGCGGCCGCGATGTGCGACGGTGACCAGGCACTGACGGGCGACGATATCCGAGAGCTCGGGTCGATGGTGAGGACGCTGCCCCGGCTGCTCGGCCGCACTCTCACTCCGGCGATCCAGCCCGCCGCCATCGGCTGAGCACCGCTGACGCGAGTAGCCGGAAGCATCGGCGCACCGGCCACGCTCGCGTCGTCCAGCCCGCCAATCAGCCAGCCCGGCGGCCAGCCCGCCCGCCAGCCCGCCAGCGAGCCCTCGCGTGCGCACGCCGCGAGGTAGCCGAGTGCCGTGTACGCCTCGGGCATGCCCTGGTCAGTTGGACGGACATTCGTACCGGCCGGCGGGTCCGATGATCAGGCCTCCGGCCCCGCGTCCTTACAGTAATCTTGGGGAGGTCTTGACCTAAACGTTGCGCACCTGCGAACAACGCGGCTCCCGGCGCAACGACCGGCCGATACGCGCGGAGACATCGATGGTGAAGTTCCGCCCTACTACTGTGCTGTCGGGGCTGATCCTTGCCGTCGCTATGCCGGCGGGCGCATTCGCCTATCCTGCTGCCACCCGTCCGGCCCCCGCCCCGCCACCCGTGAACCTCAGCCGAGCGGTCATGCGCGTAGCGGTCATCCGGCACTACGGCCTGCCGGGCAACGCCTCCGGCTATTCGGTCATCATCGCGGCCGGGCGCGGGCAGGCCTGGGCCTTCGGCGGCACTGACCCGGGTGGCCCGAGCGCGCCGGTCGCCGCCCGCTGGAACGGCAGCACCCTGACGCCATCGCCACTGCCCGCCGGCTTGACCGGCTTCATCAGCGACGCGAGCGCGCCCGCTCCGACCAACGTCTGGGCCGCCGGCCAGTACGGCCGCTACGTGCTGCACTGGACCGGCCGGCGCTGGCTTGTCGCCGGTGTATGGCGGCACGGTCAGATCACCGGGATGACCGCCATCAGCGCCACGGACGTGTGGGTCTTCGGCACCACCATCAGCGGGTCACGCGTCCTCGGCACCTGGCATTTCGACGGGAGCACGTGGAGCCAGGTCCACGGTCCCGGCCGCTCGATCTACCGCGCAAGCGCAGCCTCGCGCCGTGACATCTGGGCCATCGGCGCGAGCCCGCAGGGGGACCTGATCTTGCGATACGACGGCCGCTCGTGGCGGCCGGTACCCACCGGCCGGACGCTGGCCGGCGTGGAGCCGCGCGACATCCTGGCGATCTCCAGGCACGACGTCTGGGTCACCGGCAACCAGGTTGGCCCGGGCGGCAGCACGCGCCTGGTGCTGGCGCACTGGAACGGGATCCGCTGGTCCAGGCTGGTCAGCGGGCTGGACGCGTGGGCCGGCCGGCTCGCGCCAGGTCCGCAAGGTGACGTGCTCCTCACGGCCACGCCGGCAGACGCCGCCGCGACCGGGCTGATCCTGCGGGCCTCGAGCCAGGGCTGGGGACCCACCATCGTCGTCCAGTCCAGCCTCGGCAGCGGCGTCAGCGACGTCGCCCTCGCGCCCGGGACCTGGTCACTATGGGCAACCGGCGGGATCCTGACCCGCCTCGGCGGCGACGCCGCGATCTGGAGTGGCCCGATCGCGCGGGCCGACAGCGACGCAGACCACATCTAGGGCAGGGAACGGGGCCAGACCTGGCCCGGGGTGTGTTCCTGGGCCGCGGCGGCTAGTTGCTCGGCAAGATCATCCGCGTCGAGCCGCGCCTCGATCCTGCGCAGGTCCTCGATGCGTGCCTTGGTCTCCACCTGGCGGGGCGTGAGCAGCGAGCAGCAATCCTCGTCCGGGAGTTCGGAGATGGACAGCGTCGAGATTCGGCGCGCCTCGGCCATGATCTCGGACTTGTCCATGCCGATCAGCGGGCGCAGGATCGGCAGCCTGACCGCGTCATCGAGCGCGGCGATGTTCGTCATGGTCTGACTGCTGACCTGGCCCAGCGAGTCGCCAGTAACGAGCGCGGCGGCGCGAAGACGCCGGGCCAGCACGGCGCCGGTCTTCAGCATGAGCCGGCGCTGCGCCACGATCTGCAGCTTCCCGGCCCCCGAGGTGGCCAGCCGCCGCTGCGCGTTCCCGAAGGCCACCACGAACAGCCGGGAACCCGTCTGGTACTGGTCCAGCTGACGAGCCAGGCCGTACGCCTTGTAGACCGATTCGGGCCCGGTCAGCGGCATGCCCGAGAAGTGCAGGAAGTTGCACCGCAGGCCGCGCCGCATCATTCGGTACGCAGCGACCGGCGAGTCGATCCCGCCTGACATCAGCACCAGCGCGCGGCCGCTCATGCCGACAGGCAAGCCGCCCTGGCCAGCCCAGCCCTGCGTGAAGACGAACACCTCGCGCTGATCGACCTCGACGAACACCGTGGTATCTGGCGCACGCAAGTTCACCGGGTAGCCGTAGGCCTGCTGGATCCGGCGGCCGATCTGCACAGCGAGCTCCGCCGACGTGACCGGGAAGCGCTTGTCTCGCCGCCTCGCCCGCACCGCGAACGACCCCGGGCAGCCGGCCGCCAGTTCGACCGCAGCCGCGATGGCCGCCTCTGGCTCCTTAGGGACCCGCACCGCGCGGCACACCCTGGCCACGCCCATGACGTACGTCATCCGCTCGGCAACCAGGTCCACGGCGCTCTCGGCGACCAGGCCGCCGGCCTCTGCGCCGCCGACGCGGAGCACGATCACGCCCTCGCGCTGCCACAGCGTGACCTCGACTCCGAGGTCACGCACGGCCCGCCTGATGTTCTCGTGCAGCAGGCGCTCGAACTGCTGCCTGTTGCGGCCCTTGAGGACGATCTCGCCGAGCTTCAACAGGACGCAGGGTTCATGGAGCTTGCCCGGCACGTCGTGGTCGGCCTTGCTGGCGACGGGCAGCGCTGACATCACCACAGTCTGCCATCTGAGCAGGCATGCAACGGGCCAAGGAGAACACCCGAGCCGAAATAGGCAGTTCGGTGCCCGACGCACTCGTCGCCGCACAACGTCAGTAGGGCTCTAAGTAGGGATAATCCTCATCTCGGTGGCGCCTGAGAGTATCTGCCCGGATACTTATGGTGAGTACCACTCCGGGACCGGCAGCATAAGGACGCGATCTCATGGGCCTCTGCATCAGGTGCGGCCAGCAGACGGGCACAGATGCGGAATTCTGCACGGCGTGTGGTTGCGACGCGCCAGCGGCTTCGTCTGTCGGCGCTCACTCCGGTGCCGCCTCGCGGGCGAGCTACTCACCGGCGAGCGGCTACCGTGCGCCGCTACAGGTCGGCTACTCCCAGCCGGGACCGGACGATCACGACGGCATCGATCCGTTCTGGTACCAGGAGCCGGACCCCGTCCAGTTCCGCTCGCAGTTGCCGGCCTCGGGCTCGGTGCCCGGTCAGTATGCGCCCGCGCCAACGGCGGCAGACCGGGACCGGCAGCTCCGCTATGAGCAGACGGGGTCGGGTGCCTTACCGCAGTTCGATCGTCGCTATCGGGGGGAACTGGCCACTACCTCGCTCTGGCCGGCCGGCGGGCACGCAGAGTCTGAATCGCCGCCGGCAAGGCCCGGTAGCGACTGGCCGCTGCCGGAGGAGTTCGCAGCCGATGACGAGATCTACTGGCTCCAGCAGGTCGGCGGTGCTGGAGATCGGGCCGTGCCGGATCCCCTCTCTGGGCCGGACCGAGGCGGGGTGTCCGCGACGTCCAGGCCGCCAGCCCACTCCGCGCCGCCTTTGCCATCCGCGCCGCCATTGCCGTCCGCGTCCTCCGGGCACTCCGCGGCGCTAGCGCCCTCCTGGCCGCCAGTGCCATTCGTACCGCCTGCGCCAACCGCGCCGCCAGTGCGTGACCACCGCCGCCGCGGTGACCAGCGCGTCAGCCAGCGCAGGGAGACGATCCGCGGCCGGCGTGCCCTGTCACCCGGGCCGCCCGGCCCAGATGGCGGCCGGGGGAACAGGCGCTCGATCCGGATGGCGGCGTCGACAGCGCTGCTGTTCATCGCCGCAGGCATCGTCGCGGCGATCGTCGTCCTCGTGATCGGCCATCACGGCACGGCGGGTCACAGTCCGCAGGCTGGCCGCGGGAGCGCGACCGCCGGGCCGTCTGGCGCCGCGCGGGCGAGCGGGCCGCAGGCCACGGTCAGCGGCGTCGTGACCATCGAGCCGGGCGCCGCGACCGCGCCCCACGAGGCAGCCGTCGTCACCTTCCTGAACCGCTACTTCAGGGCGATTAACAGGCACGCGTTCAGCGCTTACGAGCTACTGTTCACGCCAGCACTGCGCGGCGGGCTGTCGGCCGGCACGTTCAACTCGAGTTACGGAACGACCAGGGACTCGGCCGAGACGCTGCGCAGCATCGACGTGGTCGGAGGTCGCCAGGTCGACGCGCTCGTGACCTTCACCAGTCACCGGCGGGCAGGCGGCGCGCCTCCGTCCTGTGCCGCCTGGACCATCTCGCTGCACCTGGTCAAGCGCGGCCACGGGTACCTGCTGGAGACCCTGCCGGACGGACATCATGCCGTCCTGCCCAGTTGCTCCTAGCCGGGCGGGACGGCGCAGAGCAGGCGATTCTCGCCGCGCTGCCACAGAGCCCGCGCAGCACCTCGCCGACGCCGGCGCACAGCACCCCGCGGGGCGCACAGCGACCCGGGTGCCCGCTGGGTTAAGGCCGTGGCCTTGGAGGCCAGGCGGGGGGAATCGAGCCCGTTCCCGTCTTGAGGGCTGTTTGCTTGTACTTAGCCGAAGAAGATCTCAGCCTCGGCGTAACGCTCCGGTGGCACGAGCTTGAGCTCTCTTGTCGCGTCCGCCAGCGGCACCCGGATGATGTCAGTGCCGCGGAGCGCCACCATGGTCCCGAAGGCGCCATCGGCGACCGCCCGGGCCGCCTGCACGCCGAACCGGGTCGCCAGGACCCGGTCGAAGGCCGACGGGGTGCCGCCACGCTGGATGTGGCCGAGCACCGTGTTGCGCGCCTCCTTGCCGGTGCGGCGCTCGATCTCGTCGGCGAGCAGCTGACCGATGCCGCGGTTAGCCAGCCGGACGTGGCCGAACGCGTCCAGCTCCTGGTCAGAGGCCGCCTCCTCGGAGGTCTTCACCTGCGCTCCTTCGGAGACGACCACGATCGGCGCGTAGTGGCTCTGGAACCGGTGCTCGACGTACTCGCAGACTTGCTCGATGTCGAACGGCTTCTCCGGGATCAAGATCACGTTGGCACCGCCGGCCATGCCTGCTTGCAGCGCGATCCAGCCCGCGTGCCGTCCCATGACCTCGACGATGAGCGCACGGTGGTGGCTCTCGGCGGTCGTATGCAGGCGGTCGATGGCCTCCATGGCGATATTCACCGCGGTGTCGAAGCCGAACGTCAGGTCCGTCGCGCCCAGGTCGTTGTCGATCGTCTTTGGCACCCCGACGATCTTGCCGCCTGCGTCGTTGAGCTTGCTGGCGACGCCGAGGGTGTCCTCGCCGCCGATAGCGATGAGGGCGTCCACGCCCAGGCTGTTGAGATTCTCCTGGACGCGCTCGATCCCGGTCTTGCCGCCCAATGTGTTGGACTCATGCAGCGGGTTCGTCCTGGACGAGCCCAGGATCGTCCCGCCTCGTGGCAGGATGCCGCGCACGGCGTTGACGTCCAGCACCATGGTGTCGCCCTCGAGAGGGCCGCGCCAGCCGTCACGAAATCCGATGAACTCCATCTCGTGCTCGGCTACCCCGGTCCGCACGACAGCCCGGATGACCGCATTCAGCCCCGGACAGTCTCCGCCTCCGGTGAGGACTCCGACTCGCATGCGTGCTTCCTCTCGCCTTCCTTGACGCCAGACTAGTGCTCATGACAGTTCTCGCGATCGACGCCGGCACCACCGGCGTGACCGCTCTTATCGTGACGGACCAGGGCACCCTCGCGGGTCGCGGATACCAGGAATTCCGCCAGTATTTCCCGCAGCCTGGCTGGGTTGAGCACCTGCCCGAGGGTATCTGGCAGGCGACACTGGGCGCGTGCAGCCAGGCCATCGCCTCGGCGGGGCCTGCGGCCATCAGCTGCGTGGGCATTACCAACCAGCGGGAGACCGCCGTCATCTGGGACCGCGCCACGCTCGCGGCGCCGCGCCGCGCCATTGTCTGGCAGGACCGGCGGACGTCGGCGATCTGCGAGCGGCTCCGGTCCGCCGGGGCCGAGCCGCGGGTGGCGGAGCTGACCGGGCTCCGCATCGACCCGTACTTCACCGGCACGAAGCTGACCTGGCTAGCCGAGAACGAGCCATCTGTGTGGTCTGGCGTCTCCGACGGATCGCTGGCGGTCGGCACCGTCGACTCCTACCTGATCGCGCGGCTGACCGGCGGGCGGCTGCACGTGACGGACGCCTCGAACGCGTCCCGGACGCTGCTCTTCGACATCGAGGCCGGACAGTGGTCGACAGAACTGTGCTCGCTGTTCGGCGTCCCGCCCCATGCCCTGCCGGAGGTGGTGGCGTCGACCGGCGTCGTCGGCCACACGGACCCCGCGGCCTTCCTCGGGCTGTCGGTGCCGATCGCCGGGATAGCCGGGGACCAGCAGGCGGCATTGTTCGGCCAGGCCTGCTTCGAGGCCGGGGCAGCTAAGTGCACCTACGGGACGGGCTCGTTCGTGCTGGTCAACACCGGGCCGCGCGTGGTCAGGTCGACGGCCGGGCTGCTGTCGACGGTGGCCTGGCTGTCGCCGTCGGAGGGGCTGACGTACGCCCTAGAAGGCTCCGTCTTCGTGACCGGTGCTGCGATCCAGTGGTTGCGGGACGGACTCGGCCTGCTGGATCACGCGGGGCAGAGTGAGGCCCTGGCGCGTTCGGTGCCAGACTCCGGCGGGGTCGTATTCGTGCCAGCACTGACTGGTCTTGGCGCGCCCGACTGGGATCCAGATGCCAGGGGCGCGATGTTCGGCCTGACGCGGGGCACCACCCGGGCGCACCTGATCCGGGCGGCGCTGGAGGCCATCGCCTTCGAGGTCCGCGACGTCGTCGACCTCATGACCGCCGCCGAGTCCATCGCGCGTCCTGGTGAGGAGCCGTCACTGCACGCGGTCGGCGGCGGCCCTAGCCTGGGTCGCTCGCCTGGCCCGGCCGCCGCGCCGGGCATGGGTCCCTCGCCTGGCTTGGCCGGCGCGCCGGGCGCGGATCGCGAGCCTGGCCTGGCCGCCGCGCCGGGCATGGGTCGCTCGCCTGGCTTGGCCGGCGCGGACCGGCCAGTCCTGCGCGTCGATGGCGGTGCCAGCGCCAACGACCTGCTCATGCAGCTGCAAGCGGACCAGATACAGCGACCAGTCGAGCGGCCCGTGGTGGCCGAGACGACCGCGCTCGGGGCCGCGTTCCTGGCTGGCCTGGGCACCGGAGTGTGGTCCTCGCGCGCAGAGCTCGCAGCGACCTGGCAGCTCGACCGCAGGTTCACACCCGAGCCGCGTGATGACGCCGCCCATGCCCGCTGGCGCAGCGCCGTAGAGCAGACAAAAGGCTGGGCGCGCTGATTCTCGGCGCTGATGGGCTGGGCGCGCTGATTCTCGGCGCCTGGGGCTGAGCTCGGCGCAACGCGGCCCCGAAACAGTCACTCGCTCGTCCGAAATATACCTTTGGCGGCTATCGCTGGGAGCGTGCAAGATCAACTAGCGCGACGTTTGTACCGCTGGTACGAAATCTTCGTACCGGACGTACATGCGTTGTGGCGAACGGTCTCCGGCCGGACCCGTCGTGGGTGCAGCGCCCGAGATAGGCGCTTTGTCGGTGCCTGGTGCGAGCCTGTCCTTCATGACCGCAACACCAGATCCGCGCCGGATTGATGCCAGTCCTGGGTTGCGCCAGTGACCGCCCGGCCGAGCGCTAGCCAGCCACGCGATCCCATGGCCAAGTTGCTGGACAGACAGCACGGCGTCCTGTCTCGTGAGCAGGTCACGTCGCTGGGCGTCAGCATGACCACCGTGGCGTACCGGATTCGGTCAGGCGGGTCATGGCAGCGGATCTTCCCCGGCGTCTACCTGACGGACCGGGCCAGCCCGACTATCGATCAGCTGGACATGGCCGCGTTGTTGTACGCCGGCGACCGCAGCCTGCTCACCGCACGTGCGGCCTTACGGCGCTACGGCATCCTGCCGAGGGCTACAGGCACCGTGGACGTGCTGGTACCACTGACCTCTCGCCCCGCCGATCTCGGCAACGTCCGGATCCACCGCACGAGTCGGCTGCCGAGCAGGTTCCTCATGCAGGGTGCGATCCGCTACACCACGATCCCGAGGGCCGTGACGGACGCCGCGCTCGGCGCCATCAGCCGACGTGACATGCGGGCGATCGTGGCGGTCGGCGTTGACCGCGGCCGGTGCACGCCCGAGGATCTAGTCGCCGAGCTTGGGCATAGCCGGTTACACAACTCCGCGACGCTGCGCTCGGTGATCGCAGAGATCGCCTGCGGGATCAGGTCCGCGCCGGAAGGCGACCTGATGGACCTCATCCAGCGGTCCGGCCTCCCGCAGCCGGTATATAACCCGAGCCTGTACATCGGCTCCGTGTTCCTGGCCAAGCCCGACGTCTGGTGGGAGGCGCTCGGCGTCGCGGTCGAGGTCGACTCGCGCGAGTATCACTTCGACGAGGCGGACTGGGAGGCCACGATGCAACGCCATGCCCGGATGACGGCGGCCGGGATCCGAGTCCTGCACTTTACGCCCAGGCAGATCAGGACCGAGCCGGCCCAGGTCATCGCCATCATCAGGGACACGCTGCGCACTGGCGGGCCGGTCACTGGCCTGCGTACAGTGCCATCGGCAGCGTTAGCCACGGGACGCTAGTCGCCGGCGTTCCCGCCGCCACCACCGTCGTCATCGCTGCTGCCGTCCCCGTCAAAGGCGGCGATGCCGCTCGGACATACGTTGCTTTCCGGAGAGTACTGCGGCTGCGGCAACCGCGTGTCGGGCTGGGGCGGAGCCCGGCTAGTCCGCGGCTAGTCCTGGGCGTCCTCGAACTCGTCGAGATCGGCCTCAGCACCAGCCGAAGGGCCGGCGTCCCGGCCACCGTCAGGATCCCGGCCATCGTCAGAATCCCGGCCGCGGCCAGGATCCTCACCGCCGTCGGCCTCCCCGCCGCCCTTGTCGCGCGAATCGTGGCGAAGCGCCTGGGTCAGTCTGCCCTTGGCCCGCTGCGCATACTCGTCCACGTACTCCTGACAGGACAGCTTCATGAGCTCGTACATGATCTCGTCGGTGACAGCCCGGAGCACGATCCGGTCGTTCTCTAGGCCGTAATAGCGAGAAAAGTCCAGCGGCTTGCCGAATCGCACGCCGGGCCGGATCGCCAGCCGCGGGGCGAGCTTGCCAGGCGGCTGGAACTCAAAGCCGCCGATCATGGCAGTCGGAACGACGGGTGACCTTCCCTCGAGGGCAAGCCGCGCAACGCCTGTCTTGCCTCGGTACAGGCGGCCGTCGGGGGTCCTGGTGCCCTCCGGGTAGATGCCAAGCACCTCCCCGGCGGCCAGCACGCGCAGACCGGTCCGCAGCGCTCGCTCGCTAGCCGCACCGCCTGTCCGGTCCACCGGAATCTGGCCGACGCCGCTGAAGAACGCCTTGCTCAGCAGACCTTTGATGCCGCGGCCGTTGAAGTACTCGGATTTGGCTAGGAAGACAACCTTGCGCGGCAACGGCAGCGGGGCAAAGAAGTGGTCGGAGAACGAAAGGTGGTTGCTGGCCAGGATCGCCGGGCCCTCGCGCGGCACGTTCTCCGCGCCCTCCGACCATGGCCGGAAGATAAGCCGCAGGAACGGGCCTAGTATCGCCTTGACCACCCAGTAGAACACGGTCACATGGTCCCACGTCACGCGCGATACGGCGATCACCAGACTGTGCCCGAATGGCCACACAACCGAGTGCAGCGTCCCACCAGGGCATGCGACGATGCCGGTGGGGACAGCGAGCCCGGCTGAGCGTCCGGCGACCCGAGAGGATGCACTTCATGCCCGTTATGCCTGGTGCCGAGGCCTTTGCCCATGATGGCGGCCGGACCGGTGTGCTGCTGTGCCACGGCTTCACCGGCAGTCCTCAGTCGCTGCGGCCGTGGGCCGACTATCTCGCCGCGGCCGGGCTTGGCATTAGCTTGCCGAGGCTGCCCGGCCACGGCACCACCTGGCAGGAGATGGCCAGGACACGGTGGGAAGACTGGTTCGCCGAAGTCGACAGAGCCTTTGACGAGCTCCAGGCACGCTCCGATGAGATCTTCCTGATGGGCCTGTCTATGGGCGCCTGCCTCGCACTGCGGCTGGCCGAGCTTCGCGGCCGGGCAGTGAGCGGGCTCGTGCTGGTCAACCCGTCACTGACAGCAGACAACAAGCTGCTGTTCGCGCTCATCCCCGTCGTGAAGCTCGTCGTGCCATCGGTCAAGGGCATCGCCAGCGACATCAAGAACCCTGCTGCGGCCGAGGCCGGGTATGACCGGACTCCCGTCAAGGCTGCGGCCACGCTCCCTGGCCTGTGGAACACAACGCAGCAGCATCTGAACGAGCTGACGCAGCCGGTGCTGGCGTTCCACAGCACGACTGATCACGTGGTCGGGCCGGCCAGCCTGAAGCTGCTCACTCAGGCGCTGCCGGCCAGCCAGCTAGAGGTCCGAGAACTGGCCAATAGCTATCACGTGGCTACGCTGGATAACGATGCCGAGGCAATATTTGCAGGAAGCCTGGAGTTCGTGCGCATGCATAGCCGGGTGGGGCGGGAATCAACAGGCGACCAGACAACACACGAGCAGGCGGGGATCGACGGCGGATGAGCGGACCAGGGGACATTGACGGCGAGGTCAGCGGCGACGAGGCCGCGTGGCGTGACCTGATCGCGCGCTTCGATGTCCCAGCCGACCTGACGAGTACCGGCACGCCGTGGCCGGCCAGGGAAGACTTGCCCGCGCCCGCCGCTAGCCCGGCCGAGCGCGGGACTAGCCCGGCCGAGCGCGGGACTAACCCCGCCGAGCGCGGGACTAGCGCGGCCGAGCGCGGGACCAGCGCGGCCGAGCGCGGGACCAGCGCGGCTGAGCGCGGGACCAGCGCGGCTGAGCGCGGGGCCAACCCCGCCGAGCGCGGGACCAACCCCGCCGAGTGCGGGACTAGCCCGGCCGAGCCGCAGAACAGAGCCGCGGATCCAGTCGCCGCGCCAGATCAGCCCGATAGCCCTGCGATCAGCTTCGCCAGCCCGGCCGACCGAACCCGCGTCATCCGGCCTGCTGGCGACCCGCGCGCCTACACACCAGCGGAGGAAGAGGACGAGCCGTTCGTGCCCGTACCCCTGCCGCCTCCAGCCAAGATGGACTGGGCGACCAAGGCAGCGCTGGCAGGCGTCATCGGCGGGCCTGGTTATCTGCTTGTCGTGAGCATCTTCCTGCACTGGACCATCTCCGCCGAAGCAGCCCTGATCGCCGTAGCGGCATTCGTTGGCGGCTTCGTGACGCTGGTCGTCAAGCTCGGTGATCGCTCCAGCCGGGACGACGATGATAACGGAGCGGTCTTGTAGCACCGACCGGCCCGCGGTCACACCAGGTCGTGGTCAAGGCGGCGGCCCGCGATGAAGCCGGCACATGCTCCAGCTGGCCCAAGTGTCAACCGGCAGGATCAGCTGTTCCTCGCCAGGTCGGCCGCGCCGATCAGCCCGGCGTCCGGTCCGAGCTCCGCGAGCCTGACGTCGGCGAACTCCCGGTGCGTGCGACCCGTGAGGCCGTTTTCGTACGCCTCGCGCGCCGGGTTCAGCAGTAGGTCGCCGGCCTCGGAGACTCCGCCGCCGATGACGAAGCACCCGGGATCGAGGATCGCCGCCAGGTCAGCGAGGCCCGTTCCGAGCCAGGCGCCGATGTTCTCGAAGCAGCGAACCGCGCCAACATCCCCTTCTCGCGCCGCCGCGGTGACCGCGGGCCCGTCGATCCCGTCCGCGGTCCCGCCGCCAAGCTGGAGCAGCCTGGCCCCCGCCTCTGGCGATCTCCTGGCAAAGTCACGCGCCTCGGCGACCAGTGCGCTGCCGCTGGCGTACTGCTCCCAGCAGCCGCGGTTGCCGCAGCCGCACAGGCGGCCCTCGGGCACGACCCGGTAGTGCCCAGGCTCGCCGGCCGAGCCGAAGCGGCCGCGATAGAGTCGGCCGTCCAGCACGATGCCGGCTCCGATGCCCGTGCCGACTGTGATCAGGAGCACCTGCTCAAGTCCGCGGGCCGCGCCGAGTTTCGCCTCGGCCCAGGCAGCGGCGTTGGCGTCGTTCTCAACGACGACCGGCCGGCCAATACGCGCTTCCACCTGCTTCTCCACCGGCTCGTCGCGCCAGGCGAGGTTAGGCGCGAACAGCACCGTCGATCGAGTCTGGTCGACGAAGCCCGCAGCGCCGATCCCGACGGCCTCGATCTCGTACCGTGCGAGCAGTTCGTTGACCACGTCCGCGATTACGCCGATGGTGCCGCCCGGGCTGGCGGCAGGGGTGAAGCGCTTCAGCTTCTCGATAATGTGCCCGTGCTCGTCAACCACGCCAGCGGCAACCTTGGTGCCGCCAACGTCAACCCCGATCGTCAGGCTCATGCCCCTGCCCGTCTAGCTGAGCCTCGTGCGGCCCGAGCGGCGACCCGCCGGACCTAGTACCTGGCTGCGCGGCTCCTGGCTGCGCGGCTCCTGGCTGCGCGGGCCCCGGCTGCGCGTCCCCCGGCTGCGCGGCCCCCAGCTGCCAGTCATCCGCCACGCCATCGTCGGCCTCCGTTGCCCCAGACCACGGATCCGGGTCGACGAGATGCGCGGTCGCCAGCCTATCCCCGGGCTTCCAGCCACCGGGGCCGTGGTCTCCGGCCACCGACCCGTGCTGGTCAGCTGTCTCGCCACCTTCACCTGCATCGCCAGGTCGCGCGTCGTCCGGCGTGCTGGCACCGTGATCGTGCCGGGTGGCGGCGGAGCCTGGTCCTGAGCCGGCCGGGGCGCCTGCGCGGGGACTGCCCCCCGTGCGGGGCTGGCCGCCACCGCTGGCCTTGCCCAGGATGGAGTCGAGCGCACCGATCGCGTCCTGGACAGCCGACGCCACTGCGTCACCGGCGCCCGACAGCTGCCCGCCGAGGCCCGGACCTGAGTCGCGCATCCGCCTCGCTGCACGGCAGATGGGGCACCACTGGCACTCCGGCGACTCCCCCGCCCCCAGTGGGATCTCGTTCGTGGCGGTATCCCAGACGTCGTTGCTGCCAGCCCGCTGCCCGCTACCCCCGAGTGTGCGGCGCACCTGACCGGTGATCTCCTTGCGCATGGTCTTGGCGCTTGACCGGATGAGCCAGCGCTGCACGTCGCTGAGCATGTCAGCAGCAGGCTTCGCCTGCCGCGGCCGCCCCGTAGCCGGCCGCCCCGCAGCCGGCCGCCCCGCAGCCGGCCGCCCCGCAGCCGGCCGATCTGAACCCGGCCGATCTGAACCCGGCCGCTCTGAACCCGGCCTATCTGAACCCGGCCTATCTGAACCCGGCCTATCCGGCGACTCGCTGCTCCCGGAC
>DASXKI010000106.1:0-2222 GCA_036496945.1 Streptosporangiaceae bacterium | reverse complement strand
CGACCACGTGCGCGACCGCGAAGTACATGCCGCTGATGTGCGCCAGCGACGCCCACAAGATGTCGGTCCGGCTGCGCAGGTGCGGCTTATGCGCCTCGTCGAAGACGAGCCCGGCCGCACGGAACGCGGCCGTCATCCGGTCGTAGGTGAGTTCCACCCGCTTCGGCCGGCCGGTGGTGCCGCTGGTCATCATCAGTACCGCGACATCGCCAGGATCCTGCAGGGACGGGCTCGGTGACCACGAGACTGGCTGGGCCGCCAGGCCCCGGTCGGCCCCGGTCCGCAGCGCGATCGCGCCGACCGTCCTTGACGCGGCCAGCACTGCGTCGCGGGCCCAGTCCGTGTCCTCTGCCACGATCACGTCCGGGGCAAGGTCGACGATGTCCTTCTCCAAGCCGATGTCGCCCAGATGCGGGCTCAGCGTCACCACCTCGCGCCCGGCACCGAGGGTGGCGATCAGGGCGGCCAGCGGTCCTGGCCGGTTCCGCAACACGATGCCGATGCGCCGGGCGCCGGGATATGCGGCCAGCAGGGACGAGAGGTCGGTGACCGCGTCTGAATAGAACGACCAGGAAAACGTCATCCCGTCGTAGAACAGGGCGGGCGCGCCCGGATCCAGCCTCACCATCTGGCACATCCGGCGCGACAGCAATGGGTCAGACACCCGAGAGCTGTTGTCGATCATCCGTCCGGTCCTCCAGGCAGCTAGCTGGGTCCGAGTCTCATGCCCGGCTGCCGGCTGTCATGAGATCATAAGGTACAATCAGATTACTAAACAAAACCAAATGGAGTCTAGAGACTCAGGGGTCCCGGTACGCGGGAGACGGTGGCGGTGAAGTTCTGGACCGGCCTGCCAGAACTGTCGAAATGGCCCAGGCGATAAAGATCCTCTGGACGGCCGACGAGCCGGAGTTCCACGGCGAGTTCTCGACTTCGCCGACAACGTGTTCGAGCCCAAACCGCTGCGGTCGCCGCACCCAGCACGTCATTGAGCTGATCGCGGAGCTCGACAGGGCCGAGGTGACCTGGACTACTGGGCTGCGACCGAGGTCATGCCGATCTTCCGCCCATCCGTTGTTTAATTAAGATAACTCTTCTATCGTATCAAGGTGAGTTCGATGCGCGGCCAGATCGGTCAGCTGGTTCGTGCGCCCAAGACCTCCGAGCTGATCGCGGCCCAGTTGCGCCGCCAGATCGTCCGCGGCGTGGTGAAGCCGGGGGAGAAGCTGCCGGCGGAAACGCAGCTTATGGCGCAGTTCGGCGTTTCCCGGCCGACCATCCGGGAGGCATTCCGCATCCTGGAGACCGAACGGCTGATCGCGGTCCGGCCCGGCAGTCGTGGCGGCGCCCAGGTAGTGGCGCCGGACCCGACGGCGGCGGCCCGCTACGTCGGGCTGCTGCTGCAGCTTCAGGGCGCGACCATCGCCGACGTGTATGAAGCGCGGAAGGTAGCGGAGCCGGCCTGCGCGGGCATGCTCGCCCGCTGCAGGACTGAGCAGGACCTCGCCGACCTGGCCGCCGTGGTGGCCGAGATCGAGTCCGCCATCGGTGCCAGGGGACGCCTGGTCCCCGACCCGGTGCTGTGGTCGCGCCTCACCCACCGCTTCCACGAGCTGATCATGCAGCGGTCGGGGAACAAGACGCTCGCGCTGCAGGACGCAGTGCTGCACGACATTGTCGTCACCCATACCCAGCTGCGGGTATCGCGCAGCTTCAACGAGACCGAGTCCCCGGCGCGCTTCCGGCGCGCGGTGCGGGCCTACAAGAAACTGCTCGCGCTGATCGAGGCGGGCGACGCCGACGGCGCCCAGCGCCTGTGGCGTAGCCACATGGACTCGGCCGCGGCCTACCTGCTCAAGGACGACCTGCGGGACAAGCCGGTGGTGGAGCTGTTCGGCTGACCGGCCCTGGGAGCACCCAGGCGTCCAGCGAGGACCCTATGCCCAGTCAGCCAGGTCCAGAACGGACTGCAGCTGGCTGTACCCGGCCGGGGTCGGCGCCTCCGGCTGAGACGACAGCATCCGTAGCTTGCGCCGGGCGATCCGCCAGGTCCCGCCGTCTTCGCGCAGCCGGTCGCGGAACAGTACCTCCGCCCGGTTGATGTAACCGGGCTTGTCCTTCATCGTCCACCGGATCCACCCGTAGCAGGCGCCCCAGATTCCCTGGCTGTCCTCGCCGACGACGTGGTTGGTGATCTCGTGCACGGTCCACGCGCAGGTGTC
>DASXKI010000105.1:0-14819 GCA_036496945.1 Streptosporangiaceae bacterium | reverse complement strand
TCGCCCGACAGCAGCTGCGCCGCGAACCGCCGAGCCTGGACCAGCCGGTCCTGACCAGTGCGCTCGCCTAGTACCCCCTCCGCCGGCACGCTCTCTCCTTCTCAGCACCCACGCCATTCAGCTAGCCCAATCATCGCGAACGCTACCGACATCCCGGCCGGCACTGAACCCATCGGCCTCTGACGTCATGGTTGTGATGCCCATGAGGTTGTTTCCGCATCGCTGCCACAACCATGCTGTTCGGCCCGACGCGGCGCGGCTCGACGCCGGCCAAACCGAGGGCACGGTAAAGCAAACACTTGACTATCGGCACTGAGAACCGGCATACTCAGGTACATGCTTAACCAAGTGGCGGACCTGGACCGGGTGTTCCAGGCTCTCGCTGACCCCGGCCGCCGGCTCATGGTGGAGCGGCTGAGCCACGGACCGGCCTCGGTAAGCGAGCTGGGCAGGCCGCTTGCCATGTCCCTGGCCGCCGTCGTCCAGCACGTCCAGGTGCTAGAGGCCAGCGGCCTGGTCCGGTCGCAAAAGGTCGGCCGGACCAGGACCTGCTCCATCAACCCGGCCGCGTTCCGGTCAGCCGAGGGCTGGATCGCCGAGCGTCGTTCCCTCTGGGAGCGCCGCCTGGACCGCCTTGGCGATCATCTGGCCGATGCCGCCAGCAGCGGACCACCGGGTGGCCCCGAGCAGCACCACGACCGGCAACTCGATCAACCTGAGGAGAACCAATGACCGACCGATCCGTTAACCACGCGACCTTCGTCATCGAGCGCACCTACCCAGCGCATCCGGCCAAGGTCTTCGGTGCCTGGGCCGACGCGGCGGCAAAGGCCGTCTGGATGGACGACCCTGACTTCAAGTCCAACGGGACCGTGGCCGAGCTGGACTTCCGCGTCGGCGGGCACGAGCACTTTGGCGGCCTGACCCCAGAGGGCAGCTCCTACCGCTACGACGCCACCTACTACGACATCGTGCCGGACCGCCGGATCGTCTACTGCTACGAGATGTACGCAGGCGACGATCGCATGTCAGTGTCGGTGGCTACTGTCGACATCGTGCCCGTCGCGACCGGCACCAAGCTCACCTACACCGAGCAGGGCGTATTCCTGGACGGCATCGACAAGCCCGAGGCACGCGAGGAAGGCACCGCGTGGCTGCTCGACAACCTCGGCAAGTACCTAGAGTCGCGCGCCGCGCGCGCCGACAGCTAAGAGGCAGGCAGATGCGCAAGATCTTCGCGTCGCCTGGGGACCAGTGACCGTGCTCAGCGACGACGTCCCGGCCACCTGGGCAAGATCAAGGCGCAGCCGGGCAAGGACATCGCCCTGCTCGGCAGCTCCGACCTCGCCGCTAGCCTGCTCGGCACCGGCGTCATCGACGAGGTCCGCGTCATGGTCAGCCCGGTCGTCCTCGGCAGCGGCCATCCGGTTCTAGCGGGGGCCGACCAGACGCAACTTGAGCTGTTGCGAGTCCGGCAGTTCAGCGGGGGCAACGTGCTGCTCACTTACCGGTCGAGCCGCTGACAGTAAGCGAGCGCTCGGACCAGGCCGATCGGACGGCTTACACTGAGAGGCACAGGTTCTGAGTTGGTCTAGCCAGCGGGGGGACGATGATCGGCGGTGACGACGCGGGGGCCGTCCGGGCGTCGGACAGCGACCGCACACGGGTGCAGTCGATCCTCAACGACGCCTTTGCCGACGGCCGGCTCAGCCGCGACGAATGGGAGGACCGGGCGACAGTCCTTGGTGGCCCGGTGACCTATGCCGAGCTGGCCAGGCTGACCTCAGACCTCCCCTCGCCGTTCGTCGTCCCGCAGTCTCAGCTGGTCCCGCCCGGCCCTCAGTGGCCAGCGTCGTCGATGGCCCAGCAGCACACGGACGGCATGGCCATTGCCGCGCTCGTGTGCGGAATCGGCCAGCTGGCTGTCGGCTTCCCGGCCGGCATTGCGGCCATCATCCTGGGTCACAAGGCCCGGCGGCGGATCCGGCAGACGGGCGAGCAGGGCGATGGCATGGCCCTGACCGGACTGATCCTCGGATACGTCGGCACCATCGGGCTTGCACTGCTGATGGTGCTTGCGGTCCTGTTCTTCACGGTCGCGTCGAGGGGAGTCGGCCCCGTTCCCGGTCCTTAGGGCTTTTCGCTGTCGAGTGAGGCCATGCCGCCGCGGTCATACCGATCCCCCGCGACCGCCGAACTGGGCACTGCCGCCTCGATCGCCGCCAGCTCGTCCGCCGTCAGGGTCAGCTCGACCGCGCCGAGGGCCTCGGCCAGCCGGTCCCGGCGCTTCGTCCCGATGAGCGGGATGATGTCGCGGCCGCGCGAGAGCACCCAGGCGATGGCCGCTGCGCCGTGCTCACGCCGCGGGCGGCGGCGATCTGCTCGAGGGCGCCAAGCAGGTCGAGGTTGCGGCGCAGGTTGTCGCCCTGGAATCGCGGGAACCTGGCCCGCGGGTCGCCCGCCCCGATCGCCCGCGCGCTGTCGCTCGACAGCAGGCCGCGCGACATGATCCCGTACGCGGTGATGCCGACGCCAAGCTCACGCACGGCCGGCAAGATAGCGGCCTCGATCCCGCGGCTCATCAGCGAGTACTCGATCTGCAGGCCGGCCACCGGATGCACCGCGGCCGCCCGCCGGATCGTCTCGACACCCATCTCCGACAGGCCCAGGTAGCGGACATACCCGGCCTGGATCATCTCGGCGATCGCGCCAGCCGTCTCTTCGATGGGAACGTGGTGGTCTAGCCTCGCCGGCTGATACAGGTCTACGTAGTCCGTGCCGAGCCGGGTCAGTGTGTAGGCGAGCGAGTTCTTGACCGCAGCCGGGCTCGCGTCATGCCCGATGAACGCGCCGCTGGCCGACGCGCGATACCTGCGGGCCGCCGCGGCCGAGCTCAGTGAGTTCCACGTCAGACTCCGTCCGTCGCGAGATAGACGGGCTCGCCCTGCACGTAGGTCGCCAGGACGCCCGTGCCGCCGATCTCGGTGGCCGGGTGGGCGAACGGATCGCGGTCCAGCACGACGAGGTCGGCTAGCTTGCCGCGCTCGATCGAGCCCGTCTCGTCATCGAGGTGGTTCACGTACGCCGAGCCGATTGTGTACGCCGAGAGCGCCTCGGCCAGGTCCAGGCCCTGATTCGGCAGGAACGGCTCGGCTTGCGCCCCGGTCGCGCCGTGCAGCGAGCGGTTCACCGCGACGTGGATGGCGCGCAGCGGGTTGGCGCTGCTGACCGCCCAGTCGCTGCCGGCCGCCAGCCGGGCGCCGCTGCGCAGCAGGTCACCGAAGACGTACTGGCGCTGCGTCCGCTCCGGGCCAATGAACGGGATAGTCAGTTCGTCCATCTGCGGCTCGTGCGCGGCCCACAGCCCCTGCATGTTCGCGGTCACGTCGAGCGCGGCGAAGCGGGGCACGTCACCTGGGTGCACCACCTGGAGGTGCGCAATGTGATGCCGGTTATCGCTGCGGTGCTGGCCCTCGGCCGGCCTATTGGCGGTGCGGGCCGCCTCGATCGCGTCGAGTGCCTCCCGCACGGCCCGGTCGCCGATCGCGTGGAGGTGGACCTGAAAGCCGAGCGCGTCCAGCTGCGTGACGTACTCGCGCAGCGCGGCCGGGTCCACGTAGGACAGTCCGCTGCCGTGGTCGTGGCATCCGGTGGGGTCGTGATACGGCTCCAGCATGCCGGCCGTGAAGTTCTCGGCGACGCCGTCCTGCATGATCTTGACGGTGTTCGCGCGGAACCGGGGTGCTCTGCCTCGCTCGCGGCGGGCGAGTATGTCGGGCAGCTGCTCGCCGCCCCTGGCCCGGTCCCACCACAAGGCGCCCTCGACCCTGGCCGTGAGCTGGCCGCTGGCGGCGGCGGCCAGGTATACCGGGAGCGGGTCAGGGCTGCCAAGGTAATCCCCCACGATCGCGTCCTGCCACGCCGTGATGCCGCGGGCGTGCATGTGCTGCTGGGCCAGGAGCAGGCCAGCGAGCCGCTCCGCGACGCTTAGCTCGGGCAGCAGGTCGCCGACCAGGTTCGCGGCCCCCTCGTGCAGCGTGCCCTGCGGGCCGCCGTCCAGTTCGCGCTCGATCCGTCCGTCGGCCGGGTCCGGGGTCCGGGCGTCGATGCCGGCCAGCTCGAGGGCGCGCGTGTTGGCCCAGGCACCGTGGCCGTCACGGTTCGACAGGTAGGCGGGCCGGCCCCCGGTCACGGCGTCGAGCGTCTGCCGGTCCGGCGTCCCGCCGGGGAACCACTCCATGCGCCAGCCCGAGCCCGCGATCCAGTCGCGGTCTGGGTGCCGCCGGGCGTAATCGCTGATCCTGGCAAGCGCATCATCGAGGCTCGCGGCGCCCATCAGGTTGCAGCCCAGCATCGTGATGCCGGCGAAGGCCGGGTGCACGTGCGCGTCCTGGAAGCCCGGCAGGAGCGCGCGACCACGCAAGTCGACCACGTTGGTGGCCGGGCCGATCAGGTCCTGGATGTCACGGTCCCCGGCGTTCCCGATCGCCTCGATCCGGCCGCCCACCACCGCGACGGCGCTGGCTGGCTGCCCGCCGGCCGCGGCGGCCGGGACCACGCGCCGCCTGCTCGCATCGGCCGTGTAGACCGCGCCGCCGGCGAAGACCAGCTCTGCGTGCTGTCCCATGCACATCCGCCTCTCAGTCGCGCCCCCCACATGCACCTGCCACATGCGCCTGGGACAACCCTTACCACGCCCGCGATGTCGCGCTCACCGGCTGGCCATGATCACGAAAGAAAACGACACAGCCGGCTGCCCGCCTGAATCCTTCGTCATAACGGCGCTTCCCCGGGATCCTCCCAGTGGATGGCGCGGATGGCAGGCGTGGTGAGGACGACCGCGCTGCTCACCGCGGCGTAGGCGGCCGCGAAGCCGAGCAGCCGGGCCGGACCGACCCACGCTGCCACCGAGCCGATCACTGTCCACCCGAGCGAGCCGAGGGCAAAGGAGCCGGTGGTCGTGAACGCAGTCGTGCGCCCGAGCAAATTCGGCGCGACCTGCTGCTGCATCACTGTCGTCCAGAGCGTGCCGAACACCGCGCTGCCGCACCCGGCCGCCAGCGCCGCGGCCGCGACCGGCACCAATGGCGCACGGAGGGCAAGCAGCAGGCACGGCAGCGCGTAGCCGAAGGTGCCGACGACGCCGACCACGAGCGGTCGCCGCGGCCGGCGGCCGACGAGCGCGAGGCCGCCGACGACCGAGCCGCCCGCGTAGGCCGCCACGATCACACCCCAGGCGCCCGCGCCGCCGAGGTACTGACGCGCCAGGACCGGACCGAGCAGCAAGTACGGCGCCCAGGTGAACAGGTTGAAGAGCGCGAACTGGACGGTTGTCAGGCACAGCCAGCTCTGGCTGCGAAACTGCGCCCAGCCATCCGCAAGGTCCCGCCACGGCGACTGAGTGGCCGGGCTGGCTGGCGGGATCCTGAGCCGCGCGAGGCTGAGCACGCTCGCCGCGAAACTCGCGGCATCCAGGGCTATGACGACGGCCGGGCTCGTGACAGCGATCAGGATCCCGGCGAGCGCGGGCCCGGCGACAGTCGCCGCGGACTGGGCGACGCCAAGCAGCGCGTTGGCGTCAGGCAGCTTGTCCGGCGGCGCGATCTCGGCGCGCAGGCCGCCGAGCGCTGGATTGAAGAAGCCCTCGCCAGTCCCCAGCAAGGCAGCGAGCGCGGCGAATAGCCAGATCGGCGGCCGTCCAGTGAACAAGACGCCCGCCAGTGTGCCCTGCACCGCGAGGCGTGTCAGGTCCGTTGTCAGCATGACCGGCCGTCTGCCGACGCGGTCGGCCAGCACTCCGCCGCCGAGCATGACGAGGACCTGCGGGACCACATTGGCAGCGAATACGTAGCCGAGGTCTGCCGCGCTGCCGCCGCTTGCAAGTACGGCGAAGGTTAGCGCGATGCGCGACATGGCCGTCCCGAGCAGCGACGTCGCGTAACCCGCATAGAAGACGCGGAAGTTCCGCTCGGCCAGCGGGCCGAGCCTGGGTTGCCGCGGTGTCCGGCGCACTCTGGAATTACTGCGGACACTGTCGCTATTAGCTTCGCAATGCGAACACGAAGTTGATTTACTGCGATTGTCCGTTGTTGATACGTCGAATTCAGGCACGCAATTCATGCTGCCAGAGTGCATGAGCGGATGACAATAAGAATGGACTCGCAGTGGCGTGAATCACCAGGCCAGAGCGGTGTTGTCGCAGTAAATTTGACTCTGCCGTCGCATAGCAAGTGCGGTAGAATGACGTGGCATGACGTACCTGATTTACTGCGGTTCTCATTCGGGAGGGCGTGTATGAGCGCGCTAGCGGCCGTTTACGTACCACCCGTCAAAAGCGTGCCGCGGCTCGAAAACGCAGCACCCGTCGAATACGCGGTCGCCGTGGATCGCTACCTGGCCGAAGCTCAGCTCAGCGCTGCCTCCCGCCGGGTATACCGGATCTCGCTGGCCGGCTGGGCTTGGCCTCTGGTCGGCCGTGTGCCGCCGGTGGGAGCGAGCCGGCGCCGGGCGATCCCGCCTGTCGTTCCGCTGGCAGTGCTCGACGACGATGATGCCGAGCGCAGGCTGGCCGAGGCGGTCGCATCGCGGCTCCGCCAGGCCGAGGTCCGCACGGTTAACCGGGAGCTATCGGTGCTGCGCGGTGCCATTGGCTGGTGGCGGCGCCGGGACTGGATCGCCGCAGATCCGACCGCGGCCCTGACAGGCGGACGCGAACGGCCCGCGGCCGTGCGGACTCTGACCGAAGCCCAGGTAGGCGCCTTGTTCCGCACGCCCCCAAGCCTGCGCGAGCAAGCGCTCTGGCATCTCCTCCGCGACAGCGGCGCCGCTGCCGAGACCGTGCTGGGCCTGGATGCGAGCGCGCTCGACTTGCGCGGCAGGCGGGCCAGGACTGCCAGCGGCGGGCCAATCCACTGGAGTGCGGAGACGAACGACTTGCTGAGCTGGCTGCTGGCCGGTCGCCGGCACGGGCCCGTGTTCCGTACCGACCGGCGCGCGCCCGCCGGGACGCCGGATGCGGATATCTGCCCGCTGAGCGGCCGGGGCCGGATGTCCTACCGGCGGGCGGCTGAGATCTTCACCGAGCACACGCGCTCGCTCGATGCCACGGGTCGCGGCTGGATGCTGCATCAGCTACGGCGCAGCCAGGCTGCCCGGTAGAACGCTGGGCCGGGAGCAAGCCGGCCCTGCGCGAAGGCGCGGCGCACGGTACGGCTGCCGAGGGCGGGCGCGAGCCGGCCGACGGCGGCCGGCGGGGCCTAGAGTCCCGACCCGGCGGGCGGGCCGGCGGGCTTAGAGTCCCGACCCGGCCGCCAGCTCGAACACGGTGTAGGGACGGCCGGGGCCGACTTCCTCGGTGGTGATCACGGCGCCGGCCGGGGCGTCCTGCCGGATCCGCGTGGCGAACTCCTTGGCCTGGTCCTCGTTGTTCGCGCCGACGACCAGGAACCGCCAGCGCCGTACGACGGAGTAGCCCTCCGCGGCAAGCCGCGCCGCCAGCGTGACCGACTCGCGGTGCGACGGGAGCTGCACGCGGACCTCGAACAGGGCGACTCCGCCCGTCACCGACTCGCTGGTCTCCTCGGCGTCTAGCTCCTCGTGCTCGGCCCGGACCTCCGCCGCCGTGCCGGGCAGCGGTACGTCGGCGGGCTCCCATTCCTCCGCCACCGGGTGCCAGCGCTCGACCGTGTAATCAGCGCCCAGGCCATGGCCCGACAGCAGATCGCTGACTGACTGCTGCGCGGCCGCCGCCGCGTCCCGACTGTGGGTGTAAAGGAACAAGTCGTCGCCGCCGTCTGCGCCGAGGATCACTCGGCCGCCCAGTCGCTCGTGCACCTCGTCCTCGACCCGGTGGGCGCTGAGGTGTTCGGCAGCCTTGCCGGCCTGGCCGCCCGCGTGCAGCCGGACAGTGACCCGCCAGTCATTGTCATCCGTCGTCGCTCCGCCAGTCGCGGCGTTGTCGTCAGTCACGGGCGTGAGCCTACTCCGCACGGCCAGCGGCCAGGCGCCGGGCTCGGGGCCATACCGGCTGGTCGGATCTGCCTGGCTCGGGGCTGGCCCGGCGAGGATTGTTGTGGCACAGTGCCCGCATGACCACGGTTACCACCAGGTACGGCGCAGTGAGCGGCGAGTCCTCCGGCGACGTGACCAGATTCCTCGGCATCCCTTATGCGGCAAGTCCCACCGGCCCGCTGCGGTTCAAGGCCCCCGAGCCGCCGGTGCCGTGGCACGGCGTGCGCGCGTGTACCGAGTACGGCGCGACCCCGCCGAAGCCCGACTACGCGGTCCCGTTCGACACTCTGCTGCCCGAGCCGAACATTGCGGGCGAGGACTGGCTGACGCTCAACGTGTGGACGCCGGATCTCGGCGGTGGCGCACCAGTCATGGTGTGGATCCACGGCGGCGCGTTCAGCAACGGCAACTCCGCAGTCCGGATGTACGACGGCCACGCCTTCGCCCGCGACGGGGTCGTCCTGGTCAGCATCAACTATCGCCTCGGGGTCGACGGGTTCGCCCTGTTGCCGGACGCGCCGCCGAACCGCGGCCTGCTGGATCAGGTGGCGGCGCTTGAGTGGGTGCGCGACAACATCGCCGCGTTCGGCGGTGACCCGGCTAACGTCACGATCTTCGGCGAGTCCGCCGGCGCCATGAGCGTGACGACGCTGCTGGGCATGCCGCGGGCCCGCGGCCTGTTCGGCAAGGTGATCGCCCAGAGCGGCGCGGCGCAGGTTGGCGCCGACCCGCGAGATGCTCAGCTGGTAACGGGCGAGCTCAGCGGGATGCTCGGCTTCGAGGCCTCCGCCGCCACCCTCGCCGACGTCGATCTGGGCAAGCTGATCGCCGCGCAGGCAGCCGTCCGCGACGCTTTGGCGGCTGCGCCGGACCCCACCCGGTGGGGTCCGAGTATCGTCGCGACATCCATGGCGTTCATCCCGGTGATCGACGGTGACGTGCTTCCCGTCCATCCACTGGCCGCGGTGGCGGCCGGCCAGGGGTCTGACGTGACCCTGCTGGCCGGCACGAACACTGAGGAGTTCCGGCTGTTCTTCGTGCCGAACGGCATGGCCGCGACGGTGACCAGCGAGATGCTGCCGGCCTTCCTGGGCGCGCTCGGCATCAGCCCGCAGACCGCCGCCGTCTACCAGGCGAACCGGCCGCTGGCTAGCGCGGGCGACGTGATGTGCGCGCTGGTGACCGACAGGTTCTTCCGTAACCCGACGCTCGCCGCCGCGGAGGCCCGCCTCGCGGCGGGTGGTTCCGCGGCGACCTATCTCTACGAGTTCGCCTGGCAGAGCCCAGTACATCGCCTCGGCGCCGCGCACGCCATCGAGATCCCGTTCGTGTTCGACAACCTTGCATCTCCCGACGCGCAGGCGGCGATCGGCACCGAGCCGCCCGCTGACCTCGCTGCCACGATGCATGCCGCCTGGATCAGGTTCGCAGCGACGGGCGATCCGGGCTGGCAGGCATTCGACGCGAGCTACCCGGTGATGACATTCGGCCGCGCTGAGGGCTCAGCCCTGGTTCTCGATCCGCGCGGCGACGAGCGGACCAGCTGGCCGGCTGCCGACGCCGGCTAGCGCCAGCCGCCGTATCTGGCCCGACCTGGATGGCCCGACCTGGATGGCCCGACCTGGATGGCCCGATCTCGACAGCCTGACCTCGGCGGTTGGGTACGTGAGCGACACTGGAGGTGTGACCCTGATCGCGCGCGAGTATGTCGCTCTGCCGGGCGGCGGGATCAAGCGGGTCTACAGCGTCGAGCAGGCCGATGGCAGCGTCACGCTCAGCGACCACGAAGCCTGGCTGGCCAGCCGCGCGGCCCGCTGCTCCTGCGGCAGGATCTGCTGCGGCCGAGGCCGGACGTGCGGCCAGCCCGAGTGCATCGCCCGGCTAGCCAGCGTCTAGGCAGACCCGCCCCGGCGATGCCGCCCCTGGCCGCCCAGGATCGAATGACCAGGATCGTGATTCGCTGCTCACGACCAGTTAAAGACGCATAAACTCGCCTAGATCGCACTAAGCAGACGAACAGCGCCGGGGAGTAGCCGCATGGATGACCGGCATGCCGTGATCGCGAGCCTGCGAAACGCCGTGGCCGCGCTTCCGGACGACCTGGCGCTCCGCATGCACCTGGCCACGCTACTGCTCGAGGCCGGATACGGGGACGAGGCGGTCGCGCACCTCGGCGCCGTCCTCCACGCCGATCCCGGCAACGCCCAGGCGCTGGGCCTCCTGGTCTCGCATCACGCGGCTACGTCCGAGTCGACGCCGGCGGCCGAACCTGCACCGCCAGCCGCGCCCGAGCCAGCGGCAGCGCCAGAGCCAGCGCCCGAGCGAACCGAGCCAGCGGCTGCGGTCCGCCCGGCGACGCCCCCGGCAGCTGACCCCGCCGCGACCAACCCGGAGCCCAGGGAGCGCGGCCCCGAGCGAGCCGAGCACAACCCGGAGTCGGCCGAATTCAACTGGGCGCAGGCCGAGGCAGAGCTGCGCGACGTGCTGCCGCCGATGTTCGTCACGCCGGACGGCGCAGCCGAGCAAACCGGAGGCGCACGCCCGCACGATGCGACCGCCGAGGCGCCGGCCTACGACGCCGAGCGGCCCGGCCTCCAGCTCACCGACGTGGCCGGGATGGCCGAGGTCAAGGCGCGCCTGGAGGCCGCGTTCCTGGCACCCATGCGCAACCCGGAACTCCGCAAGCTGTACGGCAAGAGCCTGCGCGGCGGCCTCCTGCTGTACGGACCGCCAGGCTGCGGCAAGACGTTCATCGCCCGCGCGGTGGCCGGCGAGCTAGGTGCCCGCTTCATGGCTATCTCCTTTGCCGACGTCGTTGACATGTACATCGGGTCGAGCGAGCGCAACATCAAGGAGATCTTCGCTACGGCTCGCCGGAACGCACCGTGCGTGGTGTTCCTGGACGAGGTCGACGCCATCGGCCAGAAGCGCAGTCAGCTGCGCAGCACCCCGATGCGCAGCACCGTCAACCAGCTGCTGCTCGAGCTCGACGACGTCACTGGTGCCAACGAGGGCGTCTTCGTCCTCGCAGCTACCAACCACCCCTGGGACGTGGACAGCGCCCTGCGACGGCCCGGACGGCTAGACCGGACGCTGCTGGTGCTGCCGCCCGATGAGCCAGCCCGCGAGGCGGTGTTCCGCTACCACCTGCGTGATCGCCCGGTAGCCGGGATCCAGCTGGCGAGCCTGGCCGCCAGGACCGACGGCTTCTCCGCAGCCGACATCGCACACATCTGCGAGAGCGCGGCCGAGCTGGCCCTGCTTGACTCGGCGCGGACGGGCCAGGTCCGCATGATCGGCCAGGATGACCTGATCACGGCGGTCAGCGAGGTGCGGCCGTCGCTAGGACCCTGGTTCGACTCCGCCCGCAACGTGGCGCTGTTTGCCAACGAGGGCGGCAGCTACGACGATCTGGCTGCCTACCTGAAGAAGCGGAAGCTGCTGTGACCCAAGCTGCTGGGACGGCCCGCTCAGCTCGTGGCGCTGCCGATGGCTGACCGGCAGGCCGCGGACCTCAGCCGGGCCAGCGTAATGATCGATCTTGGCCGCTACGGTGATGCGGCCAGCCTGCTCGCCGCGGTGCTCGCTTCCGCACCCGCCAGCAGCCGTGGCTGGTGCCTGCTCTCGCGGGCTCACCTCGGCGACGGGAACGCCCCCGAAGCTGTCGCAGCCGCCGCCCGTGCTAGCGCGCTCGATCCGGCCGACGACTGGCCGTACCGGCTAGTCAGCACCGCCCTGATCGGGATGGGTCAGACCGCCGAGGCCGTGACTGCGGCGCAGGAAGCTCGCAACCTGGCACCGCATTTCTGGCGCTCGCATGTTTGCCTCGCGCAGGCGGCCGCCGCCGACGACCAGCACGACCTCGCCGCAGAAGCTGCGGCGACGGCGCTCGCCCTCGCCCCGGATGTCGCCGATGTCCACGTCACAGCTGGAAAAGCGGCGCTAGGCCGGGGCGATCTGGCGGAAGCCAGACGCTGGCAGGAGTCGGCGCTGGCGATCGAGCCGACGCACAGCGGCGCCATCAACGAACTCGGGCGGATCAGCCTGCGCTCCCGTGATGCGGTCGCCGCCGCTGGGCACTTCCTGCGCGCAGCCAGGACCACACCGGGAGCGGGCGTCTTTGGCCGCAATGCCGAGCTTGCACTCGGCCGGGTCGCGCTGCGGCTGTCAGCGTCGGCGAGCCTGATCGCGGCGGCTGCCGCTTGCCTAGTCCTGGCCACCCTGACGGGTGACGGCTGGCTGGCGGTCCTCCTCGGACTTCTGCTGCTCCCCCTGGCAATGCGGACTGTCCGCGAGATCCGGCGGCTGCCGCCGGAGGGCCGCCGCCATCTTGCGCGGCTGCTATCGGCCCGGCTGGGCCAGTTTCGCCGCCATATCGGGACGGCCACCATCGGCCGCAGGGTGGCGTTTACCCGGGGTCGGGATAATTCACGCAAAACTCAAGCCGGGAACGAGGCCGCTCACGGCTAATGCCGCAAGCATGCTCGGGACAGCCTCCACCAGCGGGTTGACTCAACCCGCCCGGAGGAGGCGGCCCGAGCCGCCCCGTTCCCTGCCATCAACCGACGAATCGGCCTGCTCGGCGACATCACCTCGCCGATATCACCTCGCCGACATCACTGTGGCGGCAGCTAAGCCGCACACTCTCGGCAGACCGGCTGGCCCTTGCGGTTGTCAGCAAGCTGGCTGCGGTGGTGGACGAGGAAGCAGCTCGAGCAGGTGAACTCATCCGCCTGACGCGGGATCACCCGGAACGAGAGCTCCTCGTTTGAAAGGTCAGCACCAGGCAGCTCAAGCGACTCGGCTACATCATCAGGATCGATGTCAATCGCCGTTGAGGACTTGTCCATCCGCCGCGCCTGCAGTTCCTGCAGGCTGTCCTCGGTAACGTCGTCGTCTGTCTTCCTCGGGCTGTCGTAATCGGTAGCCATCTCGGCCCTTACCCCTCCATCTTTACTAACCTCGTCGCGCGCTTGTAACGCTCGGGACGGCTCGGTTGTGCCCGAATCCGGCGGGGAATTCTGCCACGTCCGGAGGGTCGCCACACCTACCATGCCCTCTTAACCGAAGCGTGTCGGCACGTCGAGACCCCCAATTCGCCACGTAGCCGGTCAATCTAGCCCCGACGACCCCGGGACCCAACATTGACGTCACTGTTTACTCCCGAGTAACTTAGTTGATTCACCGCACTGACATGCACAACGTGCGTATGGTGCGAATCGCATCACAACTCGCACGCTGCACGCCCAAGCGGAGTCGCGGTCCATGCCTCACCCAACGCCACTGCGTTCCGGCGACCCACGGCGGGTCGGCCGGTACCTGCTGACGGGACGGCTTGAGGGCATCCCGTCCGACGACCCGATCTTCATCGGCGCCGCGCCTGACGGTACGGACGTGGCGATCACCGTGCTGAGCGGAGACTGGGCGCTGGATGCGGCCGCCAGGGACAGGTTCACGGCCGAGGCCGCCGTAGCCAGGCGAGTGCCACCGTTCTGCGCCGCTCGCGTTCTGGACGCCGGGCTTGACGACTCGCAGGCCTACCTCGTCAGCGAGTACGTGCCCGGCCAGTCGCTACTCGAGCTGGTGTCGGCTGACGGAGTCCAGCGCGGGCACGACCTGGAAGCGGTCGCCGTCGGGATGGCCACGGGTCTTGCCTCGGTGCATCAGGCCGGCCTCGTCCACGGCAATTTCGGGCCCGAGTTCGTGATCATGGCAGCCAACGGCTCGCCGCGCGTCGTGGAGTTCGGCATCACGCCGCCCTACGGTGCGGCAACGCCGTCAGCGGACATGCTCGCCTGGGCACAGACAGTCGTCTTCGCAGCCTCTGGCCATCCCGCGGCCGCTGCCGACGATCTCAACGTCCTGCCCGATCAGTTGCGCGGGCCGGTGGAACGCTGCCTGGATCCTGAGCCAGCCGGCCGCCCGGCAGCGCGGGCGGTGGTGCAGAGCCTGCTGGGCAGCCAGGACCTGCCAGCCGGTGTGCTCGCCGAGGGATCCAGGCGGGCCGCGCGGCCGGCCCGTACCGGCTATGACCACGCCCCAGACGGTCCCCGCCAGGCTGGCCACAGTGCGACCAGCCACGGTGCGACCAGCCAGGCGACGGCCGGCCGCGCGACGACCAGCCCGCAGCGGCCAGCCGCCGCTCGTGCGCAGGCCCGCGGGACTGCCAACCATGCGGACGGGCGGCGAGCCTCACGGCACACTGGGGCCGGGCCGGCCCTTCGCCACTCCCGGCAAGGCCAGGGCGGACGGCGCACCGGCTGGCTCATCGGCGGTGGCGTCGTCGCCGTGATCGTCGTGGTCGCTGTGCTGCTGCACGCGCTGCTAGCTAGCGGCCGCCATGCCAGCAACAGCAGGCTGTCAGCGAACACCGGGACGACGAGCAAGGGCGCGGCGGCGAGCCCCTCACCGGCGGCCTCCCCGAGCCATGGCCTGGTCACGCCGACCGTGTTCGATGGCGCCTGGTCGGGCATCGTCACGCAACCGCCGACAGACACCTACCGCGTCAGCGTCAGGTTCGCGGCGGGAACGACGGCCGGGACGATCAGCTACACCGGCACGGACTTCAGCTGCTCGGGCGCGCTCACCCCGACGAAGATAACGACCAGGCCCTCGATGCTGACCCTGAGCCAGGGCATCATCCAGGGCCAGTCCAAATGCGAGAACGGTACGGTCACGATCACGCTGACCGCCACGAACAAGATCTGGTTCAGCTTCCACAGCAACGGGCCGATCGCGTCCGGCACGCTCGTCCGCGGCTAAGCTGACCGGCCCACAGGGCTAGGCGGGCGACCGCCCGGCGCCCAGGG
>DASXKI010000104.1:0-17111 GCA_036496945.1 Streptosporangiaceae bacterium | reverse complement strand
GGGCCAGCCCGCGGCTGGCGAGCACCGCCGCCAGTGTCGCCAGGCCGGCCACGGCGAGGGCCTCGGCGTACGGCACCAGCGCCGAGCCGGTGACAGCCACGCGGCTGGCAGGTAGTGGCTTCGGCGGGATCGTCTGTACCTGCGCCCACCCCTGCCGGGTGGCGAGAAAGATAAGGCCTGCCCCAGCCGCGCCGAGCACTAGCGTCAGGACGAGCTGGCGCCGGGCCGACCGCAGATCCGCGTGCAGACCGCCGGACTGGCGCTCGTGGCCGCTGGTCATGCCCTGCCTCCCGGTGTTTGTCCACCCGAAGGCTAGCGCCACGCCGCAGTCCACCGGCCCGGGCACCCGGAGATCAGCGGCCGAGCCACCTATCACTGACCATCGCCTCTCACTTACGATCTGCTCAGTGTCACGCTCGCCGTCCGTCAATCCCCCGGCAGCGCGGCGTCAACTGCCGCGATGACTAGCCAGGCGGCTGACATTAGGAGCAACTCGTGACCAACTCCCAGGACGAGCGCCGCGCACTCTGCGACCTGCTGGCGGACGTCGGCCCTGACCAGCCGACACTGTGCAAGGGGTGGCGGACGGCAGACCTGGCCGCGCACCTGGTGCTACGCGAGCGGCGCCCCGACGCGGGAGCCGGAGTTATGGGCGGCCCGGTGGCCGGATACACCCGCCGGGTACAGGCACGCATCGCCCGCCGGCATTCGTACGCCCAGCTCATCGAGCTCATCAGGACCGGACCGCCACGGCTGTCGCTGTTCGGCCTGCCTGGCGCGGACGACAAGCTCAACCTGGTGGAGTACTTCGTCCATCATGAAGATGTGCGCAGGGCTCGGCCGGACTGGCAGCCGCGGAAGATCGACGCTGAGCTCGCCGGCGTGCTGTGGGACAGGCTGAGCCTGGCCCGGCTCATGCTGCGCAAGGCGCCGGTCGGAGTGGAGCTAGTCCGCGCCGACGGCGGCCGCGCCACCAGCGCCGTGCCGCGCTCCGGGCACGGCCGGGTGCGGATCACCGCCAAGGCCCGGACTCCCGTCGTGACCGTTACCGGTGACCCAGTCGAGCTGACGTTGTGGACGATGGGTCGTACCAGCGTCGCGGATGTGCAGATGGACGGGGCCGACACTGACATGGCCGCACTGCGCTCGGATCACTGGCGCCCGTAACGTAGCGCCGCGCCGCCGCAGCCGACAACTAGCTTCCGGCTAGCCGGCCGAGCTGGAACGGCGCCCGCAGCCGCAGCTCGACATTTCGGTCCGCATGCGTTCCCGGCCGGGCGGAATCCAGGCCGGCAAACGGCATGTTGGCGGCGAGCTCCCTGTGGAGCGCCGCGAGATCCGCACCCGCCGCCAGCGACTGCGGGCCGACAGGGCTGTCATGGTCGACCATCGTGCAGACGATAGACAGCTCCCCGCCCACGTCGACGATTTCGACGAAGCGCGCCTGACAGGGCCAGTCGACAATGCTGCTGGTTGTCACCTCCCAGAATCCGCGCGCGGCATCGTGCGGGTCCCGTCGTGCGCGGACCGCGTTCAGATGGGTGTGTCCATTGAGCCAGAGGACTACGTTCGGGTACCTGTGCAGCAAGGCCAGGATGTCGGTACCGCCGAGGAGTGGCTGGCCGTCTGGTCCCGCATGCCGTGTCAGGGGATGGACCAGGCTCTCGACCCCATGGTGAGAGAAGATCACCACGAGCCGATCGTCGTTCGGAGCCTGCACGTGATGGCCGGCCCGGTCCTGGTAGCTCGAGTGCACCTCGGCCAGCCGCGCTTCCAGCCAGCGTGCCTGGTCGTGGTCAACGCAGCCGGACGCCCCGCCAGCGAGGCAGTTAGTGTCCAAGGCGATGAACCGGACAGCAGTGGTGTCGTGCACATAGTAGGCAGTGCCATCGAGCCGATTCCGCTCGGTGAAGCCGTGGCCGCTCGGCCGCGCCACCGGCCCGAAGTGGGCCGCCACGAACTCTTGCCGCGTCACTGGCCGGCGCGCTGGGTCGGCCAGAACATGCCTGGCGGGCCCGGCCATGAATACCTCGGGATGGTGCGTGAACAGCTCGAGCGCCCGGTCGTGGTCGAAGTCCGGCGGCAGCGCCCACGGCTTGAGGGCACCGACAAGCGCGGAAGCGAGGTCAGGGCTCATCACTCCGACCCCTTGATTCAGCGCCTCGTGATTGCCAAAGCACGACAGCCATGGCATCCGCAGTCCCGGTGCGGTGAACGCTTCCATCGCGCGGCGAAGCAGTCCCGGGTAATGCGGGAATCCGAACGCCGTGCGGAACAAGTCCGGACCACTCGCAGCGATCCCGTCGGGCTTCCAGAAGATGTCATCAGGCCAGTCCAGCGACTGCACGCCCTGGTATTCAGGGCCACCCGAATTCATGACTACCCGGCCACCGTCGAACAGCGCCAGGAAAGCCAGCACTTCATTCCACTGCGCATTATCGATCGAGTCGCCAGTGGTCACCGCTAATTGCGGTGGAATTGCGGTGACCGGCCCGATCGCCGCATTAACCGTCCGCAGCATCGCATCGACGGCATGCGCATTCAGTGCCTCCTGAGGCCGCTGGACAGGGACGATCTCGGCGTACCTGGGATCGGCAAACTGGCGGTTCAGGAATTCGAATCTCGTCGGCGACTGTACGTCGGCGAGCTGAAGGTCAGTCAGGTGCACGAGGCAGAGCAGCGGCCGTCCCTGGCTCGCAGGCCGGTCATGCGCGCCTAGGTCGGCGCGAATAACATGCCGCTCGCCCTCGATGATCTCGACAGCGCGGTACGGCGAGATCGTTCCTGTCCGTACCACGGCCCCCGGGCCGAGCCGGCGGGCCGTGGTGAGCAGGGGATGACCTCCGCTCACCCCTCACTCGCGACAGCAGCGTCAGCTGATACCAGCACGGGGTCGGGCCGGATCGTCAGCGTCACCCGGCTGCCCGCTGGCAGCTTCGTCGCCTCCGAAGTGGGCAGCTGGGCCAAGATCGTCGTGTCGCCAAGGTCGACAGTGACGCGGCTGGTCGCACCCAGGAACGTCGAGGCAATCACGGTCCCCGTCATCGGGCCAGATTCGCCTGAGCTATCGGACGCCAGCGTGACGGCCTCGGGCCTCACGATCGCCGTGACCTTTCCGGCCGGAGTCGACGGATCCACGAGCGGCAGGTCGTGACCGCGCACGGTCACGGTTGATCCAGTCACGGAACCGGCGAGCCGGTTGCTCAGGCCGACGAACTCCGCCACGAACGGCGTAGCCGGGCGTGAATACACCTCGGTCGGAGGCGCAAGCTGTTCAAGGCGGCCCGCTCGCATCACGCCCACCCGGTCCGCAATCGCCAGTGCCTCTTCCTGATCGTGAGTCACGAACAGGGTGGTGATGCCCACCTCAAGCTGGATCCGGCGGATCTGGTCCCGCAGTTGAGCCCGCACCTTGGCATCCAGCGCTGACAGCGGCTCGTCCAGGAGCAGCACCTGCGGCTCGATGGCGAGCGCACGCGCCAGGGCGACGCGCTGCTGCTGTCCGCCGGAGATCTGATGCGGATAGCGGTCCGCCTGCGTGCCCAGGTCCACCAGCTCGAGCATCTCGAGGGCCCGCTGGTCCCGCTTTGCCGAGCTGATCTTGCGCAATCGCAGCCCGAACGCGACGTTCTGCTGGACTGTCATATGCGGGAACAGCGAGTAGGCCTGGAACACCATCCCCATGTCCCGCTTGCTGGCGGGCAGCCTGGTGATGTCCCGGCCGGCGACGTTGATGCGCCCGGTCTCCGCGTCCTCCAGGCCGGCGAGCAGGCGGAGCGTGGTGGTCTTGCCGCAGCCCGAGGGGCCGAGCAATGCGATCAGCTCGCCGGGGTGGACGGTCAGGTCGAGGTTGTCGAGCGCGACAACCGCGCCGTAGCGGCGGCTTAGTCCCTCCATCCGCACCTCGACGGCGGTCCTGGTCGCGTCGGATCTGGTACTCGTCGTTGGCGAGCTCACGTGTTCCACCTCACGGCCGGCCGCGGCGCAGGCGGCGCCCGGCGTAGGACAGGATCAGTAGCAGGATGAACGCGAACAGCAGCGTGGCAGCCGATGCCGAGAAGAGCACGCCGGCATTCTCCGTGCTGCGGCTGATCCCGAAGAGATTCACCTGCAGGTTGACGTAGGTCAGCAGGTAGGCGATCGTGAACTCGCCGAGGACCAGGGCGACCGTAAGCAGCAGGGCGTTCAGTATCGCCTGCCACATGTTAGGGACGATGATCCGGAACATCACGGTGTGCCAGCGCGCCCCGAGGCTCCTCGCAGCCTCGGACAGGGTCGTCGCGTCAACGGCGTTCAGGCCGGCGGACAGGGCACGGTAGGCATACGGCAGCGCCAGGATCACATAAGCCCAGAACAGCATCAGCGCGGAGACGTTGTATCGCTCGATCCGGTTGTAGATCGGGGCAAGGCCCACTACCAGCACGATCGCGGGGATCGTCAGCGGGAGCAGGCAGATGAACTCCAGGATCCGGCTGAACCACCGCGCGCGCAGCTGGACCCAGATCATGGTCGGCACCACCAGCACAAGCATCACCACGCTGGTGATGACCGCCAGCTCTAGCGTGATCTCGATGGACGAGAGCAGCGGGGGTGGCCCCGGGTAGGACGCGATCTGTGTCCAGGCAGCGACCGACCAGCTGCCAGGTGTGGTGCCCTCCAGCGAGAACCTGACCATGGAGAGCAGCGGCACCAGAAAGAACAGGCCGAAGATCGTGAATGCGACGTACCTGAAGAGGTTCAGCCGTCTGCGCCGACTGGCCCGCAAGCCGCTGGGCCGCCTCGCGGCCGCTGCGCCCGTCAGATCTGCGGCCACCTCAGCCAGCGGCTGGTTTAGCGCTGCCATCGTGCCGCCCGCCGTTGCAGGACAAAGTACCCGGTCATGACGATGACCACCACCACGATCATTCCTAGTGCGAGTGCGTCGCCATTGTGGACGCTTGCAAGTCCAACCTCACTGATGAGAGCGCCGCTGATCGACTGCGGCACGACATAGTTGATCTGGTTTTCCCATGCTTCGATGGTCGCGAAGGCGGATAGCGCGTTGGCGAATAGCAGCAGCGTGGCGCCGGTGAACGCGGGCGTGAGCAGCGGGCCGGCGACGTAGCGCCAGTACTGCCACGTCGACCCGCCCAGGTTCTCGGCCGCCTCGCGCCACTGGATCTTCAGTCCGTCGATCGCAGGCAGGAAGACCAGCACCATGAGCGGGATCTGGAAGTAGCAGTAGATCAGCGCGATGCCCCAGGGGAAGTTGCTGTACCAGCTGGCGTGCAGCAAGAACCCGGCCGGGCCGATCGTCGCGAGGAACGCGAAGGCGAGCGTCACTCCGCCGAACTGCGCGAGCACGCCAGAGGCCGCGATGTAGAGCCTGCGGATCAGCCCGTCTGGGTTGCCGGACGCTATCGCGTACGCCAGGATCGCGCCGAGCGTGGCACCGATCACCGACGAGATTACGCAGAGCTCCAGGGAGCCTTTGAAGGCGCTTCGGACCGGGCCGGTATTGAGCGCGCTGATGTTGGAGAGGGTCAGACCGCCGGCGTTCCCCTGGAAGGCGTTCCAGATCACGATGCCCGTAGGGAGCAGCAGGAAGATCCCGGCGTAGGCCAGGAAAGGCAGCGTCCCGATCCAGGCGAGCGGAGGTCGGCGCCCGGCCCGTGCGGGCAGGGCGCCGGCCTTCGTCGTCGTAGCAGTGGTCACTACCGGTGCCTAGCTGATCGCCTTAGGCCAGTTCGCCGCGAGGTACGTGGCGGCGGCCGTGGCCTGGGCCTGGGTGAGGAAGGTCGGCGTCCCGGCAACTGGCGGCAGAGCTGCTGCAGCCGACTTGTCGATGGTGCCGTTGCTCGTCATCGCGATCTGCTCAGATGGCCGGGCGCCACCCACCAGCCAGAGGTTCTGCCCGCCGATTGCGGCCTGGGAGAACAAGAACTCCTCCCACAGGCGCGCTGCCGCCGGGTGCGGCGCGCTCTTGTTAATGGCCTGGTAGTAGAAGCCGCCAAGGGTAGCGTTCGCCGGGATGAAGACCTTCCAGGTGGAGGCCGGCTGGCCGACGACGGACGCGGTATTGAGGTAGTCCCAGTTGAACACCACTGGCGTGGTGCCGGCCTTGATGGTCGCCGACGTGGCCTGCGTGGTGTTGAAGTTGCCCGCCACCTTGAGCTGGTGGAAGAAGTTCACGCCAGCGGCGATGCTACCGGCGCTGCCGCCCTGAGCCAGGCTCGCCATCATCACGCCATTCAGCGCGGCGTTGGCCTGCGTCGGGTTGCCGTTGAGCGCGACATCGTTCTTGAACTTGCTACCGAGCAGCTGGCTGAGCGAGGTGATGGTGCCGAACTTAGCGGAGTTGTAGCCGACCGACATGTAGCCGCCGTAGTCGCCTACGTACAGGCCGCTCGCGTCCTTCAGGCCGGCTGGGATCGACGACCAGGTAGCGACCTGGTACGGCGCGAAGAGCGAGGTACTCGCCGTGGCAACGCTGCCGCCAACGTCCAGCACGTCGGCCGCCAGCGAGGTGCCGTTCTTCTGCTGGATCTGCGTCACTTCCTGCGCGCTGCTGTCCGAGGGAGCGATGGAGTTGACCTTGATTCCGTACTTAGCCGTGAAGTCCTTGATGATGTTGCCGTAGTTCGCCCAGTCGGCCGGCAGCGCGATGACGTTGAGCGTGCCTTCCTTCTTCGCAGCGGCTACGAGCGTGGACATTCCGCCGCCCGCTGACGCAGTGGTGGCCTTCGACCAGTTGTACCCGCTGCTCGACCCCGACGAAGAACTTGCTCCGCAGCCGGCCGCCAGCAAAGACAGAGCGGCGAGCCCTGCGAGCCCGAGTCGGTATGGAGTTCTCACAATTGCCTCCTGTTGACTTCCCCACCTGCTAGCCCGGACAAGCGCCGGACAGAACGTTCGGCGAACTCCAGGCTCGCTGACTACTCTGCGCCTATCTGCGAACGGAGACGTCCAATGTCTGAAACGTTTAGCCTTTGGCATGCTGGCGCAGCCGTTACACACGTGTCAAGCGTCGTTACCTACTTGACGCCCCCCGGCCATCTGGCGTCCATCAGCGCAGGTAAGCGGGCGGCGGCCCGCTAGCGGGCGGCTGCAGAGAGGCGCGCTCGACAAGCTCGACGGGTGCCACAAAGTCGCCCAGCCGCGACTGCGCTAGCAACCGAGCCATGAGTGCCTGTCCCATTTGTCGCCGGTCCACGCGGATTGTCGCAAGCGGCGGGTCAAGGAGCTCCGACGTCGGCAAGTCGTCATGACCGATGACAGAGATTGCCGGGCCGATCTGCAGCGCCAGTTCGCGCGCTGCCTTGTAGATCGCATGCGCTGTGTAGTCGGAGTTCGTGATGATCGAAGTCGGCCGGCCGGCGCCGGACAAGACAGCATGAGCAGCGCGCCCGACATCCTGCATAGTCAGCCGCGAGTACACCACGCGGCCGCGCAGGCCGAGCAGAGGAAGCTGTCGCCGGAAGTGGCGCAGCCGGTCGGCATCAGCCATCAGGCCGCGTGGCGCGGTGACGAAAGCTACCGATGCGTGACCGAGCTCGGCTATGCGCTGCATCGGCAGCGCGACGGCCGCCGCATTGTCGGGTGATACCAGCTCGATGCCCTTGATATCGGGAAGCGCGGCGTTCAGTGCGACAACGGGCGTGCCTGGACGCAACTGCCGCCACAGTTGAATCGTGGCGCCCGCCCCGACCGGCGCGATCGCCAGCCCGCCCAGGCGCTGGGCCGCCATGTTCCGGATGTGGTCAGCTTCGCGCTCAATCGAGTACTGGGAATCCAGCACGAGCAGTGTGGCGCCCGCCTCGCTCGCGACCTGCTCAGCGGCACTCATCACATCTAAGAAGAAGGGATTGGCGAGGTTGCGGACCACGAACCCGTACATCGTGCTGCGGCCGCTGCGCAGGGCCTGAGCCTGCGGGTTTGCGCGATAGCCGAGTCGCTCGGCGGCTGCGGCAATGCGGCGACGGGTGACATCGGCCACGCCGGGCTGGCCGTTGAGGGCCATGCTGGCCGATGCGACAGATACGCCAGCCAGTTTGGCGACGTCCCGGATGCCGACCGGCTTCAGGATCGCCTCCGCACGCTGCGTCTCGCGCGTTTCCCGGGTTGTCACGTCCGTCTGGCTCCAGCGTCCGAATTGGTCCACGCGCGCGATGGCCTATGAGTGCACACCATGCAGGAGAGCTCGCTGCGCCGCAAGTGTTCCCGCGACCTTCGGTACTGTCATGCCTGTGCAAGGTGATGATGCTCGCCGGGCCGGGCGCCCGTGACGACTCCTGAAACGACCGCGCAGCATCGCCTTGTCCCCGGTGCGGCGGGCGACGGCGGGTACCGGCGCTTGCTCGCGACGGACGGCGAACAGCACACAACCAGAACCGATCTGTGCAGCGGCAGTCTGCCCGCGGGCTGGCAGCGGTCAGCGACGCCGTTGCTCGCCCTCGCGCACCTGTCGGACACCCATGTCATGGACCACCAGTCGCCCGGCAGGGCCGAGCTTATCGACAGGTTCTCCGACCCGGATTCGCCGCTACGCGAGACCGTCGGCATCATTGGCACCTACCGGGCGCAGGAACTGTTTACCTACCACGTCGCCGAGGCGATGATGCAGGCCGTCCGCCGCGTAGCCGCGGCCCCGGTCTCGGCCGCGCCGCTGGATCTCGCCGTCGTGACCGGTGATGCCACCGACAACTGCCAGTTCAACGAGCTACGCAGCTACATCGACTTGCTCGACGGAGCCGATGTCGTACCCGACTCAGGTGACGTGCACGCGTACGAAGGCGTGGCCGCGCCGGCCGTGGAGGACGAGCGATACTGGCACCCAGAAGGCGGCGCGGAGGACCTGCCAAGGACGCGGTACGGGTTCCCTGATGTGCCCGGTGTCCTGGCCGCGGCCCGCCGCCCGTTCCGGGCGACCGGCCTCGGGCTCCCCTGGTATGCCGTCCACGGCAATCACGACAACATGCTCCAGGGCACCGTCTCGCCGACGGGCTGGCTGCACGAATTCCCCGTCGGTGCCGTCAAGCTGATTACCCCGCCCGACGACGCGAACGCCGCCGAGTTGCTGGCCAGGTTCGAGAATGCCGACGGCGACGCCCTTGCCGACCTGGCCCGCGGGGCGCAGCTAGCGGTGACCCCGGATCCCGGCCGCGTTCCGGTCACCAGATCCGACCACATCCGAGAGCACTTCCGGTCGGCTGGCACGCCCGCCGGGCACGGCTACGGCGAGCGCAACCTCGCCGAGGGGACCGCGTACTACGCCTTCGACCACGGCCCGATCCGGTGCGTCGTGCTGGACACGGTCAACCATCACGGCGGCTGGCAGGGTTCCATCGACGCGGCGCAGCTGAGCTGGCTCGAGGCGGAGCTGATGGCGAGCGCCGCGAGGCCGGTCGTGCTGTTCAGCCATCACCCGCTGCAGACGCTGGTCAACGACACCCGTCCGCCAGGCGCGGACCGGCGCGTGCTCGCCGACGAGCTGCGCGCGGTGCTGCTCGACCACCCGTGCGTGGTGGCCTGGCTGAACGGCCACACCCACGTCCACACCGTCACCGCGATCACCGGCGGCGCGGGAGCTGGCTTCTGGCAGGTCACGACCGCGTCGCATATCGACTGGCCGCAGCAGGCCAGGATCGTCGAGTTCCTCGCGACCGACGTCGCCCTGATCATCGCCTGCACCGTCATCGACTCAGCTGCCGCTGACCGGTATCAGGGCAGCGCCGAGCCGGCTGACCTGGCCGCACTGGCCCGCGAACTCGCCGCCAACGACTGGCAGGTTCGCGACCAGATCACTGCCGAGGGCGGCGCGGGCGCTGGTGCGATAACCGATCGCAACGTCGTGCTCGCGATCGACTGGCCGCGGGCTGCCGGTCAGCTGCGCCTGCGCTGAACCCGCGCCGTTGCGCGGCGCGGACTCTGAACACGGCCCTTCGACACACGCTGTTGACGCGAATGCTTGGTAAGCTGTAACTTACCGTAAGTCATGACTAACCATGCAGCTATGCTCACTGCGCTCGCCGACCCGACCCGTCGAGCGATCTTCGAGCGACTGGCAGAGTCGCCGAGCGCGGTTGGCGAGCTTGCGCGCGAATTGCCGGTCAGCCGTCCGGCTGTCTCACAGCATCTGAAAGTTCTCAAGTCAGCCGGCCTTGTGATTGACCAGGCGGAGGGTACCCGTCGCGTCTACTCCGTGGATCCCGCGGGCATCAGCACGATTCGTGACTACTTCGAGCAGTTCTGGCGGCAGTCGCTCATCAGATTCCGCGCTGCCGCTATCCAGCCAACCCAGGAGGAAGAATGACTACACAACTGGATACGACATCCGTGACCACGGCGATCGACGTCGAGGCGGGGATTGAGCACGCGTTCCACGTGTTCACCAACGGCATCGGGACCTGGTGGAACCCGAGCCATCACATCCTCGAGGCCGAACTCGCCGAGATGGTGTTCCAGCCCTACGTCGGCGGTCACATCATCGACCGCGCCACCGACGGCAGCGAATGCCACTGGTCCCGCGTGCTCGCCTACGATCCCCCGCATCTGGTGTCCTTCAGCTGGGACATCAGCCTCAACTGGCAGCTCGAGACTGACCCGGCCAAGACCAGCGAGATCGAGGTCACCTTCACCGCTGATGGGCCAGGGCGGACTCGGGTTGTGCTCACTCACCGCCACCTCGACCGTCATGGTGACGGCTGGGAGGCCATGCGGGACGCCGTGAAGGCGGGCTGGAGTCTCGAGGCCTTCGCCGCAGCCGCCGCCGCGTAGCGCTCGGCCGACGCGGCGGCTGCCCGGCTCAGACCAGCAGCCGCCGCGCCCAGCCGAATATGGCCAGGCGAGTTCGTCGTCCGACGCTAGCGGCTAGCCCTCGACAGCGCCTCGCGGATAATCGCCTCGCTCGCCGGCGTTCCGTTCTCGTCGCTGAATGGGCCATAGGGCGGCCCGTAGGCCGGCGCGCCAACAGATCGGTCAGCGTCAGCGGCCCGCGCGAGTTGCTCACGATGATGTGATGCCCGGCGGCGACGCTGAGCTGTGTCACCGTACGGCCGATCCGCCCGCTCCCGATGAAACCCACAGTTGTCACGGAACGCCGTAACCTCAGGACGCTGCCCAAGATTCCGCGCCGCCGGGGCCGAGGCCGATGAGCTGGATCAGCTGGAAACGCTGCCGCTAGGCCGGTGCCTCTGACTGCGCGGCCGGGTTGATGAGCTGATACAGAAAGCAGTCCTGCCATCGTCCGGCGATCTTCAGATAATTCGGCGCCAGGCCGATGCGGACGAAGCCGTTGCGCTCCAGCACCCGCTGCGATGCGATGTTGTCCAGCAGGGTCTCGGCCTGGACCCGGTGCAGCCCGAGCTCGCCGAACGCGACTGCGATGATGTCCCGCAGGGCCGCCGTCGCCACGCCGCGGCCACCCGCCGCCTTGCTGACCCAGTAGCCCACGCTGCACGACTGGAACGCGCCTCGGACGATGCCGTTCAGCGTGACGCGGCCGACGACCGCGCAGTCGTGATCGAGAATCACGCAGGGTAGCGCGTTCCCATGATCGTGCCGTTCCAAGGCGTTCGCGATGTCGGCGCGCTGGCCAGCCTCGGTGAAGTACACCTCGTCGCGCAGCGGCTCCCACGGAGCTAGGAACGCCCGGTTAGCCCGGACCAGCTCAGCGAGGGCAGGGGCGTCTTCCAGCGTGATCAGGCGGCAAGCGGTCACCCGCCCATGCTCCCGGGACCAGGCATGCGAGGCGTCCCGGGGTGCCGGGTACCGCGCGGCGGGCTGACTCATCCGCCGGGCCCTATCCTCGGATCGTGCGAGGTTCGGTAACAGTTCGTATCGCAGCTCCCGCCGAGCGGATCTGGAGCCTGCTGGCTGACGTGACGCGGATCGGCGAATTCAGCCCCGAGACGTTCGAGGCGGAGTGGCTGGGCGGGGCGCGCGGCCCGCAGATCGGAGCGCGCTTTCGCGGTCGCGTGCGCCGCAACGGCCACGGCCCGGTGTACTGGACGACGTGCACCGTCATCGCGAGCGACCCAGGGCGTGAGTTCGCCTTCACGGTCGGCGGCGGTCAGGCCAAGGCGCTCAATACCTGGCGCTACCAGCTCACTCCCGGCACGGACGGCATTGACGTCACCGAGTCGTTTGAGCTCGCTGACAGGCCGTTGCTCCGCCTGTACTGGAGACTGGCAGGGCGCTGGCGAATGCGCACCAATGTCAACGGCATGCGCTCAACGCTGGAGCGAGTCAAGGCAGTGGCCGAATCAGGCTGACTCCGTTCGCAGCCTATGGACCCTGCGGGCGCAGACTGACGGTACAGCCGCTACCGATTCGCCCTGGCCAGCGCCTCGCGGATGGCCGCCTCGCTTGCCGGCGTGACTAGGGCTCTGCTGGGTACGGCCGGGCGTCGGCTCCGAGCCCGATGAGCTGGATCAGCCCGCCTATGGAGTCCAGGATGTGCGGCGCACCGGCGGCGAGCAGGGATTCCCGGCTCCCTGCCCCAGTGGTGACCGCCGCTACCAGCCCGGCGCCGGCCCGCAGGCCGGATTCGACGTCGCTGGCGGTGTCGCCCACAACGGCAAGCTCACTGACCGCGCCGCCGCCGAGCCGGAGCAGGGCGGTGAGCGGCAGATCCGGCCAGGGCCTGCCCCGGCCAGCGTCTGCCGGTGAGAGCGCCAGGTCGATCAGCGGCCGCCAGCCAAGCGCGTCGAGCAGCGCGTCCCTGGTCACCGGCGCGAACCCGGTCGCGAGGCACACCTTGATCCCGGCGGCACGCAGGACCGTCATGGTCTCCGCGGCGCCTGGCAACGGGGCTACCAGCCCGGCGTGCACGGACTCGGCGTAGGTCGCCTCGAAGATGCCGTTGGCCCGCTGTGCGCTGTCCTCGCTGCCGAGCAGCCGCCGGAACACCTCGATCTTGGACTGGCCCATGGTGTCCTGGACGAACTGAATGGCGTCGTCGTACCCCGGCGCTTCTGGCACCAGCCCGAACTCCGCCGCAGCGGCGCCGAACGCTGCCATGACACTGCCGTCGTCGGCCACCGTCGTCCCCGCCATGTCCAAGCACGCGACCGTGATATCCCGCATAGGTGTCTCCCAGGGTGATGCCGCCGCGCCGAGGCGCCGACAGGTCTGAGCAGGCCGTCCAGCCGCGAACGTCTCCTCGGCGATCGCCGGCGAGCACGTCATGCCCCGCCCGCCAGGTCCGGTGACGAGCGTAACGCCCGGCGCGACCTGCGAGCGGTATTACAACTCGCTGCCGGTCACCTGGCTGTACACGCGGCCCAGCGGCGCCTCGTGGCCGGCGCCCGGTCGTCGGCGCTCCAGACCGGGCATTTCGGGCGGCCGCTGGTGAAGGCCGCGGACGCTTGTACCGGAGGGGCGAAATGTTCGCCCTACTGGTGCAAGCGTTTCTGAGAACGATCTTGGCTGAAGCAGAAGACCGGGCATTTCGGGCGCAGCAGGCCAGCGGTCGCGAACGTGTGTACCGCTGGTACGAAATCTTCGTACCGGAGGTACACGCGTTGTGGCTGACGGCCTGTGCCGGGGGCCTTCCTAAGGTGCAGCGCCCGAGATAGGTGCTTTGTCGGTGCCGACCTCCGGACCGGTCTCAGGCACCAGGTGCTCACTGTGCCTGATGCGAGCCCGTCCTTCATGACCGCGGTGCGGCTCCGCTCCGCGCAGGTGGCCGGACAAGGGAGTTATGTAACGAATGTGCCCTTAGCTGGCAGGGTGACGACGAGCCCGCGCTGGCGTAGTTCCTCGACGGCGCGGCGGGCGGTGCCGACCGCGACCTGATAGTCGGCCGCCAGGTCCCGCTCGGCGGGGAGCCGGGCACCCGCTGGCAACTCCCCGGCCTCGATCCTGGCCGCGATGTGGTCGGCCACGCCGATGTAGACGTAGACCGGCCCGAGAGCGTTGGCGTCGAACTTGGGCACCTTGACCACGAAGATCACCCTAGAACGCTTGTGAACTGCCCAAACAGCCAGGACGCGGTCTACCGCACTACACCGCTCTATACTGCGCTATGCTTTCCATGACGATGGCCCTGGAACCCCCAACGGCGCGTACAGGACGCCCCGGACAGGACCGATGCTGGAGGCGGCATGGACAGGAGTGACGCGTCTGCGCTGGCGGACTTGAAGATGCACTGGGATGAGGCCTACGTGATCGGCCTTGATGGCGACGTCTGGTCTGCCAGGTACCACACGTCGACCGATGACCTACGCGCGCACACCAGCAGCGAGCTGCGTGAGCTGATCCGATCCGACTACGCCTACCGGCAGAAGGTCAGCCCGGCGATCGACGACAGCACCAGGGATGACACCGCGAACCTCGGCGACGCCCCGACCGGCGAGGACGCCCCGACCGGCGAGGACAGCGAGGACAGCGAGGACAGCGAGGACGGCGAGGACAGCGAGGACAGCGAGGACAGCGAGGACGAGGAGGACGAGCGCGTCAACTTCGCAGCGATACGCGGGGAGCGGATGTCCACCTGAGGGCGCACACCCCCGCAAGACCGGCGGGCGGACTGACCATAGGGCCTTAGGCTGGTCTAACAGGCTTCGTCCGCCCCGCACGCCTCCGGCGTCGGGCCTTAACCGGAGGCACGCATGGCTCATGTGCTTGGCATCGACATCGGCGGTACCGGGGTCAAGGCCGCGCCGGTCGACACGGCGACCGGGCAGCTGTTGGCCGAGCGGCAGAAGCTGGCGACGCCAGTGCCAGCCACGCCAGAGGCAGTCTCGAAGGTCGTGGCGCAACTTGTGCAGGCGTTCCAGTGGACTGGCCTGACAGGCATCACCTTTCCCGGCGTCGTCGTCAATGGCGTCGTCGAGACGGCGGCGAACGTCGATCCGTCCTGGATCGGCGTCGACGCAGCCAAACTGTTCGGAGCCGAGACCAAGCTGCCCGTCACCGTGCTCAACGACGCCGACGCCGCCGGCATCGCGGAGATGCGCTTCGGCGTGGGTAAGGCCGTGACCGGGACGGTCCTGCTCCTGACGCTCGGCACCGGCATCGGGAGCGCGCTGTTTTTCAACGGCACGCTCGTGCCCAATACCGAGTTTGGCCACATTCAGGTCCGCGGCAAGGACGCGGAGAAGCGCGCTTCCGAGCATGTCCGGGAGGAGCACGGCCTCAGCTGGGGTGACTGGGCGGGCCGGGTAGATGAGTACCTCGAGCACATGGAGGCGCTGCTCTCGCCTGGCCTCATCATCATCGGCGGCGGTGTCAGCCGCAAGTCCGACAAGTTCCTGCCGTTCCTGACCGGCCTGCGAGCCAAGGTCATGCCCGCGATGCTGCACAACGACGCGGGCATCGTCGGCGCCGCCATGGCCGCAGAAGCGACTATCGGTCCCGCCAACCGAGACGTCTAGCAGCAGCTCAGGGGGCCGCCCGTCCGGGGCCGCCGTCCTGCCCTTCCGCACCGTCCGGCGCATCCCCACGACCCGGCGCACCGAAGGTTTCGTGGCCGTGCGAAGCCGGCTGGCCGGAACCGTTGCGGCCAGCCGAGGGCCCGTCAGCGGCCGGCGGCGCCGGCAAGGGCCGGGAGCCGAACGTCTCCATGCCAGGCATCGGCACGCCCTCGTAGGCGGGCTGATTCCGGTCCTTCAGGACCCCGACCAGCACGATCCCGCCCGCCACGCCCGCGGCGGCCAGCGGCCAGAAGGCGAGCGCGCCGTGCGAGCCAAGCGAGATCGGCGCGTGCAGGAACATGCCGGGCCTGCTGGTCGCCAGCACATGGTCGAATCCCGCCCCACCGGAGAGCAGATGCCCGAGCCAGGCGGCGATGTATCCCGCCGCGACCGAGCCGACAACGATCCCGACCATGGGCGCCGGCCCGTAGCGGCGCACCCCGAACAGGTAGCCGAGTAGCCCGATCAGCGCGCCGCCCGCCAGCCCAATGATGCAATACCACCCGTCGGCGGCGATAAAGGCGCTTGTCTCCGGGTTGGTGGCGTATGCGGTCGGCGGCCTGAGGGTGTAGACCTGGTAGAGCACGCGTGGCGCGGCCACCGCCCAGATCGCCCCGGCGGCCAGGCCGACGATCACGCTGGCCGCGACGATCAGGACAGCAATCAGCAGCGCGGTGCCCTGCCAGCGCGGCTGCGCCTGTCCGTGGGACAGCGATGCCGGGCCGCCAGGCGGCGTAAGAATGGTGTTATCAGTCATAGCTCCGCAGCAGGGTACGGGACATATCTGCACGCCCGGATACCGACCAGCCCGATCTTTGATCTTGACAGCTTACCGCCGTCATCAGGGTGCCTACTCTTCCGGGAACGGGGTCGGCCCACGCCGGCCTAGCTCTGATACCCTCGCGACGCGATAGGACGCAACTGGCAGCTTCGCCCGGATGAGAGACACCGATGATCGAAGCCAGAGACCTGAGCAAGAAATTCGGCGACACGCTCGCGGTCGATCACTTGTCCTTCACAGTTCAGCCCGGACTGGTGACCGGATTCCTCGGGCCCAACGGGGCGGGCAAGTCCACCACCATGCGCATGATCGTCGGCCTCGATCATCCCACTGGGGGATCGGCGACGATCGACGGCAAGCCCTACGCGCAGCTCGCCACCCCGCTGCGGACCGTCGGCGCCCTGCTGGAGGCGAAATCCGTGCACCCCGGCCGGAGCGCCCGCAACCACCTGCTGTTCCTGGCCCAGACTCAGGGCGTGCCGGCCAGCCGGGCGGACGAGGTGCTCGATCTCGTCGGCCTGCGGGAGGTGGCCAACAAGCGGGCCGGCGGGTTCTCGCTCGGCATGACGCAGCGGCTCGGCATCGCGGCGGCGATGCTCGGGAACCCGCCCGTGCTGATGCTCGACGAGCCGGTCAACGGGCTCGACCCCGAGGGCATCCGCTGGGTCCGCACGTTCATGCGCCAGCTTGCCTCCGAGGGCCGCACGATCTTCGTGTCCAGCCATCTGATGAGCGAGATGGCGGTCACCGCCGACCACCTGGTGGTGATCGGCCGCGGCCGGCTGATCGCGAACTCCTCGACCGAGGAGTTCATCCAGCAGAGCTCGCAGCGCTCGGTCTTCGTCCGCTCGCCCGACTCCGCACGGCTCCGCGAGCTCATCGCCGGCGACGGCGGCGCCGTGGCCGACGACCCCGACGGGGGCCTCGTCGTGACC
>DASXKI010000103.1:0-2173 GCA_036496945.1 Streptosporangiaceae bacterium | reverse complement strand
TCCGCGCCCGCCTGGCGACCTAACGGGTCACCGATCCAGGGCGAAGGGCCAGCGGAGTCCGATGCCCACATGCAAGATGATGCCGGCTCCGATGAAGCTGAGCGCGGCGGTGGTGATCCAGTCGTCCGGGGTGGCCCTTGTCCAGTGCACACCGTCGGCATAGGCGGCCAGGGCGCGGTTGAGCGCGAGCGCTACCACGGCGGTGAGGGCAAGGGTCAGAACGCGGCCCGGCGCGGGACCGAGCCGGGCGGCGGGCCAGCCTTCGAACAGCATGGCCACGATAAGCGCGGCGCTGATGACGCATCCGCAGACCGCGCTGATGGCGGCTGGCTGCCAGTGCGCCAGATTGCGAAGCAGCAGGTAGGTCAGTACGCCGAGGCCGAGTACGAGGGCGTTGCCAGTGAGTAGCCGGCCCGGCCGGTTGGTGATGGTGTTGACGGGCCAGCCGCGCAGGGCGATGAAGACCACCGCCTGCCAGAGGCCGACGGTGATGAGCGCCGAGCCGAAGTCGGGCCCGGCGACCGGGCCGCCAGGGTTGCGCAACCCGGCCGTGGCACGCTCGGCGGCTGGTACGGCGTCGAGGTTGACGAACAGGAAGTAGGCGCCGATCCCCACCGCCCAGGACAGCGCGAGCGCGGCGATACCGGACCGGATGCGCCCGATCCCGCCCAGCGGCCAGCGCTCGCAGACCAGCGACAGCTGGAGCATGGCCGTGAATACCGCGCCGGCCAGGGCCAAGGTGGCGGGAAACGTCGCCGGGACGCCGGGACCGGGATTAGCCACGAATACTCCCCGCAGGTCGGATCGCTCGATGATGGCCTGGCCCGCGATGGTGAGCACGACCGCGGCGGCGACGACCAGGACGGTGTCGGTCAGGCCGGTCCAGGGCGTGGTGAGTGTTGAGCCGGGCCAGTCGTTCCACCAGAACGCGATCATGGCGACGGCGGGCAGCGCGAACGTCGATATCGGGCCGAGGATCAGCAGTGAGGTTTCGGTGCTGCCGGCGCCCATGGCGAGGGCGAAGAAGACGACGGCGGCGAGCAGCAGGCCGCCCAGGCCTAGCCAGGGCTGTCCGGCGAGGTGCTGGCGCTGCAGGTCGGCGAGCGCCTTGGGCTGCAGATGCGGCGGGGTGGTCAGCAGCGGCCGGCCGGGCAGCGGCACGGTTCCGCCGCTGCTCAGCAGGCCGGATGGCTGCGGGCGGCCTGGTCTCAGGCCGGGCATGTCGCTGTCGGCGGTGCTTGTGCCGCCGCGGCTGTTTGCCCAGTTGGCGTGTATGCCAGCAGGTGCTCGACGGCGATGGGCAGTTCGCGGACCCGGTAGCCGGTGGCGTGATACACCGCGTTGGCGATCGCGGCCGCGGAGCCGACCTGCCCGATCTCGCCGACGCCCTTGACGCCGAGCGGGCCGGTGACGTGGTCGTCGACCTCGATCAGCTCGACGTCGACGTCGGGTGCGTCGGCGTTGACCGGGACGAGGTAGTCGCCCAGGCTGGCGTTGGCCCAGCGGCCGTGACGGGTGTCCATGTGGGTGCCTTCGAGCAGGGCCTGGCTCATGCCCCAGAGCATGCCGCCCATCAGCTGGCTGCGGGCGGTCTTGGGGTTGAGGACGCGGCCGGGAGCGAAGGCGCCGGTCATCTGCCGGACGCGGATGATGCCGAGGTCGGCGTCGACGGCGACCTTGGCGAACTGGGCGCCGAAGGTCAGTAGCCCGTAGGGGGTGTCCAGCGGCGGCGGATCCCAGCTGCCGATGGCGTCGGCGTCGTTCATCAGGTGACGCTGCATCAAGGCGCTGTAGGTCTCGCCCGTGCCAGGGTCGCCGGCCAGTGTCATCTGGCCGCCTGCTACCACGATCTTGGCCGGGTCGGCGCCGTGCAGCGGTGACTGGGTGTCGCTGACTGCCAGGGCGATCAGCTGGTCGCGGACGGCGGTGGCCGCGTTGTGGACGGCGGCGCTGACCATCATCGCGCCGTTCGAACCCACCGGCGAGCCCGCCGTCGGCAGGTCGGTGTCGCCGAACTCGAACCGCACGTTGGGCAGGTCGATGCCGAGCCCGTCGGCGGCGACCTGGGTCATCACCGTGGCCGTCCCGGTGCCGAACTCCTGGCTGGCGGTCTGCACGATGGCGGTTCCGTCGGCGTACAGGTGCGCCCGGGCGCGCTGGGTGCGCATGAAGA
>DASXKI010000102.1:0-6169 GCA_036496945.1 Streptosporangiaceae bacterium | reverse complement strand
TGCGCGATGATCGCGGGCAGGGACTGGTCCTGCTCGGATCGCGCGGCGAAGCCGCCGATCGCCAGAATGTGCCGTCGTCCGTCTGCTGCCATGTCGGCAGGTTATCGTCCGTCCAGGGACGAAGGTCGGCCAGCGGGAACGTCAGTGCTATCGGGCAGGTCAGTGCTATCGGGAAGGTCAGTGTCATCAGCGACTGCGTGTTCTGCGACATCGCCGCCGGGCTCGTGCCGGCACATGTCGTACTCGACGACCCCGACGTCATCGCGTTCCTGGACGCCAGGCCTCTCTTTAAGGGTCACGTCCTGGTCGCGCCGCGGGCGCATGTGCCGGCCCTGCCAGATCTGCCAGCCGCGGCGGTCGGCCCGTACTTCCTGCGCGTGCAGCGGATCAGTGCGGTCATGCCCGCGGCCCTGGACAGTCAGGGCACCTTCGTCGCCATCAACAACGTCGTCAGCCAGAGCGTGGCGCACCTGCACTGTCACATCGTGCCGCGGACCAAGGGCGACGGGCTGCGCGGGTTCTTCTGGCCGCGGCTGCGCTATGAGTCCGATGCCGAGGCATCGCAGTACGCCGAGCGCCTCCGGTCGGCGCTCGCGGCCGCCGGGCCGGCCGGCCCAGCGGCTAGCTGAGAGCGGTTACCAGCAGGCACACCGCCGCGGTGATCTCGGCGATCGCACCCAGGACGTCGCCGGTGATGCCGCCGAGCCGGCGCACCGCCACGGCCGTGACACCCAGGGACACCGCCAGCCCGGCCGCGACCGCGACCGCATAAATCCAGCCGAAGGCTGCGGCGCCGCCGACGGCTGCCAGCGCCAGCGCCGCGCCCGCCCAGGGCCGGACCGCGCCCGCTACCAGGGCGCCGAGCCCGCCAGGCCGGGCCGCCGGGACGCCATGCCGGCAAGCGAGCATGACGGCCAGCCGGGCGGCGACCACCGCCGTTATCACGGCTAGCGGGCCGCGCCCGATCTGATCAGCCGTGGCCAGCGCGCTGACCTGTATCAGTAGCGCCAGCACGAGCGTTACCACGCCGAACGGCCCGATATCTGACCGCTTCATGATCGCCAGTGCCTGCTCGGCTGGCTGGCGGCTGCCGAGGCCATCGGCCAGGTCGGCGAGGCCATCGAGATGCAGGCCACGGGTCAACCCGGCCAGCACGGCGATCGCCAGCGCCGCGGCGAGCAGCGGGCCCGTGTGGCCGGCCCGGCACGCCAGCAGCACGCCGGCCGCCACCGCACCCAGGGCCAGGCCCACGAAAGGCGCCCAGTACAGGGCGGCTGCTGCTGTCCGGCGGCCTGGCACGCCGGTGTGGCCGCCCGGCAGCGGCACGGCAGTGAGCAGCGTGATCGCCAGCCGCAGTCCAGCCCAGGCCATGGCACCTGAGCCTACGGTGTTGGCTAGGTTCGGCTGGACGACGTCGCGAGGAGGCGTGCCCGTGCTTGATGTGCCCGCGCTTGATGTGCCTGTGCTTGATGTGCCTGTGCTTGATGTGCCCGTGCTTGATATGCCCGCGCCCGAGGTGCCCCGTGCTTGAGGTCACTGGGCGACCCCATGTACTGCTGTCGGCGGCCATGTCGGCGGACGGCTACATCGACGACGCCTCCGCTGTGCGGCTCGTGCTGTCCGACGCGGCTGACCTGGACCAGGTCGACGAGCTGCGGGCCCGCAGCGACGCGATCATGGTCGGCGCGCAGACCATCCGCAGCGACAATCCGGGCTTGCTGGTCGGGTCCGCCGCCCGCCGGCAGGAGCGAATAGCACGGGGACAGCCTGCCAGCCCGCGGAAGGTGACCATCACCGGGCGCGGGGACCTGGACGTCAGCAGCCGGTTCTTTTCCGAAGCCGACAGCCCGCCGCTGGTCTACGCCGGCGCTGTGGTGGCGGACAGGCTCCGGGCACGGCTGGCGACGGCGGCCACGGTCGTTTCCGGCCAGGGCTCCGACCACCTCGACCTGGTCTGGGTACTCGCCGACCTCGCCGGCCGAGGGATCGAACGGCTGATGGTGGAAGGCGGCGCACATGTGCTGGGCCAGTTCCTGGCCGCAGGCCTGGCCGATGAGTTCCGGCTCGCGATTGCGCCCTTCTTCGTGGCTGACCCGGCCGCGCCGCGGCTGCTGGCCGGGGTGCGGCCAGCCGGCCGGCTCCACCTGGCCGAGGTCACCGAGGTCGGGCACATGGCGGTGCTCCGATACCAGGCGAGATCGGCGCGAGCGGACTGAAGTGTGCCCACCTGGTGAAGCAGGACCCTCAGACGGTGCAGGATGGGGGGATGAGCGATACGAAGGCGGCTTCGAGCGGCATGCAGTCCGCGATTGAGCGAAGTGGCTACTATCCCGGCCTGGTGTACGACGCGGTGTCATCGGCGGTGGGGGCAGAGCCCGTCGTCTCCTTCGTCGTCGTCCACGACGCTCACTTCGACCCCGGCATGGAGGTGCGCCGCCACGTCACGGTGATGGCGCTGACGCCGACGCGGCTTGTCTACTCCCACACCGACGAGTACCCCGCCGATGAGGCCGATCCCGAGTCCAGGCCGCAGGCCGAGACCAGCACCGAGGCTGTCCGGCACTCGCGGATCTCGTCCGTGGCGCTGACCAGGGTGATCCCGGATCCGGCTTCGTACGTTCCTGGCGTGACCGCGCCGAGCGAGGTGGTGCTGACGATCGGCTGGAACGTGCTGTCCCACATCGAGATCGAGCCAGCTCACTGCGGGGACGAGAACTGCGAGGCCGACCACGGGTTCACCGGCACGATGACCGCCGATGACCTGACAGTGCGCGTCAGCGAGGCGGCCGACGGCCCGGAGGCCGTGGCGCAGGTGGTGTCGTTCTCGCGCGCGCTGACCGAGGCGACTAGCCGTCCGTGACGGCCGCGGGAGACGCCGGGGAGCAAGAGCCGCCACTGCCCGGATACGGGCGCAGCACGCTGGCCGACCTGAGCCGGTCGCTGCTGGCATCGGTTGGCGTGCCCGGCGAGGACAACGTGCTAGGCCTGCCGCCGGTCCGCCGGGCCTGCCTGCTGGTCGTTGACGGCCTGGGCTGGGACCTGCTGCGCACCCACCGCTCGTCCGCCCCGTTCCTGGCCGGACTGGCGGAGACCGGCTGCTGGCTGACGGCTGGCTTCCCGTCGACGACGGTGACCAGCCTGGGCTCGCTCGGCACGGGGCGGCCGCCTGGTCAGCACGGGCTGCTCGGCTACCAGGTGCGGGTGCCGGCGACCGGGCAGCTCCTGAACGCACTGCGCTGGGACAAGGCCGTCGACCCCATCGCGTGGCAGCCCGGAACGACGATCTTCGAGCGCGCCGCTGCCGCCGGCATCGGGGCCTTCCGGGTCGCGGCCGGGGCGTTCCGCCAGACGGGGCTATCGGCCGCGGTGATGCGCGGTGCGGATTACCGTGCGGCCGACACCCTAGGTGCCTTGGTGGCCTCGAGCGCGGCAGCGCTCGCGTCGACGCCGCGCGGGGTCGCGATGGTGTACACCGGCGACCTCGACTCGACCGGACACGCGTGGGGATGCACGTCAGCGGCGTGGCGCTTCCAGCTCGCGCACGTGGACCGGCTGGCGGAGCAGCTCGCTGGCGCATTGCCTGCCGGGACCGCGCTGCATGTCACCGCCGATCACGGCATGGTCGACGTGCCGCCGTCGGAGCGCATCGATGCCGACCTGATCCCGGCGCTGCGTGACGGCGTCGCGCTGCTTGGCGGGGAGCCGCGGGCACGGCACGTGTACGCGGTGCCGGGCGCGACGGCGGACGTACTCGCGGCGTGGCGGGCTACGCTCGGTGACCGCGCGTGGACCGTCAGCCGGGACGAGGCGATCGACGCCGGCTGGTTCGGACCGGTCGTGGCCGGCGTAACGGACCGGATCGGCGATGTCGTGGCCGCTGCCCGCGGCTCGTCGGCAGTGGTAGCTACCGTTGCGGAGCCGCGCGAGTCGAGGCTCATCGGGATGCACGGATCGCTGACTCCGGCCGAGCAGCGGGTGCCTCTGCTCACTCACGTAGCGTAATGCTGCCCGGTCGGCCGCCGACGTTTATCCACAGCTCCGTCGGGGAACCGCACCGGTCCGCGACCACTTGTGCACAGAAATCGGATAGTTATCCACAGGGAGAAGCAGAGGTGACAGATGCCAGCCGCTGAGGTGCCGGCCCCCGCGGACAGTCCGCTGGTGAGCGTAGGGGAGCTCGCCGATGCGCTGGCCGGCCCTGAGCCGCCAACGCTGATCGACGTCCGCTGGCGGCTTGGCGGGCCGCCCGGCATCGACAGCTACCGGGCCGGGCACCTGCCGGGCGCGGTCTACGTGGATCTGGATGCGCAGCTGGCCGGCCCGCCCGGAGGCGGCGGCCGGCACCCGCTGCCCGCGACCGCGGATTTCGAGGCAGCCATGCGCAGCGCCGGCGTCCGGGCGGGCGGCGAGGTGGTCGTGTACGACGAAGCCGATGCGACGATCGCGGCACGCGCGTGGTGGCTACTGCGGTACTTCGGTCATGGGGGTGCCGGGAACAGTGGCGCCGGTCACGGGCGGGTGCGCGTGCTCGACGGAGGTTTCCGCGCCTGGCAGGCCGGAGGCCAGCCGGTCAGCACTGCGGACGTGACCGCGGCACCCGGCGGCTTTGTGGCTGACCCCGGCCACCTGCCGGTCCTGGACGCGGCCGGCGCCGGTGATGTAGCTAGGTCCGGGATCCTGCTGGATGCCCGGGCGCCGGCCAGGTACCGCGGCGAGACCGAACCGGTGGACCCGGTGGCGGGGCACATTCCCGGTGCGCTGAGCGCGCCGACGGCCGAGAACGTGACCTCGGCCGGGTTGTTCCGGTCAGTGGCACACCTGCAGGCCCGGTTCGCGGACCTGGGTATCGAGAACGGAGAGCCGGTGGGAGCCTACTGCGGCTCGGGCGTGACGGCCGCGCACGAGGTGCTGGCGCTGGAACTGGCGGGCATACCGGCCGCCCTCTACGTTGGATCGTGGTCGGACTGGATTGCCGACCCTGACCGGCCAGTCGCCACCGGGCCACAGCCTGGCAGGGCAGGCTAGGCCGGCTGACCGAGCACGCGGACCGGCGTCACGACGCTTGGCCTCCGGTCAGCACAGGGCGAAAGTGACACATAATCGGCGGATTCCACGCAGAGAACTGGCTCATGTGCGCGACCGTTCAGGCACTGAAGGACGGTTACAACGTGCTGTACGTCACCGACACCGGCCCGCTGGCGACATCTACCGGTACTTCAACGAGATCTGAAGCTCAACGATGAGGTGAGCGTCGCGGAGCCGGAGAAGCTCGCCGCGGCGGCTCAGGGAGGACACTGAGATGGTCGGCCGGCTCGCAGGAAAAGTCTGCGTCATCACGGGCACTGGCGGGAGCATCGGACGCGCCACCGCCCTGACGTTCGCCCGCGAGGGCGCGTCGGTCGTCGGCTGCGACGTGACGGTCGAGCCGGCGGCAGAGACCGTCGAGATGGTTCGCGCCGCTAGTGGCCAGATGGTCTCCATGCAGCCGTGCCGTCTCAGCGACCCCGCCGAGTGCGGGGAGCTTGTCGCGCTGGCGGTGAGTGAGTTCGGCCGGATCGACGTGCTGTTCAACCTCGCCGCCACGTCCTACTTCAACTGGTTCGAAGACATCACGGACGAGGAGTGGGATCGCGCTCGCAGGGACGAGGTCGACTTGGTCTTCTACCTCACCCGCGCGGCGTGGCCCTACCTGAAGGCCAGCGGCGGCGTGGTCGTCAACATGGCCTCCCTGAACGCGTCCCTGAGCTTCAAGATCCTCCCGTCACTGGCCCACACGACAAATAAGGCGGGGATCATCGGGATGACGCGCCAGCTCGCGGTGGAGGGGCGCGAGCACGGTATCCGCGCCAACTCGATCTCGCCGGGCCTGATCGAAAGCAACGCCACGCGAGAGCAGCTCAACGACCCCGAGTGGGCCCGCGAGATGCTTGGCAAGACGCTCTTGGGTCGGCTCGGCCGGCCGGAGGAAGTGGCGAACGTTGCGTTGTTCCTCGCCTCTGACGAGAGCTCCTAAGTGACAGGCGCCGACTTCGTGGTCGATGGCGGCATGAAGGTCTGGTGACCGTCGCTGTGGTGGGGCAGAGCTCGGCCGGTCCTTGCCGATGTCTGGGGGGCGCCCGCCAGCGCGATGCCCAGCTGCCGTCCCGCTGTTATTGCACAGGCCTCCTGG
>DASXKI010000101.1:0-6010 GCA_036496945.1 Streptosporangiaceae bacterium | reverse complement strand
TCGCTGGCGTCATATGCGGGCCGGCCGGTGGTCGTGAACTTCTTCGCCTCGTGGTGCGCGCCGTGCCGGCGCGAGACCCCGCTGCTTGCCCAGTTCTACGCCGGCGAGCACGGGCGGGTCGTCGTGCTCGGCATCGACGCTAACGACGAGAAGGCGTCGGCGCTGCGCTTCATCGCCAAGGCAGGAGTTGGTTACCCGGTAGGGTTCGACCCGTTCCCGGCGTCTGTGACCACCTCTTATGGCGTCTTCGCACTGCCCCAGACGTTCTTCCTCAATGCTCGGCACCGCGTCGTCGCTAGGGTCCAGGGCGCGGTAACGCAGCAGGTACTCGCCAGGGACGTTGCCCTGATGGACCAGGATCGAGGCTGATCGACAAGTGTCATCACTCACGCGCCAGGAGCCGCCACGCGCCAGGACCCTTGCTACCGGCTGGCCGGTGCGCCGCGCCCCGCGGTGGGTCTTCCTGGTCGGGGCGGTACTGCTGGCCGTCGCCGTCGCGGTCGCCCTGGTGCACAAGCCGTCACGGGCCGAGCGGGCGACCGACATGCGCGGGCTCCTTCAGGAGGTGACCGCCGACATCCAGTCCTGTGCGGGCGGCGTCGGCGAGTCGCTCACCGCCCTGCACCAGGTGCAGGCCGAGAGCCCCCGCAGCAGCACAGACGTCAGCGACGCGATCAGCGTCGCGCAGCAAGGCGCGGCGAACTGCTCCCCCGCCAACAACGAGCTGATCGACAACCTGGAGAGCTACCAGGTACCGGAGTCACTCAACAGCTTCGGGCTGAAGTCGGCAGTGACCAGCCTGGTCGACTGGGCAGCGCCCAACGCCGAGCAGGTACAAACGGACGTGGCCCAGGTGCTCACCGCGACGACGCCGCAAGCGACAGATCAGGCCCAGGCGGCGCTGACCAAGGCGCTCACGGCGCTGGACAGAGTGCGAGTCAAGGCCGACGGCCCGATGACGGCGGCCATCCGGGCGCTCGCCATGCACGCGTCCGCGCCCCGGCTGCCGGGCTGACCGGAGGGATAAGACCCGATGCCCGGCATGAACTCAGGCCTGAGTGACACCAACCCCGTGCTCGTGGCGGCCTTCCGTGCTGCGCTGCTGCATCAGGGCCTGATCGTGCTGGCGCTGCTCGTGTTGCCGTGCCTGGCCCTGGTTGCCGTGCGCGAGTGGGTGCCGTCGGCCCGCCCCGCGAGCGGATCACGCTGGCTGGCCACCGAACTCGGCTGGGCCGGCGGCGCGGGTGAGCCGGGCGGCCGGCGCCTGCTGCGGATCGGCTTCGGCGTCCTGTGGATCTTTGACGGGATCCTCCAGGCACAGCCGGCGATGGCCGCTGGCCTCCCTGGGCAGGTGATCGAGCCGACGGCAGCCAGTTCGCCGGACTGGGTCCAGCACGTCGTCAACTGGGCCGGGACCGCCTGGTCGTTCCACCCGATCCAGGCCGGCGCGGCCGCGGTGTGGATCCAGATCGGGATCGGCGCGTGGCTGATAGCAGCTCCGTCCGGGTGGCCATCCAGGCTGGCGGGGCTGGTCAGCGCGGGCTGGGGGCTGGTCGTCTGGGTGTTCGGCGAGGCCTTCGGCGGGATCTTCGCGCACGGCCTGACGTTCCTGTTCGGCGCACCGGGCGCGGCGGCGTTCTACTGCGTGGCCGGCTTGCTGATCGCGCTGCCGGTGCGGCACTGGCAGTCGCGGCGGCTCGGCCAGCAGATCGTGACCGGTCTGGGCCTGCTGCTCGCCGCGATGGCAGTGCTGCAAGCCTGGCCGGGCCGAGGCTTCTGGCAGGGTCGGCTGCACGGGCAGCTGGGCACGCTGGCCAGCATGGTCACCGGCATGTCGGGCACGTCGCAGCCGCACGTCCTGTCGGCGCTCGTCGGCGACTTCGCGTCGCTGGACGCCGCACACGGCTTCGCCGTCAACCTGGTCGCGGTGATTGCGCTCGGTGCGGTCGGCGCCGCCTTCCTCAGCGGCCGGCGCTCGCTCGTCCAGCCGACCCTGATCCTGCTGGTCGCCGTGTGCGTTGTGGACTGGGTCCTGATCGAGGACCTCGGCTTTTTCGGCGGCCTCGGCACCGATCCCAACAGCATGCTCCCGGTCGCGCTGGTGGCCGTGGCCGGCTACCTGGCGCTGGCCCGCGCACCGGAGGCAGTCACCGTGGCCGGGCCCACGATCGTCGCCGAGCCGGCGACCGTCGCTACGGTGGCGAGCGACGCGAACAGCGGCTCACTCCGTGGCCGCCTGGACCACGCGCTCTCCGGCGTGGGCGTGCGCACGGTGCTCGCGCTGTGGGCGGCTGCGGTCGTCGTCGTCGGCGCCGGTCCGATGGCGATCGCCCAGGCAAGCCCCAACGCGGCGCCCATCATCGCGCAGGCCATCGACGGCAGCGCGGCACCCCTCAACTTCGCCGCGCCCGGATTCGCGCTCTCCGATCAGCACGGGCGCGCAGTCAGCCTGGCCAGCCTTCGCGGCAAGGTGGTGCTGCTCACCTTCCTCGACCCGGTCTGCACCTCCGACTGCCCGCTGATCGCGCAGGAGTTCCGCCAGGCCGACCAGATGCTTGGAGCGGACTCGCGCAATGTGGAAATGGTCGCCATCGTCGCCAACCCTGTCTACCGATCCGTGGCCTATACCCGGGCCTTCGACGCGCAGGAAGGCCTCAGCCGACTGCCCAACTGGCTCTTCCTCACCGGCTCGCTCGCCCAGCTTCAGCAGACATGGAAGAACTACGCCATCTCGGCGCAGGTCGAGGCGCCAGGCGGCATGGTCGCGCATGACGACCTGGCGTACGTCATCGACACGGCCGGGCGCACCAGGGCCGAGCTGAACTTCAACCCAGGTCCGGGCACCGCGAGCACGAAGTCGTCCTTCGCGGCCGAACTCGCAACCGCAGCCCAGCAGATCGGGAGGCGAGCATGAGCGCGCAGTGGCGCGTCGCCTGCCACCCAGCCTCTCGGCTGGCGGCCCTGGCGCTCGCGGTAGCCAGTGCGCTGCTGGTGGCAGGCTGCGGCAGCAAGCCCGCCGCGACGAGCTCGCCCAACCTGGCACAGGTCGCCGTCAGCGGGCCGAGCCTGGCCACGTCGGTGTCGAGCGCCAGCGGGACTAGCTGGGCCATCGTGCAGATGGGCGGCTCGGCGGCCACGTTCGACAACTTCTGGGAGCTGTTCGTCCGCCCGGCCGGCGCCCCGAGCTGGAAGCTGGCGACCCCGGCCGGAGTTGCCAGCAACGGCGGACTCGTGATGGCGGCGACCGGCGCGGCGTCGCTGGTCACGGGCTTCCGGCCGAGCCAGGACCTGAAGTTCTCGCCGCTGGCCGCGACCGCGGACGGCGGGATCCAGTGGTCACAGAACGCGCTGCTCAGTCCCGGCCTTGGCGACGTCCCGGACGCTCTGGCTGGCAGTTCCGGTGGCCGGCTGATCGCGCTGACCGAGTCCGGCGAGGTCGAGACCAGCACGAGCCTCGGCGCGACGTGGGACAGGCTGGCGACGCAGCAGTCGCTGGCCGACTCCCCCGCCGGACGTACTTGCGATGTGCAGGCACTGACCGGGGCCGCCTGGACGCCAGCCGGCTCGCCCGTCGTCGGCGCCAGCTGTGGCAAGGCAGGCGTCGCCGGGATCTTCACGTACTCAGCCGGAGCGTGGCGGCTGGCCGGCCCGGCGCTGCCAGCCGGCCTGTCGCAGGACCGCATCGATGTCGCCGCCCTGGCGACCAACGGGACCAGGACCACCGCGATCCTCGCCGCCCGGACCGGCACCGGCACGTCGCTGCTGGCCGCGTGGTCGGCAGATGGCGGCGCCCACTGGCAGCTCTCCCCCGCGCTGCCCGCTCCTATGCAGGCCACGACGGCCGCCGGCAAGCCGTCGATCTCGATCTGGGCCGATGGCTCAGCTGGCCTCGTCCTGCCGGACGGCAGTGGCGCCGTCATCGGGTGGCAGTCGGCCGGATGGCGCGCGCTGCCGTCGCTGCCCGCGCGGACTGCCACCCTGGCGCTCGGGCCTGGCGGCGAACCGCAAGCCCTCTCCGTCCGCGCAGGCACGATGACCGTCTGGCAGCTTGACGCAGGCTCGAGCCACTGGAGCGTCGCACAGACCGTGGGCGCGACAATCCCGTACGGAACGTCTGGCTGAGAGGGCACCGTGACCTACCTAGTCCATCACTGGTCGTTCGACCCGTTCCTGATTCTCGTGATCGTGCTCGTCGGCTGGCACGAGATCGGGCTCGCGCGGCTGGCCCGCCGCTCGCGCCCGGACCGCACCAGGCAGCGCAGGCTCCGGTCGATCTGGTTCTACAGCGGCCTCGCTGTGCTGCTGATCGCGGTCCAGTCGCCGATCGACTACTGGGCCAGCGACTACTTCTTCGTGCACATGATCCAGCACCTGCTGCTGATGTTCGCTGCGCCGACGCTGATCGTGGCCGGCGCGCCGTGGCAGCCGCTGCTCGACGCGCTGCCCGGCCGATCGGGCAAGGCCGCGACGCGCGAGGTCATGACCGCGGGCTGGACCCGGCCGCTGCGCGCCGTCGGCGGCTTCGTCCTCCGGCCGTGGGTGAGCGTGGCGATCTTCAACCTGGTGATGGTCTTCTGGCATCTGCCTGGCCCGTTCGACCTGTCGGAGCGTAATCAGGCCGTGCATATCTGGCTGATGCACTCGAGCTTCTTCCTGGCTGGCGTGCTGTTCTGGCTGCAGTTCATCGGTTCGGCCCCGCTCCGGATCCGAATGTCGACAGTTGCCCAGGCGGGCGCGCTGCTGGCGACAAATTGCTTCATGTGGGTTCTCGCCATGGCGATGGGCTTCCTATCGAGCACATCGTGGTACTCGGTGTACAACCACGTGCCCGGCGTTACCCTGCCAGCCTTTGCCGATCAGCAGATCGGCGCCGGGATCTTGTGGATCTGCGGTGACTTCTGGGCCATCCCCACCATGATCTTCGTGATCCGCAAGCTCATGGCCGAGGACGGCAGTGTCAGCGCCGCCGTCGACCGCATACTCGGGCGCGGCTCGGCCCGGTTCAACTGGGCGAACCGCGGCTAGGTACGTAGCGCGGGGCCGCGGCCGGCGGGCGGGATGGCTAGGTCATAATTTTCCGCGTGGCTGACGATGCGATTGCTGTGGATGACCCGCGAAGGACTGATATTCGGGAACTGCTTGGCCGCCATCTGGCCCATATGAGGTCGCAGAGCCCGCCAGATAACGTCTTCGCCCTCGACTTGGCCGGGCTGCTCGATCCCGCCGTGACGTTGTATAGCTATCGCCGGGATGGCGTTCTGCTGGCGATCGGCGCGCTCAAGCACCTCGATGATCAGCACGGCGAGGTCAAGTCCATGCACACGGCCGTGGCGACCCGCGGGGCAGGCATCGGCCGGGCAATGCTGACGCACCTCATCGCGGTCGCCGGTGATCGCGGTTACCAGCGGCTGAGCCTGGAGACCGGCACGATGGCCGGGTTCGCTCCGGCCCGCGCGTTGTACGCGAGCGCAGGCTTCACAGAGTGCGGGGAGTTCGCCGACTATCAGGCGAGCCCGCACAGCACGTTCATGTCGCTGTCACTGGCCTGACAAGAACTGGCCTGACAGCGACGGGCCTGACAGCGCCTAACCAGTGATCCGGTTAAGGCTGTACGAGCCGCCGCTGACTGCGAGCACCGCAGGGACTGGGCCCGCCAGCGCCATCGAGGCTCCCGGCACATTGACGGATGACAGGACGGCCGCCGTCGTGGGGCTCAGCTCGCGGACCTCGCCCAGCGTCCCGACCGCCAGCAGGCGGGTGCCCGTGCCGGCTATATCGAAGTACCGCAGCGAGACTCGGCGAGAATAGACGTGGGCCAGCGTGGACTCGCGGTAGCTGTCGAAGTACAGGCCAGGATGGCTGTTGTAACGCTGGGCGAGCAGGTCCACCCGGCCGCCGGCCAGCGCGAGCGGGCCGCTGAGATGAGTGTCGGTCACCTTGAGCACGGTGCCGGAGGGCGTCACCCGCACGAGGTAGCCATTGGTCTGGTTGCTGCGGATCGCCTCGTAGT
>DASXKI010000100.1:0-19578 GCA_036496945.1 Streptosporangiaceae bacterium | reverse complement strand
CGGCCGGAGGCTACGCTGCTCACGCTGGTAGCCGGGATCAGCTAGACTTCTCGGGCGGTCAGCGGGGTGTGGCGCAGCTTGGCAGCGCGCTTCGTTCGGGACGAAGAGGCCGCGGGTTCAAATCCCGCCACCCCGACCGGTCAGAGGCCCGTTGCTCATCATGAGGAGCGGGTTTCTTTCATTCCGCAACTGGTGCGCCAAGACGCAGCGTCCAGGACTCGATGACCTTGCCGTGAGAGTTCGGCGCGAGGCGCGCGTAGCGACGTCGACGACGATGGCAACGGCGCGGTCACGCAGCAGCGTGTGTACCAGCTCATCCGCCAGGCCGGCCACATCACAGACCGTACCTTCGAGATCACCTTCCCCGAACCGGGGGCTCAGGCCTACGTATTCACCTTCGGCTAGAACAGGACAATCAGCTGCTCTAGACGGTGAGGCAGAACGGATGCCCGGCCGGGTCGGCGAAGACCCGGAAGCTCTCGCCACTCCCGGCCAGTCGCGAAGCGCCCAGCTCCAGCGCGCGCGCCTCGCCGGCGTCGAGGTCGTCGACCATGATGTCGAGATGCCCCTGCTGCGGATGCGCTGAATCCGGCCACCTCGGCGGGCTGTACGCAGCAACCTGCTGGAACATTACGTACTTGCCGTCGCCGGCGATCAGCGCGCCCTCTGGCCCCTCGTACGTGACTTCCATACCCAAGAGGTCGGCGTAAAAGCGGGCAAGCGCGGACGCGTCCGGCGCGTCGATCGTCACCGCGAACAGTCCCATGACGGCGCCGACGCCGTCCTTCTGGCACAGGTCGAACGGATGGCCGGCCGGATCGGCCAGCGTGATCCAGGTCGGCCCGGCGTCCAGCCGGGTGGCGCCAAGGCCGACGGCCCGCTCGGCCGCCGCCTCGTACCCGTCTACCTGCAGGTCGAGGTGGAACTGCTGCGGGAGATCCTGCCCGGGCCACTTGGGCGCGACATGGTCGGGAGCGAGCTGAAAGGCGATCTCCTGACCGTCCCCCGTCCGAACGGTGATCCAGTCGGAGTCCTGCCGGATGATCTCCCAGCCAGTTAGCTCGGCATAGAACGAGGCAAGCTTCTCGATGTCCGGCGCGTCGAGCGCGACGGCTTCCAGGCGTCCTGTCACAGTCATGCGCCCATCTTGCCCCGGGCCTCTGACAGTTTCCGGTGGCAGGGCGCGCCCCGGTGACATCACGCCGTGATCACCGATGCGGCGCGAGGACCGAGTGGTAATCGGCGCCCTCCGGGGCCTGCGGGTCCGCGTGCACCAGCGCAGCGGTCAGGCGCGGGACGGCGTGCAGCAGGTTGTGCTCGGCTTCGACCGCGACGTGGTGTGCCTGGAGAGCACTCGCGGCCCCATCGACGACGACCTCGCACTCGGCTCGCAGCTGATGACCAATCCACCGCAGCCGGACCTCACCTATATCCAGGACTCCGGTGGTCGCCCGCAGGGTCTGCTCGGTCTGGTCGACGAGTTCGGGGTCCACGGCATCCATCAGGCGCCGGTAGATCTCCCGTGCTGCCTGGCGCAGCACCGCAAGAATGGCAACCGTAATCAGCAGCCCGACTACCGGATCGGCCCAGTCCCAGCCGACGGCGACGCCCGCGACTCCCAGGAGGACGGCGAGCGACGTGAACCCGTCGGTGCGGGCGTGGAGCCCGTCGGCCACCAGCGCCGCCGACCCGATCTTGCGCCCGACTCGGATGCGGTACCGGGCCACAGCCTCGTTGCCGGCAAACCCGGCCAGGGCTGCAACGCCCACTGCGATCAGGTTGGATACGGGTCGCGGATGCGCAAGCCTCGTGGCCGCCTCGTAAGCCGCCAGCGCGGACGACGCTGCAATGACCACAACGATGGCGATGCCCGCCAGGTCCTCAGCCCGACCGTACCCATACGTATAGCGCCGGTTCGGCGGCCGCCTGCCCACGAGGAACGCCACTCCGAGAGGCACTGCCGTCAGCGCGTCCGCGGCATTGTGCAGCGTGTCGCCGAGGAGGGCGACCGAGCCGGAGAACGCCACCACAACCGCCTGGATGGCGGCGGTGGCGCCCAGGATGGCGAGCGAGATCCACAGCGCCCGGATCCCCTCAGCGCTGGCTTCCAGCGCCGCATCGACCTTGTCCGCCGCCTCGTGGGAATGCGGTCGCACCAGATGGACAAGCCTGCTGACCACTGCGGGCCTGCGGTCGTGCGCATGCTCGTGCGGATGGCCATGGGCATCGGCATGCGCGTGGTCGTGGTCGACGTCACCGGGATCGGTGTGTGGATGCGTCATAACGCTCAGGATGCTAGACCGGACAGCTCCGGCCGTGCAGACCCGCTTCCGCGCTGCTCGCGGAAGGCCCAGCAAGAGGTACTCAGATTTGAGTAGTCGTGTTTTACTCATGGTATGAACCCGACCCGCCTCTTCGTCCTGGGCGCGCTGGCGAAGCACGGCCCTATGTACGGCCACCAGCTGCGGCGAGACGCCCGCATTGACCGGACCGATATGTGGTCAGAAGTGCAGCCAGGATCGCTGTATGGCGCCCTGCACCGGCTGGCCGCCCAGGGCCTGATCGAGCCGCTGCGCACGGAGCAGGACGGGCAGCTTCCGGCTCGCACCGTCTACGGCATCACGACCAAGGGCCACCGCGAGCTGCGTGCCCTGCGCGCGGAGGCGCTCCAGGAGATCAGGTTGCACCCTGACCCGGTCGACCTGGCGCTCGCGATGAGCGGCGAGCTCACCGAGGCAACCCTCCGCGGTTACGTCGAGGACCGTGTCCGCGTGCTGTCAGCGCGCGCGAGCGAGCTCGAGCATCAGCGGGAGCGCGCGTGGCCGGACCAGACAGTCGCCGACGACCTGGTCATCGAGCACGCTCGCATGCGCATCCAGGTCGAGCTCGACTGGCATCAGCTGGTCATCGACCGGCTCTGCAAGCTGAGCGCCGAGACCGGACAGCAGGTCAGCGGTTGAGCATCCGGCCGCTCCGCTACCTCGGCGACCCAGTGCTGCGCACGTTCAGTGATCCGGTGACCCGGTTCGACGACGCCCTGGCCAGCCTCATCGAGGACCTGCTCGACACCGTTCAGGAGCCGGGCCGCGCGGGCCTGGCCGCCAATCAGATCGGCTCCAGCCTGGCCGCCTTCTCGTACAACGTGGACGGCCAGCTCGGCTACCTGATCAACCCCAGGGTCGTCGAACTGAGCGGTGCGGCCGACGGCGTCGAGGGCTGCCTGTCCATTCCGGGCGTCAGCGCCCTGCGACACAGGGCAGACCTGGCCATCGTGACCGGCGTGAATCTTCGGCAGGAGCAGGTCATCGTGTCGGGCACGGCCGAGCTGGCCCGCTGCCTCCAGCACGAGACCGACCACCTGCATGGCGAGCTGTACATCGACAAGCTCGACGGCGACGAGCGACGCCGAGTCATGCGGCAGATCTACGCCGAGCAGCTCACCGGTGATCATCCGCCGACTGACTGAGCCGCAAGCCTGCCCGGCTCCCTGCCGCCGCGTCCACCGCGGCTGACGGCGCCCTAAGGCCGCTGGCCGCCGCTCACCAGCCCGGAGACACCGGCCACGCCCCCCGCCCGGCGCATGGCGCTGATCGGGAGGCCGTCGCCGGCCAGATAGTGGTCGAGGAAGTCGATGGTTACCTGCACGACGATTGGTTCCGGCGCGCTGTCACCCTCATACGGCGTGAAATGATCGGCCCCGGTCAGCTGCAGGTAATAGCGAGCCCCACTTGTATCGGCCTGGTACAGCTGCAAGCTGGTGGCCTCCGGATTCCACACGTCCGCCGTGCCCTGGACGAACAGAACCGGTGCCGTCGGCGCCGTGAACCAGGTGCCGGAGAACGCCGGCCATTCAGCCCCGGCAAGCACGATCGCAGCGCGCAAGCCGGGATAACGGCAGCAGCTCATCCCGGCCATTGCCGCGACGGTGTCGCCGCCGTCGGAGTGCCCAGCTACAGCGACCTTCGACGCGTTGACCAGCCCGGCCAGGGGCCTGTCCGGCTCGCTAGACAACCGATCTAGCTGCCGGATAACAAACGCCAGATCGGCGGGCTGGTTTACTAGATCCGATTCATCCGGGCTAGCGACGTGGCAATTAGTACGCGGAAAATTCACGGCCGCGACGACGTATCCCGCGCTAGCCCACTGCCGCAGCAGAATGTTGTAGCTCGCGCTGCACTGGCGATAACCAGGGGCAAACACGATGAGGGGGAATGCGCTTGTCCCCGGCACGCCGGATGCATGCGCTGACCCCACATCGGGGAAACGAACAGCAACATGCAGGACGCGAACGCCCAGGGTAGCGCTGGGAGGCTTGGTAAAGGTGAACGACCGCTGCGCGACGGGATAGTCGCCGAGGCTGCCGGATGGGTGCGGCACCGGAGCGGACGGGCTGGGCGTCACGCCTGCCTTCGACGCCTTGGCCGGCGCACCGGCAGCGGCCGCATGCCCAGACGGCCCGGCCGAGGCCTGCGCTGCTAGGTAGATGCCGCCGCCGAGTGCGGCCACGATGACGGCGATCAACGCAACCAGGCCGGCCCGTGCACGGGGCAGGCGCGAGGTCCGAGCGTGTGCGCGTCGCGAGGTGACTCCCGATGGCCTTCCAGTTCAGGTGATGCTAACGAATTCCTCGGCAGCACGGCTGATTTTCATGAATTCTTCATGACAGCGACAATCTTAACGACTTCTAAACTAGAAACTAGCTTGATCTGAATTGCCTGAGCTTGGCCGGTGCTGCTTGGTGACATTAGCCTGCGATAATGGTGCACGAGAATAAGGACCACAATAAACCACGAGCCGACTCGCGGCAGCCCCCCACCCCGCTCGCCTCGCGGGCGACGCAGCGGTCGGCCCGCAGGCAGCGTCGCGTCTGGTCGCGTCGCGTCAGCAGCTGGGACCAGCATGGCTCCGCTAACCTCGGCAGTGTGACGTCGGCCGTGATCAGCGCTGCCGCTGCTAACCCGGGCATCGCCGCCCTGGACCTCGGCTGCGGCAGCGGCCAGATCAGCATCCCGCTGGCCACGCAGGGCGCCAGTGTGCTCGGCATCGATGTCAGCCCTGCCATGGCCGGCCGCTTGCGCGACGAGGCGCGACGGCGCGACCTGCCCGCCCTGACGGCCATAGCGCTGCCTGTCGAGGAACTCGACCTCCCGCCAGCCAGCCTCGACCTCATCGTCTCCAGCTACGCGCTTCACCACCTCCGCGACGCCGACAAGGCAAGGCTCGTCCGGGCAGCGCACGGCTGGCTGCGGCCCGGCGGCCAGATCGTCATCGCGGACATGATGTTCGGCCGGGGTGGCTCCGCCAGGGACCGCGCGATCATCCGCACGAAGCTGAGCGTGCTCGTGCGCAAGGGTCCGGGCGGCTGGTGGCGCATCGTAAAGAATGCGGGACGCTATCTGCTGCGTGTTCAGGAGCGGCCGATTCCGATGTCGGCGTGGATGGCCTTGCTCGAGAGCGCCGGTTTTAGCGGCATCACGTCGGCGGCCATCGTCGCCGAGGCCGGCCTCGTGACCGGGCGCAGGGCCGGCCCGGCCGGCCCGATACTGGCCGAGCATGTCGCGGCGACTCGGTCCGGCCGGAGATGAGAACTCGCTTCGGAGCTGCCGGCCCCCGGGGCCTCACGCTGCTCGCGGTCACTGGCGTCGCCGGCCTGCTGCTCGCACTCCACGGCTGGGCTAATCACAATGCTGGCGGTGCGCTCGGGCCGCTGGCCACCGGTTCGACGGCGGTGCGGCCGTCGGCGTCCGCCCCAGCCACATCCGGGCCAGCCACATCCGGGCCGTCGGCATCCGCACCCACGGCCGCGGCGCGCTCCGCTGCCCCCGCTAGCTCGCCAGGACCGCTGCTGAACTCGCAGCCATTCGCGCAGTACGCGTTCGGCATCTGGCCGGGCACGCCCAGCAGCGCTGCGAAGGCGGCGCTGGCCGGGCTCTCGGTTAGTGTCCGGCGCCAAGGCGCCGGGCTCTCGATCACGGCGGGCGTCAATGGCCAGCAGCCAGGCGCGGCGCGCTTTTATCCGGGCGGCACTCATGTCTATGTGGTGGAGGCCTCCATGGGCGATGACTCCGGCAGCAGTGACTACAACCTTGGCGACGACGGCATCGTGGTCACTGACGCCCACGGCAGGATCGTCTCGTGACTGAAGTGCGCGCGACTCCTGGCGCCTGGGCGGCCGACCTCGCGGCAGGCTGGGGGGCCACTGCTGGCCGGATGCTGCTCGGCCTGGTGCTCGCCTGGTTCGGTTACCACGAGCTCGTCCAGCCGGCACTGTGGACGGGATACCTCCCGCTGGTCCACTCGTCCTCGACCGCAGCGGTCATCCTCGTGCTGGCGCACGGCTGGGTCCTGCTCGTGTTGGCCGTCGCGTTGATCGCGGGGATCGCGGTCAGGGCAGCAGCTGGCCTCACCGCGCTGCTGCTGGCGCAGATCGTCATCTGGCTGACGATGACAGCCGGGCTGTCGGACCTGACCCTGCGCGATGTTGGTGTCCTCGGCCTGGCCCTGTGCATCGCGGGCTCCACGGAGCAGCGGTTCACGCTCGCCAGCTAGGGTCGGCAGTCCAGGCGGCCATGGACAGAACGGCCGCCCACGGCTGCGAGGCTCGATGAACGCGATTGCTTTGCTGGACTGGCGCCGCAAGGTCGCGGCCATTTACGCGGATGTCCGGGCGCAGTCAGATCCGGAAGCCGCCCATCGGATCTGGCGGCTGGCGCGCAACGAACTGCTCGCCACTCACCCGCAGTCGCCGATCCCGGCCGCCGATCGGGCGGGGTTCACCGGCGTGCCGGTAGCTCCCTACGATCCTGCGCTGCGGTTCACCGCGCTCTTGGATGCGGACGTCGAGCAGGTCAGAATCGAGGTGAACACCGGGACCGACGGGGTCGTCCCGTTCCAGCGCGCCGGCGTAGTGCACCTGCCCGGCGTCGGTGACCTGGACGTGTGGTGGCTGGCCAGCTACGGCGGCGGCCTCTTCGTGCCGATCCGCGACACCAGGACCGATGGCGCCACCTACGGTGGCGGCCGGTACGTCATCGACACCGTCAAAGGCGCCGATCTAGGCGGCGACGACGGCTACCTGCTCGTGGACCTGAACTTCGCCTACAACCCGTCCTGCGCCTACGACCCGGCCTGGGCCTGCCCACTGGCTCCGCCGGGCAACATCGTGCCCGTGACCGTGAACGCCGGCGAGCTCATGCGAGTGCCGTAGTCCGCGTAGCTGACCGATTTGTCAGCAAACCGTCCAGGTACCGGCTCCAATGTCGCAACCGACTCCCTTACGGAGGGAACGGGGCCGTGAACAACGCCGTCAGCCTGCCAGCTCGGGTGCCAGCAGCTCGGCAATCTGGGCGGCGTTGAGCGCGGCGCCTTTGCGCAGGTTGTCGCCGACGACGAACATGTCGATCCCGCATGGTTCGTCCAGGCTCTGCCGGACGCGGCCGACCAGCGTCGGGTCGGTGCCCGCGACGTCGGCCGGCGTGGGATAGCTGCCCGACTCCGGCTCGTCCACCAGGACCATCCCTGGCGACTCCCGCAGCACCTGCTGTGCTTCCTCGCGCGTGACCGGGCGCTCGAAGACCGCATGCAACGCGAGCGAGTGGCCGGTGATCACCGGCACGCGGACGCAGGTGGCGTTGACCCGCAGATCCGGCATGCCGAGGATCTTGCGGGTCTCGTTGCGGATCTTCAGTTCCTCCGAGGACCAGCCCGCGTCGCGGACCGAGCCGGCCCAGGGGACCACGTTCATGGCCAGCGGCGCGCCGAACGGCCCGCCGTCGCCAAGCGCGGCCCGGATGTCGCCAGGGCGCTGGCCGAGGGTCCTGTTGCCGGCGACCTTGGTCAGCTGGTCATAAAGCGCGTCCGAGCCGGCCTGCCCGGCGCCGGACGCGGCCTGGTAGGACGCCGCGACCAGCTCGCGCAGCGTGAACGCCCGATGCAGCGCTGCGAGCGCGACGATCATGGACAGCGTGGTGCAGTTCGGCACCGAGATGATGCCCCTCGGCCGCGACCTCGCAGCGTCGGGGTTGACCTCGGGCACGACCAGCGGTACCTCCGGGTCCATCCGAAACGCGCCCGACTTGTCGATCACGACCACGCCGCGCGCGGCCGCCACCGGCGCCCACTGCGCCGACACCTCGTCCGGCACGTCGAACATGGCCAGGTCCACGCCATCGAATACCGCCGGCGACAGTGCCTGCACCACCACTTCCTCGCCGCGCACATCAAGCTTGCGGCCGGCGGACCGGGCGCTCGCCACGAGCCGGACCTCGCCCCAGATGTCGGCGCGCTCGGACACGATGCTCCGCATTACCGTCCCGACAGCGCCCGTCGCGCCGACGATCGCGAGTACGGGCCGGCCAGCACCAGCGCGAGCGCTCATCGGCCGGTCCCGCCGTAGACAACCGCCTGCCCGCTGCCGTCGCCGAGGTCAAAGGCCTCGTGAGCGGCAATGACGGCAACATCGACGTCGTTCTGGTCAACGACGACGGAGATCCGGATCTCGGAGGTGGAGATCATCTCGATGTTGACGCCCGCCTCGGCCAGCGCGCCGAAGAAGGCCGCGCTGACTCCCGGGTGCGACCGCATCCCGGCGCCGATCACTGATACCTTGCCGATCCTGTCGTCGTAGAGCAGCGAGTCGAAGCCGACCTCGGCCTGGAGCTGCCCGAGCCGCGTCATCGCGGCGTGACCGTCTTCCCGCGGCAGCGTGAACGAGATGTCCGTGCGACTCGTCGCGGCTGCGGAGACGTTCTGCACGATCATGTCGATGTTGATGCCGGCCTCGGCGATGGCGCGGAAGATCCTGGCGGCCTCCCCGACCTTGTCAGGCACGCCGACGACCGTGATCTTCGCCTCGCCACGGTCTTGTGCCACGCCGGAGATGATCGCCTGCTCCATCGCCTCGCCTTCCGTTGCCGGCCCCGCGTCGATGACCCAGGTGCCTTCCCTGTTACTGAATGAGGAACGAACGTGAATGGGCATCTGATACCGGCGCGCGTACTCGACGCAGCGCAGCATGAGTACCTTGGCGCCGCAGGCGGCCATCTCCAGCATCTCCTCATAGGAGATACGCGGCAGCCGGCGCGCGCCGGGAACGATCCGAGGGTCGGCGGTGAAGACGCCGTCCACGTCCGTGAAGATCTCGCAGTAATCCGCGCCAAGGGCCGCCGCCAGCGCGACCGCCGTCGTGTCTGACGCGCCGCGGCCGAGGGTCGTGATGTCCTTGGTGGTCTGGGACACGCCCTGGAAGCCAGCCACGATCGGGATGGAGCCGTCGTCAAGCGCCGCCTGAATACGGCCAGGCGTGATGTCGATGATCCGGGCCTTGCCGTGCGTGGAGTCGGTGATTACGCCCGCCTGCGAGCCGGTGAACGACCGGGCCTCCAGGCCGAGGTTGGCGATGGCCATCGCCAGCAGCGCCATCGAGATCCGCTCGCCGGCGGTCAGCAGCATGTCAAGCTCGCGACCAGGTGGTGCCGGGCTTACCTGATTGGCCAGATCCCTGAGCTCGTCGGTGGTGTCGCCCATGGCCGACACCACGACGACGACGCTATTGCCGGCCTTGCGGGCCGCGACAATCCGCTGCGCTACCCGCTTGATGCCGTCCGCGTCAGCTACCGACGATCCACCGTATTTCTGCACGACCAGGGCCACGGCTGTGCCTGCACCTCATTACTGGCTCGCTAGGCGCCAGCCCGCGGGTCCGGGCCGCCAGGCCCAGGCCGCGACTGGCCGAACCCTGAGTCTACCGACGCGCGGCCTGCCTAGCGCGGTGCCGGTTCCTCTGCTACGTCCAGTCGGGCATGCGCCACGACCGAGTGCAGCGCCCGCAAGGCCGCCCCGCCGTGGGTGCCCCAGTGGTTGACGTAGGAATACTGCCACCACCAGATGGCTTCGGCTACTCGTCCCGCCTCGTGATGCTTCAGCCCGTGGACGAGGTCTGCTGCCACAGCTGCTAGATCGTCAGAAAGCCGGAACGGGGTCGCTTGAGTGTCCGCGAACGGATCAAAAATCTCGGCGTAGTCGTCGAAACCGGCCAGCCGCGCAGCCAGGCCTGTGCGCAGCGCGTCCAGGTCCACATCGGGGTCCGCGCCGACGTCGGGCTCCCAGTTGCTCGGCAGGATGACGTCCCGGCTGGCGCCGAGCTGAGCCCCGGCCAGCATCACCTGCGCGGTCTCCAGCAGCAACAGCGGCACCGTCTCGTCGGCGCCCTCGCCGCGCACGACCGCAGTCAGGCCGTCAAGGAAGTCCCGGGCATTCCCTGCGATCCGGTCGGCTAGCGGGCGCCATTCGTCGCCGGCTAGCTGGACCGACGCCAGATCCGAGCTGGCGCCGTTAGCAGTCGCGGATGCCCCCGGTCCGCGCCGTGACTCAGACATCAAGCAGCCTCCGTCCCTCGAACGCCCTGCCCAGCGTGACCTCGTCGGCGTACTCAAGCTCGCCACCGACCGGCAGGCCGCTGGCCGGCCTGGTGACCCGCAGTCCCATCGGCTTGATCATCCGCGCCAGGTAGGTCGCGGTCGCCTCACCTTCCAGGTTCGGGTCCGTGGCGAGAATGATCTCGGTCACGGCACTGTCGGCGAGCCTGGCCATTAGTTCCCGAATGCGCAGATCGTCGGGACCGACCCCGTCGATCGGGCTGATCGCACCGCCAAGGACGTGGTAGCGGCCGCGGAACTCGCGGATCTTCTCAATCGTCGCGACGTCCTTCGGCTCCTCGACAACGCAGATCAATGAGAGATCCCGGCGCGTGTCCTTGCAGATCCGGCACTCGTCGTCCTCGGCGACGTTGAAGCAGATCCGGCAGAACTTGACCTTCTCGGTGACCTCGACCAGGACCGCGGCTAGGCGCCGGAGATCGGCGGGATCAGCGGACAGCAGGTAAAAGGCGATGCGCTGCGCGCCTTTAGGGCCGACCCCTGGCAACTGCCCTAGTTCTTCGATCAGGTCCTGGACGACGCCCTCGTACACCCCGGGCTCGCCTACTTCTCACTGGCCGGGTCGTCCTGCGCTGGCGGCTCTTCGGGACCTGGACTGGCAGGCCCGCCTGGCAGCCCGGGGAAGCCCTGGAAGCTGCTCAGATCAGGCATGCCGGGCAGGCCGCCGCCGCCGCCAAAGCCGGCCGCGAACGGCGCCATGGTCTCCTGCTGCAGCTCGTCGACCTCGCGGCATGCGTCCCGGTAGGCGGCGAGCACGAGATCTGCCAGCGTCTGGGCTGTCTCCTCGGGATCCCCGCTGTCGATGGCCGCGGCCGTAATCGACAGGTCGACGAGCTCGCCCTGGCCGTTCACCGTCGCGGTGACGAGCCCGCCGCCAGCCGTCCCCTGCACTTCGGCCTCGGCGAGTTCCTGCTGCGCGGACATCAGCTGGCTCTGCATCGCCGCAGCCGCTTGCAGGAGCTGCTGCATATCTAGCTGGCCACCAGGCTCCACGCGACCCTCCTAGTTTCTGCGGCGCTTTCTCAGCGGCGCTTTCTCAGCGGCGCTGTGGTCAGCGGCACTGTTCTTAGCGGCACTGTCGGTGCTGCGCTCGATATCCCGAGCCTACGGCCTACGCCACGGCAGGGCACGTTGCGGGCGGTCCCCGGCCACGTCGCGGGCGCGGCGTGCGGACGAATAATGGCGGCTGCGTCCTCGGGCGGTTACGGGCCGTCCAGCTCCTGGATGATCCGGCCGCCTAGCTCCCGCTCGATCAGGTCGGTCCCGGTGAGCACATCGGGGGCCGGCAGGTCCCCGGGCGCTGGCTCGTTGTCATCGGCGCGGGCCGACCCAGTGCCGGTCGACCTAGTGCTAGCCGACCCAGTGCCCGTCGACCCAGGGCCCGTCGACCCAGTGCCGGTAGGCCCACGGCGCGCCGACGGCGGCCGAGCCGAGGCGCCGCGCTCGCCGGCAGACCGCTGCGGAGAGCTCGCGCTTCCGCGGCGGCCGGGATCAGCCGGGCGATCCGTCGAGGCCGGCCGACGTGCGCCGACGTCCTGGCCGGGCTCGTCGTCGCCCGGTCGCAGCGCGCCCGCACCCTCAGCAGGGCGCGAGAGCGGCGAGTAAGCCGGGCCCGTCCCCGTGTCAGGAGAACCGCCGACCGTCCCGACCGAGGTTCTGATAGCCGGCGTCACCCCGAACATATCGGACAGGACCTGGCCGAGGTCCTTGTCGTATCCGCCGGTCTGGAAGCCCTTCGCTATGCCGGCCTGAGCGAAGGTAAGGGTCAGCACGCCGTCAGCAAACGACTCTACGGTGGCGTTGCTGAGCTGCATCCAGGCGACTCGCTTACGACTCTGGACGGCCGCCAGTACATCAGGCCACCGGGCGCGTAGGGCGTCCGCATCTGCCGGGACTCCGGCCCGGACTGCGGCGGCAGCAGCCGGATCGGCGGTCGGCGCCGCTGCTCGCGGCTCTGCGGTCGGCGCCGCTGCTCGCGGGGCGGCAGCCGCCGTGGGGCCCGCAGGCTTCCGCGTGGGCCATGCCGTCCCAGTTCCTGGTTCAGAGGTGTCCGACACTGCGACCATCGAGCCTGGCGCGGCTGCGCTTGGGGCCCGGCCTGTCGCCTGGCGGTCGCCGGCGCTCAGCCGGCGCTCTAGCCGCTCGACGCGATCGGCCAGCCCGGTCGCGTCGCTGCCCGCCGCCGGCAGGAGCACCTGAGCGCACATCAGCTCGAGCAGGAGGCGGGGCGAGGTAGCGCCGCGCATCTCGACTAGACCGGCGCTGATGATCTCAGCCGCTTTGGTCAGTCCGGCCCGGCCGATGGACTCGGCCTGCTTGCCCATCTCCTCCACCCGGTCCTGGGGAGCGTCGATCAGCCCGCTGGCGGCCGCATCCGGCACGGCCGAGATGACGATCAGGTCGCGCAGCCGGTCGAGCAGGTCGGTGGCGAACCGGCGCGGATCGTGCCCGGCCTCCACCACGTGATCGATGGCGTGGAAGACCGCAGCGCCGTCGTCGGCGGCGAACGCCTCGACGACCTCGTCCAGCAGCCGGTCGTCGGTGTAGCCGAGAAGCGCGATGGCTCGGTCGTAGCGCAGACCGGTCTCGTCCGATCCAGCGATCAGCTGGTCGAGCACGGACAACGCGTCCCGGACCGAGCCGGCGCCGGCCCGGATCACGATCGGCAGCACCGCGGGCTCGTAGGGGACGCCCTCGCTGGCCAGGATCAGCTCCAGGTGCTCGCGCAGCACCGCGGGCGGTACCAGGCGGAACGGGTAGTGGTGCGTCCGCGACCTGATCGTCGCTATGACCTTCTCAGGCTCGGTGGTGGCGAAGACGAACTTCAGATGCGGCGGCGGCTCCTCGACCAGCTTGAGGAGCGCGTTGAAGCCCTCACGGGTGACCATGTGGGCTTCGTCGATGATGTAGATCTTGAACCGGCCAGACACCGGCGAATAGAAGGCCCGTTCCCGCAGGTCACGCGCATCGTCCACGCCGCCGTGCGACGCGGCGTCGATCTCGATCACGTCGATGCTGCCCGGCCCGGCGGGAGCCAGGGCGACGCACGAAGCGCAGACACCGCACGGGTCGGGCGTCGGGCCCTGCTCGCAGTTCAGCGAGCGTGCCAGGATCCGGGCACTCGATGTCTTGCCGCAGCCGCGAGGGCCGCTGAACAGGTAGGCGTGGTGCACCCGGCCGCTGCGCAGCGCCTGGCGGAGCGGCTCGGTGACATGATCCTGGCCCTTGACCTCGGCGAAGCTGGCCGGGCGGTACCGCCGGTACAGCGCCAGGGGCGCGGCGGGAACGCCTGACCGCATAGTGTCTGCCTGGTCAGGGCCTGGCCCAGGGCTGCCTGGACCGGGCTTCCGGGCATCTCCTGCCATGACCTCATCCTCGCCGGGACGGTAAAGGACCCCCCGCACACCCGACAGAGCCCGCATACCCTTGCTGCCTTCCGGCCCTGGGGGGGTTGGCGGGATGAACGCCGTGCGAGGGGTCTGGCAGCCAGTCTAGCCGTGGCCGGAGGGGTGCGTGAGCCCGCCGCCAATCCGGTACCCGACACCGGGCGTCGTGGCGATGACGGGCGGATCGCCGAGCTTGCGCCGCAGGCGGCCGATCGTGACCGTCACCGTATTGGTGAACGGGTCGGCGAATTCGTCCCAGACCTGTTCGAGCAGGTCCTCGGCGCGCAGGTAGGCCGGGCTGGCCCGCAGCAGAGCTTCGAGCACGCCGAATTCCTTGACTGACAGGTCCAGCTGGCGGCCGTCCCGGCTCGCGGTACGCCTGACCGGATCTAGCTCAACCCCAGCCGAGCGCAGGATGCGCCCGCGGGCCCAGGGCTGCCGCCGCGCCAGCGCCTGGATCCGCAAGATCAGCTCGGGGAAGTGGAATGGCTTGGCGAGGTAGTCGTCGGCGCCAAGGCCGAGGCCGCTGACCCGATCACCGGGCTCTCCGGCCGCGGTCAGCATCAAGACCATGACACGGTCATCGCGATCAGTGATCATCTGGCAGAGCGCGTCGCCGTGAATTCCCGGCAGGTCACGGTCGAGGACGACGACGTCGTAGGCGTTCACGCCGAGTTTCGCCGCCGCCTCGAGCCCGTCATGCGCGGCGTCGACCGCCATCCCCTGATCGCGCAGTCCTTCGACCAGCACGTCAGCGAGGGACCGGGAATCCTCAACGACCAGGACTCTCACGCCGGTGCACCTGCCAGGGTGGCGGCGGGCGCCAGCGGCAGCGTGATCACGACGCTCAGGCCGCCGTCGGGTCTGGCGCGCAGGTCGAGCGTGCCGCCGTGTGCCGCCGCGATGGCCGCGACGATCGACAGGCCCAGGCCGGACCCGCCGCCAGTGGCGATCCGGCCGGCGCTGGTGCCGCCAGGGCCGAGCCTGCGGAACGGCTGGGCCAGCTGGGCCACCTGCTCCTGAGCCAGGACCGGGCCGCCGTTCTCCACGACGACGCGGGCGCAGCGGCCTCCCGGGCCCGGACTCCCCGTGCCCGGGCCGACCGCGCCCGGGCCGACAGTGCCCGGGCCGACGGTGCCCGGGCCGACGGTGCCTGCCGTGACGCTGATCCAGCCGGCCGGCTCGTTGTGCACGATGGCGTTGTCGATGACGTTATCAACCATGCGGCTGACCAGCGCCTGGCTGCCAGCGACCCAGGCGGCACCGGGACTGATGTCAGCGTGCACGGTTAGCCCCCGGACCGCGATGGAGCTGGACCGGACGGCGAGCGCGGCGGACGCCAGGTCGCCGAGCGAGACGGCGGCGTGGTCAGGCAATGCGCCGTGCTGCGCGCGCGCCAGCACGAGGAATCCCTCGAGCAGCTCGTCGATCCGGTCAAGCTCGGCTCGCAGGCGCGCGCCCAGCATGACCGTCTGGACCGGCGGTGGTTCTGGCTTGGCCATAGCCACGTCGAGCGAGGCACGCATAGTGGCCAGGGGCGTGCGCAGCTCGTGCGAGGCGTTAGCGACGAACCGGCGCTGCGCCGCGAATGCGCTTTCTAGCCGCTCCAGCAGCCCGTCGATCGTGTCGGCGAGGTCCTTCAGCTCGTCCTGGGGGCCGCTGAAGGCGAGTCGCTCGTCGAGGTTGTCCTCCGATATTCGCCGCGCCGTCGCGGTGATCACCCGGAGCGGCTGCAGCGCGCGGCCAGCGAGCAGCCAGCCAAGCAGCGCCGCCACGACGGCCATGATGCCAAGCGCGATCAGCGACGACAGGAACAGCTGATGCGATAGCGACGGCGGCCCTTGACCGGAGCCCGACTGAAGCTGGGCCTGCAGGCTGCGAATCTGGTTCTCGGCCCGGGCCAGCCGCGCCTGCAGTCCCAGACTGGCTTGCGGCTGCGCGTTGGATGGCGCCGCTTTGGTTGTCGACCTGCTCACCACCAGGCCGCTGGCGATAGCCAGCAGGGCCGCGCCAGCGAGCACGAAGAGAATCGCGAACATGCCGGTCAGGCGGAACCGGACCGTGCGGCGAACGTGGAGCAGCCGCCTCAGCATGCGGGCTACTTGCATGCTCACCGGTCCTTTCTGCCAGATGCTCGGACTCGCGCGCGTGAACCGCGGTCGCGGCGGTTCTGACACTGCCAAGGATGGCCGGCCGCGCCTAACGGCGAGATAACAGCGTCGGTTCGGCCCGTGTTAGCCGCCTCGCAATAGAACCAGGTCAGCAGCATTACCTCAGCCAACACAGAAGGGCACCAACCGTGGAAGCGACAGTCGAAGTGGCCGGAGTGCGCAAGCGCTTCGGCCGCGCCCAGGCGCTGGACGGGATGACGTTCACCGTCGAGCCGGGTCGGGTCACTGGTTTCGTCGGACCTAACGGGGCCGGCAAGTCGACGACGATGCGGGTGATTCTCGGCCTGGACGCGCCCGACGAGGGACACGCACTCGTCGGCGGACGGCCTTACCGCAGCCTGCTGCACCCGATGCGGTCTCTGGGCTCGCTCCTCGATGCGGCCGCGCTGCAGCCCAGCCGGTCTGCGCGCCACCACCTGCTCTGGCTCGCATGTTCCCAGGGGCTGTCAGCCTCGCGTGTCACCGAGGTGATCGAGCAAGCCGGCCTGCAGGACGTCGCGCGGCGCAAGGCGGGCGGGTTCTCCCTCGGGATGCGACAGCGGCTCGGCATCGCCGCAGCCATGCTGGGCGATCCGGCGATCTTGATGCTGGACGAGCCGTTCAACGGCCTTGATCCGGAGGGCATCATCTGGATGCGCGGCTTCCTGCGGGCACTGGCCAGCCAAGGGCGGGCCATCCTGGTGTCGAGCCATCTCATGAGTGAACTCGAGGACACTGCCGACCACCTCGTCGTCGTCGGGCGCGGCAAGGTCGTCGCAGATACCAGCGTCGCTGACCTGATTGCGGCCGCGTCGGGCGACCGGGTGACGCTGCGCACCACCGCGCTACTGGAGGCGATGGCGGCGCTGGAGGGCGCGGGGGCCGCCGTCATCGTCTCCGGCCGCGATGTGCTGACGATCTCAGGCCTGCCCGCGCAGCGAGTCGTCGCACTCCTCGGCGCCGACGGGGTGGTCTTCTCCGAAGTGTCCGCCCACCGGGCGTCGCTCGAGCAGGCCTACATGGAGATCACGCAAGACGCGGTCGAGTTCCGCGCCGAGCCGACGTCGGAGGTAGCGCAATGACCAGCGCACGCATCGCCCAGCAGCGGCCCGACGCCAGCCGCGTACGCGCCAGCGCAGCCGCTCGGTTCGGCTTCGGCCCGCCTGTCCGGTCCGAGTGGGTCAAGTTCAGAAGTGTCCGCGGCTGGGTGATCGGCATGATCCTCGCCGGGGTGCTGATCGTGTTTATCGGAGTGTTCCTGGCCGCGAACGGCACCATCAGCTGCCAGAACGGGCCGAACAGCCCGGCACTCACCGGCAAGCAGTGCCTGCCCCCGGTCCCGATCGGGCCAGGCGGCGAAGCGGTCACCGACAGCTTCTACTTCGTGCATCAGCCCCTCGCCGAGAACGGCAGCATCACCATCCGAGTGACGTCGCTGACAGGGACCTATACGCAAGGACTCGCCCAGCCTGGGCAGGCAGCCCCGCCTGCCCAGAAGGGCCTCGAGCCGTGGGCCAAGGCCGGCATCATCATCAAGGCCAGCACAAAGCCGGGCTCGGCGTACGCGGCCATGATGGTCACCGGAGACCACGGCGTGCGGATGCAGTACGACTACACCGGCGACATTGCGGGCCTGCCTGGCAGAGCTAGCGTGACATCGCCGCGCTGGCTGCGCCTGACCCGGTCCGGCGACGTAGTCACCGGCTACGACTCAGCTGACGGCACGCACTGGACCCTGGTCGGGACAGCTCGGCTCGCCGGCCTGCCCGCGACCGTCCAGGCCGGGATGTTCGCGGCGACCCCTGCGTACCACAGGGTGACCTCGTCCTTCATCGGCTCGAGCGACATAGGCGGCCCTGCCTTGGCAACGGCCGTGGTCGACGACGTCAGCCTGCGTGGCACCTGGCCGGCCAGCAAATGGACCACCGGTAGCGTCGGCGCTAGCCGGCTCGCGCCAGAAACCGGTCGTGGCGGCTTCGCGCACGCGGGCAATGCCTACACGGTGAGCGGATCTGGCGACATCGCGCCGATAGTGCCGGGCGGGCGGTCATCGCTCCCCACCGCCACGATCGAGGGCCCGCTCGCGGGCGTATTCGTCGGGCTCATCGCTGTGGTCATCGTGGCGGCGATGTTCTTTACGGCTGAGTACCGGCGCGGGCTGATCCGCGTGACATTGGCCGCGACCCCGCGGCGTGGCCAGGTGCTGGCTGCCAAGGCGGTCGTGACCGGGCTGGTCGCTTTCGTCGTGGGACTGGCTGCCTCAGTGCTGGCGGTATGGCTCGGCCTGCCGAAGGAGCGCGCTATGGGCGCGTACGTGCTGCCTGTCAGCACGCTGACCGAGGTCCGCGTGATCGTCGGCACGGCCGCGTTTGTGGCGATCGCCGCGGTCCTGGCAGTGGCCATCGGAGCGATTCTGCGGCGCAGCGCGGCCGCGGTCACCACTGTCATCGTGGCGATCATCCTGCCTTACTTGCTGTCGGTCACGGTCCTGCCGACAAGCGTCGCGGACTGGGTACTGCGGCTGACCCCGGCGGCCGGCCTGGCAATCCAGCAGAGCATCCCGAACTACCCGCAGGTCAGCAGCAACGCCTCGGCCATCGCCGGTGTCTTCCCGCTGTCACCGTGGCCGGGATTCGCCGTGCTGTGCGTCTATGCTGCGGCGGCGCTGGCCGTGGCTGCCGTCCTCCTGCGCAGGAGAGATGCATGAGCAAGACTGGCTTGCTGGACGCGCTGCGCGCGGAATGGATCAAGCTCCGCACCGTCTCCGGCTCAGTGTGGCTACTGGCCGGGCTGATTGTGCTCACTGTTGCCGTCAGCGCGGCGGCGCTCGCCGCGAACCGGTGCCCGGCCGGCATGTCCTGCCCGGTCGATACGCCAAAGCTCAGCCTGGCCGGAGTCGAGTTCGGCCAGGCGGTCGTCGCCATCCTGGCAGTGCTGCCGGTCTGCAACGAGTACAGCACCGGAATGATCCGGGTGACGTTCGCCGCCATGCCGCGCCGGGCTAACGTCCTTGCCGCCAAGGCCGGCATCATCGGCAGCCTCGTGCTCGTGGCCGGTGCCATTGCAGTCCTCGGATCGGTGCTGGCTGGGCGGCTCATCCTGCCTAGTCACGGGTTCAGCGCCGCGCGGGGATTCCCGCCGCTGTCCCTTGCCGACGGCCCGACGCTGCGGGCCGCCGCCGGCTCAGTCCTGTATCTCGGCCTGATCGCCCTGCTCAGCATCGGGATCGCCGCCATCGTGCGAGACTCCGCGGTGACGATCGGCGCCGTGCTTGGCGTGCTCTACCTGTTCCCGGTCATCGCCGGCTTTGTTGGTAACCCGGTCTGGCACGGCCGCCTTGAGCGGTACAGCCCGATGGCCGGGCTCAATATTCAGGCCACCACCGGCCTGCGCATCCTGCCCATCACCCCGTGGGCTGGCCTCGGTGTGCTTGCCGCATGGGCGTCGCTCGCGCTGGCCGGCGGCGCACTGTCGATGCGGCTGCGTGACGTGTGACCCCGTTCCCGGCATGGGAGGCCGGTGCATGCAAGCCGCACGTTACGCGTAACATTGCTGCATGCGGGATGAGCGGAGCTGCGAGCAGTGCGGTGCGGCGTTCGCGCCGCG
>DASXKI010000099.1:0-4842 GCA_036496945.1 Streptosporangiaceae bacterium | reverse complement strand
GCCGGGGCGGGCGGCCTCGGCAACGTCGCCAACCTCACGATCACCCCCGCGGGGCCGAACCTGCTGAAGATCACCGGCAGTCTCGGCGGGGTACTCAGCGACACCGAGGAAGCGAAGATCACGCAGACCGGCCCGCAGCAGATCAGCGTCAAGGCGGTCAGCAACGGCGGCGCGCTCAGTGGCGTGCTCAGTCAGTTCGGCAGCTATACCTTCAACCTCCCGCAGGGGGTCCCGGCCAGCCTGCGCATCACCGGCTTGTCCCTCAACGCCCAGGGCCTGACCGCGACAGCTACCGCCGATAACGCGAAACTGAGCAAATCGTCGTCCTAAAACTCGCCATCCCCCGTCATTTACGATCACGAGAGCTTTTGTGCGCTCTAACGACCAAAAGTCTTCATCAGGAAAAATTCAGCGACGCTTCTGCCTACTTGCATACGACTCGGGCAGTCTCTTGGGGCCGGTATAAACGATGGTGGACCGGAGCCAGGAACTGAGGTGGACGTGTACCCGAACCAACCACGATCACAGGGCGGCTGGCCGGACCAGCCCCCTCAGTACTCCGAACAACCCGGTGACGACGAGGCCAGATTCGGGCCTGGCCAGCGTCAGGGGGTGCGCCCCCTCCCGCCGCGCCGGCGGCGCCGCAGAGGCTGGATCGGGCTGCTCATCGTGCTCGTCGTGCTCGCAGTGCTCTTCGTCATCGGCGATCAGGTGGCCAAGGCCTACGCGCAGAACACGATCGCCAGCAAGATTCAGTCGTCGTCGGGGATGTCCTCGAAGCCGTCGGTCAGCATCGAGGGCTTCCCGTTCCTGACCCAGGTGGCCGCGCACGACGTCCGGGTGATCGACGTCAGCGCGAACAATGTCCAGGCGGGCAAGTTCGACATCAGCAGCGTCAAGGCCAAGGCGACCGGGGTGCACCTCAATTCGTCCTTCAGCGGCGCGACGATCGACCAGATCAACGGCACCGCGCTCATCACGTTCGCGTCGCTCGAGCAGGGCCTCGGCCTGCAGGGGGTCGCGTCGATCAGCGCGGACCCGGCCGACGGGCCTAACGCGGTGAAGCTCAGCGCCGGCGCCATCGGCTCCGTCACGGGCAAGGTCGAGCAGACCGCACCGAACCAGGTCACTATCCAGATGGGCTCCCTCAGCGGCCTCGCCTCGCTGCTCAACGGCGTGCTACCGCTCCAGACCCAGACCATCCAGATCCCGGCGCTGCCCATGGGGCTGGTGGTCCGCAGCGTTTCAGTGACCAGTCAGGGCATCGTGGCGACCGCCTCGGCGCAGCACACCACGCTGACCCAGTAGCCTCACGGGACCGGGGGCAGCGCCGCGCGGATCTTGGCGGCGTACTCCTCGGCCGGATGTTCAGCGTCGTACCGCTGCCGGGGGCCGAGCCAGAACCGCAGTCCGTCCTTGAAGTTGCGCGGTATCACATGCAGGTGGAGATGCGGCACGGACTGGCTGACCACGTTGTTCACGAGGATCATCGACCCCGCCGCGCCAAGCCCGTCCTCAACGCCCCGCTCCAGCCGCTGCGCGGTCATCAGGAACTCGCCGGCGAGCTCAGCCGGCAGATCGGACAGCAGCCTCATGTGGTCCTTGGGCACCAGCAGCGTATGCCCAAGAAACAGCGGCCGGTGATCCAGGAACGCGAGCAGGCTGCCGGTCTCCAGAATCCTGACGGCTGGCGTCTCTCCCCGGATGACGGCGCAGAACGCGCAGTTCGCCACGGTGGAGGCCATGAGGCCGCAGTCTACTGGCCCTGGGAGCAGCGGAGATGACCTTGATTTAGACGGACATAGGCGCAGATCGTCGCCCGCGTTAGCGGTCGGTCGCCCCAGAACGCCCAGCAGGCACCGCTGAACTGTGGCATTCTGGTCGACACATGCACTAAGGGGAAGATATCGGAACTCCTCGTTGAACCAGCGCCCGTTGGCCCATAATTGGCAAGAGCGCACCGTGCACCAATCTTCAGGAGTCGCCCGTGACACCCGGCAAAAGGGGAGGCCGTAAGGCAGCGCCGGTAGTAGTCGACATGAACTCGAACTCGTCGGTGCGAACCCTGATCCTCGGAATAGATCGTTCCGGCCGGATCGTCCAGCACGACCGGATTGCGCCGAAGATTCTGGCATGTTCCGCGGGCAACCTGCTCGGAGTTCACCTCAGCGACATCACCACAAGCGATGCGGTCAGCACACTGCTCGACGCCGTGAAGTCGGACCGGGAAGGAAACGCCGTCCTGACGGTCGGGCTCGCCAACGGCGGCACGGCCGACGCGGTCGTCACCGCCAAGCCGATGCAGACCGGCGACAGCAACGTGGCGGCCTTCGTCATCCTGCAGATGCCGGTGCCCAGCGCCGAGCGCTTCGTGGATCCCGCCGTCATCCGCGACATGCTGCTGCGCGACACGTTCGCCGGCATCGACGACACGCTGGACTTCAGCGACCTCGCGGAAAAGCTGATGGCCCGGCTGGTGCCCGCGTTCTGCACCTCGGCCGAGCTGCTGGTGCTCGAGCGCATCGTCGGGGACAACGAGATGCCCGACGACGGTCCCGACGGAACCGCCGCGCTGCGGCGCCTGTCCGTAGTGAACGACCAGCAGAATCCCGCCTGGCTGGCCGCCTTCCCGATCGGCGAGATCCTCAGGTACCCGGAGGCGTCGCCCTACGCGCGCTGCCTCGCGTCGGGCCAGCCGGTGCTCGAGCAGGCGCTCACCGCGGACGCGGCGCGCAAGCTGGCCAGGCTCTGGCGGCGCAAGCCGGTCGCCAGCCTGCTGTCCGACGTGTCGATGCTGCTGCTGCCCATCGTGGGCAAGGACGCCACGCTCGGGTTCTTCTACTGCGTCAGGCAGGCCGGCACCCGCCGTTTCGACCGGTACGACATGGACATGGGGATGGAGTTCGCCTCTCGCGCCGCCGTGTTCTTCGACAACGCGGGCCGGTACAAGCGGGAGCACGCCACCGCGCTGATGCTGCAGCGCTCCATGCTGCCCACCGGGCTGTCCGCGCCGTCGTCCGTCGAGGTCAAGCACCGGTACCTGCCGGGCAGCCAGCTCGTCGAGGTCGGCGGCGACTGGTACGAGTCGATCAAGCTTCCCGGGGCGCGCGTCGCCCTGGTGGTCGGCGACGTGGCCGGGCACGGGGTGCGGGCCGCGGTCACCATGGGCCGGCTGCGCACCGCCATCCAGACCCTCGCGATGCTCGAACTGCCGCCCGCTGAGTCGCTGCAGCAGCTCGACGAGCTCATGCAGACGATCGGCGCGCGCGAGCCGCACTTCGCGACCTGCGCGTACGCGGTCTACGACGCGGTGACCGGGGAATGCGAACTCGCCGTGGCCGGCCACCTGCCGCCGCTCGTCGTGCACCCGGACGGCCGCAGCGAGCTGCTCGAGGTCACCCCATCGCCGCCGCTCGGCGTCGGCAACGGCGCGGTGGAAACCCAGCGGTTCACCGTAGAAGACGGCAGCCTGTTCGTGCTGTACACCGACGGGCTTGTGGAGAGCAGGGACAGGGACATCACCGAGGGGCTCGACCGGCTGCAGAACTCCTTCGGCCCCGGCTCGCCCGAGGCCGATCTCGAGGATCTGTGCAAGACCTCCCTGGACGGCGTCTACTCCGACGCGCAGCGCGACGACATCGCGGTGCTCATCGCCAAGCTGCGGCGCATCCCGGAAGAGAACCGGCACTGCTGGACGCTGGAGCCCGAGTTCTCCTCGGTGCGGATGGCGCGGTCCATGATCAGGGACCCGCTCAAGCGCTGGGGTCTCGAAGACCTCATCCCCGTCACCGAACTGCTGGTTTCCGAGCTGGTCACCAACGCGATCAAGTACGCCAAGGGCGAGATCCTGCTGCGGCTGATCCTGGAGTCCGGCAGCCTGGCCTGCGAGGTGCACGACTCCTCGCCGGCCCTCCCCCGGGTGCTGCAGGTCGACAGGGACGCGGAGAACGGGCGCGGGCTGCACGTCGTGTCGCAGCTCGCCACCCGCTGGGGGGCGCGGCGCACCCACACGGGCAAGGTGGTGTGGTGCGAGCAGACGCTCTCGGCGACCGTGATCGCGGCGCTGAGCGCCGCGGACGAAGTCGCCGCTGAGGTCGACGAACCGGTCCCGGTGCCGGTTCCCTGACGAGAGATACTGCGGGCCCTCAGCGGGGGGTCGCGGGGTTCGTCCCCCCTGGCTAGCAGAGCGTTGCCGCTTACTCCACGGTCACGCTCTTGGCGAGGTTGCGCGGCTTGTCGATGTCGCGGCCCAGCTTGGCGGCGGCGTGGTAGGCGAGGATCTGCAGCGGGACGTTCAGCAGGATCGGCTCGAGCTCCGGTTCGGCCCGCGGCACCCGGATGGTGGCGTCGGCCAGCCCCTCAGGGATGTCGGTGCTCGTCAGCGCGATAACGGGACCGCCGCGCGCCTTGATCTGCTCGATCGTGGACAGGTTCTTGGCGACCAGGTCGTCGCTCGGGATGATCACCACGCTCGGCATCTCGCGGGCGATGAGCGCCAGCGGGCCGTGCTTCAGCTCGCCGGCCTGGTAGGCCTCGGCGTGCACGTAGGAGATCTCCTTGAGCTTCTGCGCGCCCTCGCGGGCCACCGGCCAGCCGCGGACCCGGCCGATGAAGAACATGTGGTCGGCGGCCGCGTACCGGTGCGCGATCGTCGCGATGTCCTCTTCGGCGTTGAGCATCCTGTTGACCTGTTCCGGCAGGTTCCGCAGGCCATTGACGATGCGCTGGCCGTTCGCGGCGGACATGTCGCCGACCCGGCCGAGGAGCAGGGCGAGCAGCGCGAAGTTGACGGCCATGTTCGTGAGGGCCTTCGTCGAGGCGACCGCCACTTCCGGCCCGGCG
>DASXKI010000098.1:0-7925 GCA_036496945.1 Streptosporangiaceae bacterium | reverse complement strand
GAGCGCACCATCAGCCGGTATCTGGACGAGCCGGAGATCCCGGACGTGGATCTCTTCGTGCGCTCGTCGGGAGAGCAGCGGACGTCCAATTTCTTGCTGTGGCAGTCGGCGTATGCCGAGATGGTCTTCCTGAACACACTGTTCCCCGACTTCGACCGGCGCCACCTGTGGCACGCCTGCGAGATCTACGCCAGCCGCGACCGCCGCTACGGCGGCGCCCAGCCGAACCCGGTCGCGCCCGGTCCTGCCGCGGGCGGCCCGCTCTCCGGCTAGCCGGGGCCATCACGCCGCCTGACGCCGGAGACTCGGCCTCCAGGCCGGAGGGCTAGCGGGACGCCTGCAGTCCGGCCAGGGCGAGCACGAGGGCGACGCCCAGGATCCGGCCCAGCTTGCCGCTCGCGGACAGCCGGGGCCAGGAGAGCGTGGCCAGCCAGCCGAGGACTGCCGCGACGCCGACGAGGCAAGCCGCGCCGGCCGGGCCCCGCATGGCGAGCCCGCCGACCAGGAGCACTACCAGGACGAGTGGTGCCACCCAGGTGGGTAGCTGGTGGAGGTACAGCAGGGGCTTGGCGCTGCGCCGCTCGGCCGCCTGCCGGGCTGGTGAGGCGCCTGGGGTATACAGGCTGTCACCCTTGGGCAGCGGCCTGACTCGCTGCCTCGATGGCCGGTTACTCACGTCAGTGGTCCCTTCAGCGCGTCTTCCCAGGCCGCCGCTTCGATGGTGACCGCGTCCCGTCGCCCACATTACCGCCGGTTAAGGCGCGGTCGTCCCGCTGGCGGTCACTGAAAGTCATGCGACGGGCCGGTCGGGCTACCGCTAAACTGACAGCACCGCCGCCCCCTTTGCCGGGGTTCGCGCGCGTCAACCGCAGGCCGCCGACCGCCAGCCGGATGGAGATAGAGATGGCACGACGCAGCGATCGCATGGAAACCATCGTGAGCTTGTCCAAGCGGCGAGGCATCGTCTTCCCGTCCAGCGAGATCTATGGCGGCCTGCGCGCCGCCTGGGACTACGGGCCGCTGGGCGTCGAAATCAAGAACAACATCAAGCGGCAGTGGTGGCGCTCGATGGTCCAGGCACGCGACGACATCGTCGGCCTGGACTCCAGCGTCATCCTCGCGCCCGAGGTCTGGCAGGCCAGCGGTCATCTGACCGAGTTCACCGACCCGCTGACCGAGTGCCAGTCGTGTCACCACCGGTTCCGCGCCGATCAGCTCCTCGAAACCTACGAGGAGAAGCACGGTCGCCCGCCGGAGAATGGCCTGGCCGACCTCGCGTGCCCGCACTGCGGCACGAAGGGCGCCTTCACCGAACCGCGCAACTTCAACGGCATGCTGCGGACCTACCTCGGCGCCACTGAGGACGAGTCAGGCCTGGCCTACCTGCGGCCAGAGACCGCGCAGGGCATCTTCATCAACTACCGCAACGTCCTGCAGACGTCGCGCAAGAAGCTGCCGTTCGGCATCGCCCAGATCGGCAAGTCCTTCCGCAACGAGATCACGCCGGGCAACTTCATCTTCCGGACCCGCGAGTTCGAGCAGATGGAGATGGAGTTCTTCGTCAAGCCGGGCACCGACGAGGAGTGGCACAACTACTGGATCGATGCGCGCGAGGCCTGGTTCCGTGACCTCGGGCTGAGCAGCGACAACCTGCGCCGGTTCGAGCACCCCGAGGAGAAGCGCTCCTTCTATTCCAAGCGCACCGTCGACCTGGAGTACAGGTTCGACTTCCCGGGCAGCGAATGGGGCGAGCTCGAGGGCCTCGCTAACCGCACCGACTATGACCTCGGCGTCCATGCCAAGGCATCCGGACAGGACATGTCGTACCTGGACGCGGAGACCAACGAGCGCTACATCCCGTACGTGATCGAGCCCGCAGTCGGCGTCGACCGGTCCATGCTGGCGTTCCTGCTGGAGGCCTACACCGAGGACGAGGCGCCAGACGCCAAGGGCAACATGGAGAAGCGCACCGTCATGCGGCTCGACTACCGGCTCGCCCCGATCAAGGTGGCCGTTTTGCCGCTATCGCGGAACGCCGACCTGTCTCCCAAGGCCAGGGACGTCGCCGCGACGCTGCGGCAGCACTGGAACTGCGACTTCGACGACGCGAGCGCCATCGGCCGCCGCTACCGCCGCCAGGACGAGATCGGCACGCCGTTCTGCGTCACGGTGGACTTCGACTCGCTGGAAGACCAGGCCGTGACAGTCCGGGAGCGGGACTCGATGAAGCAGGAGCGCATCGCCATCACGAGCCTTGTGCCGTACCTGTCGGACCGCCTGGCCGGCTGCTGAGGCGCAGCTTCGCTCAGCTCTGCGGCTGGCGCGCGTGTTTCCCGCACATCCACACCTCGCCCTGCGGCACGGTGGCGGTGTAATGCCGGATGCCGAGGTGATAGCGCAGCACGATAGTAGTGAGGACCACGCACCTAGCCGCTGGCGGTCCGGCCATCTCAATTACAAGGGCCGGGCCATGGCGGTTTCCCGGCTTCGTGTTTGCGCCAGGCCCGACGGCAAAACCTGCCGCGGCCAGGAAGGGCGGTCGAGCGCACACGGTCACGCCGCTCACCGGGCCGTTGTCGATGCAGCCGAAGCTGCTGGCTCGGGCTACGCGCACGCTTATCAGGCGCTCGGCCGGATATCCGTGCGCCGAGATGACCGTCACGCCGTCAATCACCGCGGCCGATCTGCCGGCGTTGACCAGGCTGGCTACGTAGACCATGGGCTGCGATGTGGCGTCGACCGAGCCGAAATGGTCGTACATAGCGGGGACGCCGAGTGGGCCATTGCCGAGGCCGATCGGTCCCCACAACAGGAAGGCGGCGATCAGGAGCAGCGCCGCGGCGGACAGGAAGGGTCGGCGACGGCGTCGCCATAGCGCATGCAGCCACCTGTCCTGGGGCGCCACTGCAGAGCTGCTCAGGAGACCTAGATTCATCTCAGCCCAACCCTTCGGCAGCCTTCATAACGGCAGCCGCCAGCGCTGCCACCGACCCGCCAGCGACGTGTCCGGCATACCCACTGGGGGGTCACGGTCATGGCGAACTTCCCCCGAATCGAGCCGGCCGGCTTGATCGGGATCGTAATCCGGCTCGGCTCGGAAAGCTACCGACGACCCGCGATCCCGGCTGCCGGGTCAGCTGGTGATGGCCGTGAGTACGTCGTGGATGACCTCGGCGCCAGCGGCTGCCTCGGCCGGCCGGCGGGGGAAGCGGCGGTAGATCTCGGCGGCCGCCTGGTGGAATCCGTCGGGCAGGCCCGCCTCCGCCATGCAGTGCGCGATCTCCTCCATCTCGGCGATCCAGCGCCAGCCCTTGGTGGTACCGGAGTCGGCCGCCTGGACCGACTGGTCTGCTAGCTGCGGCTGAGACAGCGCCCACTCGGCCAGCAGTGCCTCCTCGACGCCTTCGGCCCGAGCGAGTGCCCGGGCCTCCAGGAGCAGCGCGGCGGATCCCTTGGTCCAGGCGGCGTAGGCCATCTTGATCGCGGAGGCGGCCGTGGCCGGTCCGGCGGTGACGCGGGGATCGAGCCCCGTTCCCTGAAAAAGGTCGACGATCTTGCCCGCCTGGTCACCTGACAGGTAGAGCCGGGTGGTGCCCGCTCCGACGGGCGGCGGCCCGATGATGCCGCCGTCGACGTAGGTGCCCCCGTTGCCGGTGATGAGCTGCGCCACCTCCCTGGCCGTGCCGGGCGCGATCGCGTTGGCGTCCAGGTACAGGCCGGTGAAGCCGTGCACAGCCCACGCCACGTCGAGGGCGGAATGCGGCGGGCAGATCGACAGGATGATGCGCGCCTGGTCTGCCATCTGCCGGGCCGTGCCGGCGTCAGTCAGGCCCGCGGCCGCGGCACGGCGGGCCGTCTGAGCGCTGCGGCCGGCGGATGCCCACAGCACGGTGTGCCCACGGCTGGTGAGGCACTGGCCTACGGCCGCGCCCATCTCGCCGGGGTTGAGGATGCCGATGATCACCTGGTCCGTCATAGCTGCCATTGTCGCTTAAGGCGAAGATGTTCACCTCACGTCGGGCGACCGTCGTACGGGCAGCAGCCACAGGTCGATAGGCTCGGAATCGAGGGCCGCCAGGCCGCAGGAATACTTAGCCGCGTGATGCCAAGGCGATCGTGCCGGGTGAGCGGCAATCTCGAGGAGTGCATCGCAGTGCCGAAGCTCGTCTACGACTTCACCGAGGGCAACAAGGACCTGAAGGACCTGCTGGGCGGCAAGGGCGCCAACCTGGCGGAGATGACCAACCTGGGCCTCCCCGTCCCCCCCGGCTTCATCATCACCACCGACGCGTGCCGCTATTACCTGGAGCAGGGCGCAGTGCCGGTCAGCCTCGCGGGCGAGGTCACCGTGCACCTGACCGAGCTCGAGCAGAAGATGGGCAGAAAGCTCGGCGACCACGCAGATCCGCTGCTGGTCAGCGTCCGGTCGGGGGCCAAGTTCTCGATGCCGGGCATGATGGAGACCGTCCTGAACATCGGCCTGTCGGACGAGTCCGTCCACGGCCTGGCCAAGCAGGCGGGGAGCGAGCGGTTCGCCTGGGACTCCTACCGGCGGCTAATCCAGATGTTCGGCAAGACCGTGCTGGATATCGAGGGGCACGAGTTCGAGCAGGCTATCGATGACGCAAAGCAGGCCAAGGGCACCAAGAACGACCTGGACCTGGACGCCGAGGACCTGCAGAGCCTCGTGGAGAGCTTCAAGGCCATCGTCAGGGCCAAGACTGGCCGTGACTTCCCGCAGGACCCGCGCGAGCAGATGGACCTGGCCGTCCAGGCGGTCTTCAATTCCTGGAACGCCGACCGGGCCATCCTCTACCGGCGCCAGGAGCGGATCCCGGCCGACCTCGGCACCGCGGTCAACATCGTGGCTATGGTGTTCGGCAACCTCGGCATGGACTCGGGCACAGGCGTCGCGTTCACCCGGGACCCGGGGAGCGGCCAGCAGGGCGTATACGGCGATTACCTCCAGAACGCCCAGGGCGAGGATGTCGTGTCCGGCGTCCGCAACACGGTCCCCCTCCAGAACCTGGAAAAGATCGACATCAAGTCCTACGCCGAGCTCATGGGCATCATGGCGACGCTGGAGAACCACTACAAGGACCTGTGCGACATCGAGTTCACGATCGAGCGCGGCAAGCTGTGGATGCTCCAGACCCGGGTCGGCAAGCGCACTGCCGCGGCCGCGTTCCGGATCGCCACGCAGCTCGTCGACCAGGGCCTGATCGACATGGACGAGGCGCTGACCCGCGTGAGCGGCAGCCAGCTCGCCCAGCTGATGTTCCCCCGGTTCGATGCGGGCTCGGACGTCACGAAGATCACCAAGGCGGTCAGCGCATCGCCGGGTGCCGCCGTCGGCAAGGTGGTCTTCGACTCGGCGACAGCCGTCGAGCAGGCCGCGGCCGGGGAGCACGTCATCCTGGTCCGCCGCGAGACTAACCCCGACGATCTGCACGGCATGATCGCCGCGCAGGGCATTCTCACCAGCCGCGGCGGCAAGACCAGCCACGCGGCCGTGGTCGCGCGCGGCATGGGCAAGACCTGCGTCTGCGGCGCGGACGAGCTCGAGGTGAACGTCAGCGCGAAGCGGTTTACCTCTGCGAGCGGCATCACGGTCACCGAGGGCGACGTGATCTCGATCGACGGCACGTCCGGAGTTGTCTACCTCGGCGAGGTCGCGGTTGTGCCGTCTCCGGTGGTGGAGTACTTCGAGGGCAGCATCGACCCGCAGTCCGATGAGCTGGTCGCGGCCGTGCACCGGCTGATGACGCACGCGGACGAGCGCCGCCGCCTGGGCGTGCGGGCCAACTCCGACAACGGCGAGGACTCGGAAAGGGCAGTCCGGTTCGGCGCGCAGGGCATCGGGCTGTGCCGCACCGAGCACATGTTCCTGGGCGAGCGGCGCCGGCTGGTCGAGCGCCTGATCCTGGCGGACGACGACGGGACCCGCCAGTCCGCACTGGACGCGCTGGAGCCGCTGCAGCGCGGCGACTTCGTGGAGATCTTCGAGGCCATGGACGGGCTGCCGACGACGATCCGGCTGCTTGACCCGCCGCTGCACGAGTTCCTGCCCGACCTGACGGAGCTGACGGTCAAGATCGCACTAGCCGGCGACAAGGCCACGCCTGTCGATCACAAGCTGCTGGAGGCGGTGCGGCGGCTGCACGAGCAGAACCCGATGCTCGGCCTGCGCGGCGTTCGCCTCGGCCTGGTTGTCCCCGGCCTGTACCAGATGCAGGTCCGGGCGATCGCGCACGCCGCGGCGGACCGTGTCAAGGCTGGCGGCGACCCGCGGCCGGAGATCATGATCCCGCTGGTCGGCGCCGTCCAGGAGCTCGAGGTGGCGCGCGACGAGGCTGAGAAGGTCCTGGCCGAGGTCGCGGCGGAGACCGGCACCTCGGTGCATACCCTGATCGGCACGATGATCGAGGTGCCGCGGGCCGCGCTGACCGCGGGACAGATCGCGCAGGCCGCGGAGTTCTTCTCCTTCGGCACCAACGACCTGACCCAGATGGGCTGGGGCTTCTCCCGCGACGACGTGGAGGGCTCGTTCTTCGGCAAGTACATCGACCTGGGCGTGTTCGGCGTCTCCCCGTTCGAGACGCTGGACACCGACGGCATCGGGCGGCTGGTGAAGATCGCCGTCGAGGAAGGCCGGGCTACCAGGCCAGACCTCAAGATCGGCGTCTGCGGCGAGCACGGCGGCGATCCGGACTCGGTGCACTTCTTCCACTCGGCCGGACTTGACTACGTGTCCTGCTCGCCGTTCCGGGTGCCGGTCGCCCGCCTGGAGGCGGGCCGCGCGGCAGTCATGGAATCCACCGGGGGTAGCGACAGCAGGTGACCGGAGGTTACGACCGCCAGGCCACGGCCCGGTGGGCGGACGAGCCGCGGAAGCGCGCCTCTGATGCTGGCGGGACCGGGCGCGGCCCTTTTGTACGGGACCGCGCCCGGGTGCTGCACAGTTCGGCCCTGCGGCGGCTGGCGGCAAAGACGCAGGTGGTCGCCGTCGGCTCGGGCGACTTCCCGCGCACGCGGCTGACCCACTCGCTGGAGTGCGCGCAGATCGGCCGCGAACTCGGCGCGACGCTCGGCTGCGACCCCGATCTGGTCGATGCCGCCTGCCTCGCACACGACCTGGGCCATCCGCCGTTCGGGCACAACGGCGAGTCGGCACTGGCACAGCTGGCGGCTGACTGTGGCGGTTTTGAAGGGAACGCGCAAAGCCTTCGGCTGATCACGCGTCTCGAGGCGAAGGTGCCTGGTGCTGGCCTGAACCTCACGCGGGCAACTCTCGACGCGACGCTGAAGTACCCATGGGTCGGTCCTGCTCCTGTTGCTGCTGCTCCTGCTCCTGCTCTTGCGACTGCGGCTCTTGTCGACTCGAGTGGCGCGGCGGCCAGGCCACCAGGCAAGTACGGTGCCTACGCCGAGGACGCGGCGATCTTCGAGTGGATCCGGGCCGGCACTCCGTCAGACGGGCCGTGCCTGGAGGCACAGGTGATGGACTGGGCCGATGATGTCGCCTACTCCGTGCACGACCTCGAGGACGGCCTGCATGCCGGGCTGGTCACCCTGGACAATCTGCGCAGCCTGGCTGAGCAGGAGGCCGTCGCCAGGCTGACCCTGACGGCGTACTGCAAGCCGGGATCAGCCAGCCTCGCAGAGCTGACCGAGGTGTTCGCCGCGCTGCTCTCTCTCGACTTCTGGCCACGCCACTTCGACGGGAGCCGCGCCTCGTCGGCCGGGGTCAAACACCTCACCAGCGAGCTGATCGGGCGGCTGTGCGGCGCGGTTGAGCGGGCGACCCGGCCGCATGGGCGTCCGCCGCTTACTCGGTACGAGGGGGACCTCGTTGTGCCACAGCAGCAGCGGCTCGAGTGCGCGCTGCTCAAGGGCGTCACCGCCTACTACGTCATGAGCAGGTC
>DASXKI010000097.1:0-2918 GCA_036496945.1 Streptosporangiaceae bacterium | reverse complement strand
GCGAGCTGCGTCGGGATCGCGGCGCTGTTGTAGGCGTAGAAGTAGGCGCCGACGCCCAGCAGGATCACCAGGCCGGCCATCGCGCCGACGAGGCCGACCACCTTCTTCCACGTCCAGCGCCGCCACCAGCTGCCCTTGACCTTGCCGCCGCTGTGGCGGCGGGGTCCGCCGGGCCCGCCAGGACCGCCCCGCCGGTGGCCGCCGGGACCGCCAGGGCCGCCCGGTCCGCCCGGGCCAGCCGGCCCGCCGGGGCCGCCGGCACCGTAGCCGCCCGCGCCGGCACCGTAGTACGCCGTCGGGTCGCCACCAGAGCCATAGCCGCCGTTCCCGTTACGCGAACCGCCGCTAGCCGAGCCGTTGCCCGCTGCGCCGCCCGATGCACCGCCCGCTGCGCCGCTGGCCGTCAGGCCGCTGGCCGCCGACCCGTGCGGCGGCGAGCCCGGGGCGTTCTCCCAGCCCTTGCCGTCGGCCCAGTAGCTGTATCCAGGGGTGCCAGAATCGGAGCCGCCGCTGCGTCGCGGCCGGACAGCGCTGGTAGTGCCAGTCTCGTAGTCCGAGTCGATGCTCGGGTCCCGCCAGAACCCGTCCTGACCCCAGCCTTCCGGCTCTGGGTACTTGTCCGCGTCAGCTCCCCGCCCCCTAGCGGGTCGTTCTGACCCGTTAAAGTCGTTGCTACTCACACGTCCTCGCTGTGGCTGTGAGCGAGCCTGGTGGCCCGTTCTGGCGTTCCCACACGTTACATGCTGGGGCGACTCGTCCCGGCTAGTTCCGTGCAGGCCTTCTCGCGACGTAAGCGCGGCGTAAGCGGAACCCGTCCGCCTCGTCACTAGCCTGCGATTACTGGCCGCTCCGCGCGCGCCGCCCGCGCCCCGCGGGGGGCTCACCGGTACCTAGGACGTAGGACGTGGCTAGGTGGTTCCAGGCACAACTTTGGCAGACCTCGACGACATAGACCCTGAATTCGCCGTATTCGGCAGCCATCTCCGTCAATTCAGGGCCCCGCTTGACCCGCCCCGCGTACTGACCGAGTTCGTCCCCGTACACATACGTGACGTGCGTGAGGTTGGTCTTCCGGCAGATCGGGCAGCGGGATTCGGTCGGCTCGCCGTGGTACTTGGCCGCGCGCAGCAGGTACGGATGCGCGTCGCAGACGTCGGTCACCGTCGTGTGGCCCGCGTACACGGACGCGAGTGTCGCACGCCGGGCGAGCCCGTAATCCACAACGGATCGACGTGAGGCCATGTCCCACAGGGTACGTCGGCTGCCCCGGCGTCGCCGAGTCCAGACCTCGTTATGGGCGAGTGAACTCCCGGGCGCCCGAGTGAACAGCAGGTTGCCAGCCAGAGAACGGTTGCGTATGCTGTGGACCGTCCGTCTCGATATATCGAACCGAGATATCGGGTAGAGATATCGTGAAGATACATAGAAACCGTACGCATGAGGGGGGATGCCGTGGGCCGCAACCGGACTGGCGTGCTGGAGTTCGCCGTGCTTGGGCTGCTGTACCGAACGCCGATGCACGGCTACGAGCTCAGCAAGCAGCTGAACATGCTGCTCGGCACGTTCCGGGCGCTCTCTTACGGCACGCTGTACCCCTGCCTGAACAAGCTGTACGCCGAGGGCCTGATCGCCAGGGAAGGCGACGAGCCCGCCGGGGCGCCCCGAGTGCCCGGTGCGCTGGGCTCACCCAGGCCGGCCCGCGGGAACGGCCGGCCGCCGGGCAGGTCGAAGATCGTCTACCGGCTGACCGCGGAGGGCAAGGAGCGGCTGCAGGACCTGCTCGCTGACTCCGGCCCCGCCGCCTGGGAGGACGACGAGTTCGGTGTTCACTTCGCGTTCTTCGGCCAGACCAGGGCGGACATCCGGCTGCGGATCCTGGAAGGCAGGCGCAGCCGCCTGGAGGACCGGGTGGAAGGGGTGCGGGCGGCACTCGCGCGGACCAGGGAGCGGGTGGACAGCTACACGCTCGAACTGCAGCGGCACGGACTCGAGTCCGTGGAGCGCGAGGTGCGGTGGCTCAACGAGCTGATCGCCTCGGAACGGCAGTCGGAACAGTCGGAAGCGAGCAACCCCGGCAGCGGACCCTACCCGCCGGCGGGTCAGACCGATACAGATCGCGGAAGCGAGAAGGAGTCATCCTGATGGGTGCAGTGTCATCCAAAACCGTGCGCGTCGCCATCGTGGGGGTAGGCAACTGCGCGAGTTCGCTCGTCCAGGGCCTTGAGTACTACAAGGACGCCGACGACGCGGCCCGCGTGCCAGGCCTCATGCATGTGCGGTTCGGCGACTACCACGTGTCCGACGTGGAGGTGGTCGCGGCCTTCGACGTGGACGCTAAGAAGGTTGGCCGTGACCTCGCCGAGGCGATCTTCGCGAGCGAGAACAACACGATCAAGTTCGCCGAGGTGCCGCCGACCGGAGTGACCGTACAGCGCGGCCACACCTTCGACGGTCTCGGCGAGTACTACCGCGAGATCATCACCGAGTCTGACGAGCCGGCCGCTGACGTGGTCGCAGTGCTGCGCGAGGCGCGGGCGGACGTGCTCGTGTCGTACCTGCCGGTCGGCTCAGAGCAGGCCGACCGCTTCTACGCGCAGTGCGCGATCGACGCCAAGGTCGCCTTCGTGAACGCGCTGCCGGTGTTCATCGCGTCCGACCCGGTCTGGGCGGCCAAGTTCGCCGAGGCCGGCGTCCCGATCATCGGTGACGACATCAAGTCCCAGGTCGGCGCCACCATCACGCACCGCGTGCTGGCGAAGCTGTTCGAGGACCGCGGGGTGGAGCTGATGCGCACCTACCAGCTCAACTTCGGCGGCAACATGGACTTCATGAACATGCTGGAGCGCAAGCGCCTGATGTCCAAGAAGATCTCCAAGACCCAGGCGGTCACCTCCCAGGTGCCGCACGAGATGGAGAGG
>DASXKI010000096.1:0-11142 GCA_036496945.1 Streptosporangiaceae bacterium | reverse complement strand
CCATGCTCGGCTACATCGCCACCGGCAGCTGCCGGATGGACTACCTGCGCCGCGAGCTGGACGACCCGGCAGCGGCACCGTGCGGACGGTGCGACAACTGCACGGGGCGACGCTGGGCCGACGAGGTGCCGGCCGCGGCTGCCACAGCCGCTCGCGACCGGCTGCTCGTTCCCGGCACCGAGATCGAGCCGCGCAAGATGTGGCCGACGGGCATGCGCGAGCTCGGGATCGACGTGGCCGGCAAGATCGGGCCGGATGCGTCAGCGCGACCGGGCCGTGCGCTTGGCAGGCTCGCGGATCTCGGCTGGGGTCCGCGGCTGCGAGCAGTGCTCGCCCCGGACGTACCCGACGGGCCAGTGCCCGATGACCTGGTCGCGGACATCGTCAAGGTCCTGGCGGCCTGGCAGTGGGACGACCGCCCGGCTGGCGTCGTCAGCGTGCCGTCCCGCACCCGGCCACAGCTCATCGGCAGCCTCGCCAGCAAGATCGCCGAGATCGGCCGGCTGCCCGAGCTCGGGTCGCTCGCCTACGCCGGCGACGGCCAGGCCGCGAATGGCCGGCAGTCCAACAGCGCTCAGCGGCTGCTCGCCGTGTGGGACACCCTGGTGGTGCCGGACTCGGTCGCCGGCGCTCTCGGCGAGCTGCCCGGACCAGTGCTGCTCATCGACGACCTGCTCGACACCGGCTGGACGCTCACGGTCGCCGCGATGCGCCTGCGGGCGGCCGGCGCCACCGGCGTGCTGCCGCTGGTGCTAGCTACGGCCGCAGGCTGAGCAAAGCGAACCGCTAGGGCGGCCTTGGTGGGCTCTTAACCTGAGCCCTGATGAAATCACGGCCATGAGACACCGGAACCTGAGCGCGAGCGGACAGCATTCTGGCAGGCGCTGGCCGAGGACCAGGACCGGTACATGGGGGTCGAGATCGATACCGACTGGCTGCCGGTCCGGGTGCCCGCCCAGGATCTTGCTGCCTGCATTGACATCCTGCTCGAGAACGTGTTCGCGCATACACCGGAAGGTGCCGCATTCGGCGTCCGCCTGACGGCACGCGCCAGCGGTGGCGCCTGGTTGACGGTGGCCGACGATGGCCCCGGTTTTGCCGGCGACCACGCGACCCGCGGCACCTCCGGCGGCGGCTCCACCGGCCTGGGCCTGGACATCGCCAGGCGCATCGCGGAGGCGTCCGGCGGATCGCTCACCATCGGCAGGTCGCCGCGCGGCGGGGCCGCCATCACCCTGGCGCTCGGGCCGACAGCCGCGCCGCGGGAGCCGGAGCGCCGGCCTGGGCGGAGCAAGCTGCGGCGGAGCCGGACCCGGCCCGTCGACGCCCGGCTCAGTGCCGAGCTGTCGGAGTGGTCAGCGATCGTCGGCCACGACGTCGACACTGGCTAGCCGGATACGCGACTATCCGGCGCCGGCCAATCCGGATGGCCACCGCCTGCCCTATCGAGGTACCGTGTCCTCGTGACAGAGTCCTTCAGTCTCCTTCTCAGCAGGCCGCATTGACGCGCTAAGTCAATGCGGCCGCCCCTCATGCGTGAGGGGCTTTTTTATTTCTCCCGTCGGCCGCAGGAGCGAGAGGCATCGACGCCATGAGCGAGGAAACGACCGATCAGCAGACAGCGAGCACGGCGACGGCCGACGGCCGGCCGCCATTCCGCTATGACGCACGGCTGGCCGAGCAGATCGAGCTGCGCTGGCAGGACTACTGGGCCGCCGCGGGCACCTTCAGCTCCCCCAACCCGGCCGGCCCGCTCTCGGCGGGCTTCCGGGCCGGCCAGCCGAAGTTCTACGTGCTGGACATGTTCCCGTACGCCAGCGGCACGGGGATTCATGTCGGCCACCCTGAGGGCTACATAGCCACCGACGTCTACGCCCGCTACCTGCGGATGACCGGGCATCACGTCCTGCACGCCATGGGGTTCGACTCCTTTGGCCTGCCAGCCGAGCAGTTCGCGCTGGGCTCCGGCCAGCATCCGCAGGTCACGACCCGGCAGAACACCGACACCATGCGCCGTCAGCTGCGGCGGCTAGGCCTTGGCCACGACGCCCGGCGCAGCATCGACACCACCGATCCGGGCTTCTACCGCTGGACGCAGTGGATCTTCCTGCAGATCTTCGGCAGCTGGGTGGACGAGCGGACCGGCCGGGCTCGTCCCATCGCGGACCTGGTAGCCGAGTACGAGTCCGGCGAGCGCGCGGTCCGCATCGACGGCGAAGGGGGCGGCCGCGGCTGGGCGGCGCTGACCGGCGCCGAGCAGCGTGCGCTGATCGACGCGCGCCGGCTCGCCTACGTCGCCGAGGAGCCCGTCAACTGGTGCCCGGGCCTAGGCACGGTCCTGGCCAACGAGGAGGTCACCGCCGACGGCCGCAGCGACATCGGCAACTTCCCCGTCTACCGGCGGCCGATGCGGCAGTGGATGCTGCGCATCACCGCGATGGCGCAGCGCCTGGCCGACGACCTGGACGAGCTGTCGTGGCCTGACAGCGTCAAGCAACTGCAGCGGAACTGGATCGGCGCCAGCGACGGCACCATCATCACGCTGCGGTTGGCGGACGAGCGGTCAGCCGGCCAGCGCGACATCGCGGTCGAGGTGTTCACTACCCGGCCGGACACGCTGCATGGTGCGACGTTCGTCGTGCTGGCACCGGAGCACCCGCTGGTCGACAGCCTGGCGACCGAGGCCTGGCCGGACGGCACGCCGACGCCGTGGCGGCGCGACGGGATTGGGCCGCGCGAGGCGATCGCGGCGTACCGGGAGGCAACTGCCCGGCTCAGCGACCGGCAGCGCGCGGCTAGCGGCGGCAAGTCCGGCGTCTTTACCGGCGCATACGTAAGCAACCCGAGCACGGGCGACCGCGTTCCCGTCTTTGTCGCTGATTACGTACTGATGGGCTACGGAACCGGCGCCATCATGGCGGTGCCCGCCCACGACGAGCGGGACCTGGATTTCGCCCGTGCCCATGACCTGCCGGTACGGCAGGTCATCGACGCGGACGGCAAGTACCTGGACGTACCCGGCGTGCCGCTGGCCGGCCTGGACACACGCGCTGCCATCGCCGCTTCCGTTGACTGGCTGGAACGGGGTGGGCACGGGTACGCGGCCCGTCGTTACCGGCTGCGGGACTGGCTGTTCTCCCGGCAGCGGTACTGGGGTGAGCCGTTCCCCATCGTGTACGACGCCGAAGGCCTGCCCGTGGCGCTGCCGGAGAGCGAGCTGCCGGTCCTGCTGCCGGAGCTGACCGACTTCCGGCCAGAGCCGGGCGCCGACGAGCCAGCGCCGCCACTGGCGCGGGCGGCCGACTGGGTGACGGTCGAACTGGACCTGGGCGGCGGACTGGCGACGTACCGGCGCGAGCTGAACACGATGCCGCAGTGGGCCGGTTCCTGCTGGTACTACCTGCGCTACACCGATCCTGGAAACGACGCCGCGTTCGTCGATCCGGCCGTCGAGCGGTACTGGATGGAGCCAGGCGGCGTCGACCTCTACATCGGCGGCGTCGAGCACGCCGTGCTGCATCTGCTGTACGCGCGGTTCTGGCACAAGGTGCTGTACGACCTCGGGCTGGTGTCGACGCCCGAGCCGTTCGCCCGCCTGGTGAACCAGGGCATGATCCAGGCCGATGCATTCGTCGACGAGCGCGGCATCTACGTGCCGGCCGCGGACGTAGCCGTGGCGGCCGGCGGCGCGGCCAGCTACCAGGGCCAGCCCGTCACCCGGCGGTCGGGAAAGATGGGCAAGAGCCTGAAGAACGGCGTCAGCCCGGAGGAGATGTACCGGCGCTACGGGGCGGACACTTTGCGGCTATACGAGATGGCCATGGGCCCGCTGGAAGTTGACAAGCCGTGGCGGACCGACGACGTCGTCGGCGTGCACAGATTCCTCCAGCGCCTGTGGCGGTGCGTCGTCGACGAGCAGACCGGCTGGGCGGCTGTCAGCGACGCCCCGCTGGACGCCGCCACACAGCGCGCACTGCACGCGACCATCGCGACGGTGCGGCGGGACTTCGGGCTGCTGCGCTTCAACACCGCGATCGCCCGGCTGACGGAACTGGTCACGGTCGCTGCCCGGCTAGCCTCCGGCGCGGGCGGCAGTGGCGGAGCTGGCGGCAGTGGCGGAGCCGACGGCGGTGGCAGTGGCACTGGTGGCGCCGGGCTGCCGCGGGCGCTGGCCGAGCCGCTGGTGCTGATGGTCGCCCCGCTGGCGCCGCACATCGCCGAGGAACTGTGGGCGAAGCTGGGTCACAGCGGGTCGCTGGCCTACGTGCCGTTCCCCGTGGCCGATCCGGCGCTGGCTCAGGCGGGCGTCGTCACAGTGCCGGTCCAGGTGAACGGGCGGACGCGGTTCCGGGTCGAAGTGCCGGCCGGCTCTGACGCCACAGCGGTCGAGGAGGCTGTCCGGGCGCACCCTGAGTACGCGCGCTGGACTGCGGGCGGCAGCGTCGAGCGGCTGGTCGTGGTCCCCGCCCGCATCGTGAACATCATCGTGCGGCAGGTCAGCGCCAGCGCGGATCCGATCGGCGGCCATACCGTTAGCACGTAAGATCTGTCGCCTTTTGCCGACTAATCATTCGTCCTGATGAGTTCGGCGCCGCGCTCGAGCACGTCGAAATCGCGCTCGGCGTAGAGCCGGTGCTCCCACTCCTCGGTGAGGATGGCCTGGAGGCACCGGCGGACGGCGAAGCTCTCCGGCTCGGGGTAGCCCGGCTCGGTGACCGGCACGGTCCGGCCGGCCAGCTGTTCGTCGGTGAGATCGGCGATCACCTGGCGCACGGTGGCCATGCGATCGGCGCGCAGTTCGAGCACCTCCGCCAGGGACGGCCGGGCGGCTCGGTCGCGCGGGACGCTGGGATCATCGGGCATCTCGTCGTGGGGCAGATCGAGCGGATCCCACGGCGATGGCTCCCCCAGGATCGCGCGCTTCACCCAGGCATCGGTGGCAAACACCAGATGCCGCAGTGTCTCGATGAACGACCACTCGCCGTCGACACGCTCGTGGAGCAGTTCTGGCGTAAGCCGGCGGGCCCGCGCGACGGTCTGCGGCCACAGCCGCTCCAGGACGTCCCAGGCTTCGCGGAACCCGTCCGCGTCTGCTGGCCGCATCTTCACGCGGTCCGGGTAACGCCGGTTGAGCTCCGCCTCCACTAGCGGCGCGACGTCGACGCCGTTGACCCGCAGGTTGTCGATGTCGGCGCTGATATCCACGTTCGCCAGGACCGCGCCGCGGATCGTGACCCCGCTCATGTCGACGAGGCTGAAGCGCGCGTTGGTGAGGTCCACATCGTGAAACCGGGTGCCGGTCAGATAGACGTCATCGAACGTTGAGCCGGTCAGGTTCTGACGGATGAAATCAGCCACCGGGTAAGCCTGCCACGAAAGTCAGCTGCCTAGGCCGTCGTCGGCTGACTGGCTCCCTTCGAGCGCGGCTAGCCGCAGCTCGAGCTGGTCGACCCGGTGGCGGAGGATCTCGAGCTGTGCTTCCTCGGCCAGTCGCCGCTGCGCGGTGTGACGCAGTCGCGGCGAGGCCTCGGCACGCACGGCGACAAGCGCGAGCGGCACCAGTCGCTGCGGTCCGTGCGGCCCGTCGACCAATCGGGACGGGATCTGCCCAGTCCGGTACCAGCTGCGCATGGCAGCACGCGACGCCCCTGTCTCGGCGGCGGCTCGCTCCAGCGTCACCCAGTCCGAGCCCTCGAGCTGGGCGGACAGCTCGAGTTCGAGCTCCCAGCCGTCGAGCCGGTCCTCCCAGTCCATGACGACAGAACCCTCCCGCCTGCGATCGCACGCATCGGACCCTAAAACAGCTACCCCTATTAATAGCATGGTATTGACTAGGTTACTGCCGTGCTAGATGGTGGTCGCATGTTCGAGCGATTCACAAACCGCGCCAGGCACGTCGTCGTGCTCGCCCAGGAGGAAGCCCGGCGACTGCATCACAACTACATCGGCACCGAGCACATACTGCTCGGGCTCCTCGGCGAGCCAGAGGGCGTCGCGTGCCGCGCTCTCGACCGTTTCGGGATGTCCCTCGACGGCACCCGCGACGAGGTCAAGGCCATCGTCGGCACCGGCAAAGGCAAGCTCAGCGGTCATATCCCGTTCACCCCTCGGGCGAAGAAGACGCTTGAGCTCGCACTCCGCGAGGCCCTGCAGCTGCACCACAACTTCATCGGCACCGAGCACATCCTGCTAGGCGTGATACGGGAAGGCGATGGCATCGGCGCGCAGATCCTGAAGAATCACTGCTCGGACCTGCTCGAGATCCGGATGGCCGTGCTCGACGTGGTGTCAACCATGCCGACCGAACCAGTTCGGCGCTGGCTGCGCCGCCGCACCGCGACCGGCGAGGGTGAGGTAGGCGAGCCAGGCGAGTCGGCGGAGATCCGCACCACGCCAGCGGCGGACATCAGCCTCAGCGGGGCCGCGCGGCTCGCCGGAACTCAGCCGGTCGGCTCGCACCATCTCCTGCTCGCGGCCATCGCCGACGCTGATACCGCCGCAGCGCGTGCACTCGTCGCTCTCGGTGTCGACCTGGATCGGGCGAGAGACGCACTCCGCAACGCCGACGTCACCGGCACGAGCGACGAGCATCCGGCCGAGGCCGGCCGGCGCCAGATGCTGATCAAGGTGACCGACGACAAGCTCACGATCGAGGCCACCGACCCGGTGATCGTGCGCCTCGGCCAGGCCGCGCTCTCCGTTCAAGACGATCAGGGTGGCATCATCCGTGGCGACCTGCCGGTCAACGCCAGCCTAGGCGCCGTCTGGCAGGCGCTCCACGACAGCCTGGTGGCCACCGAGCGTCGAGCGAACCTGCCCCCCGACGCCCCGGACTCGCCAGACCAGCCAGGAACCGAGACCGCGTAGCGCCCCAGGTCGCGGCTCGGGCCTACAGGAACTCAGCCTCTGTGCCCTGCCCTGATCGGCTTGCCGGACTCGGGGCTGGAGAGGTCGACGGAGTCCTCCAGCAGCCCGGCGATCTCATCCGGGGCGCGCATCCGCCACGCGTCGGTCACCAGCTCGCCCAGCCGCTCGACATCGACCTGGTCCAGCAGCAGCATCACCAGCGGCCACCCGTCGTAGCCGGCCGTGGTGAAGAAGACGGCCGGCTCGCCCAGCAGTAGTGCCTGCTTCTCGGCCTCGTCACCCACGAACAGGACGGCGATGTCGGTCCGGAGCACGCGCGGATGGCCCGGCCTGCGATCGGGATAGGACCAGATGAACCCCTTGCCGCCGACTCGGAAGTCGAAGCCATCGCAGTCGATCTCCTCCACCTCGGGCAGGCTAAGCGCGAGACGGCGCACGTCCTGGGCGTCGGCCATCGAGGTTCCCTCCCGGATCGCTCCAGCCGGATTTGCCCATGTTAAAGGGGAGCACCGACAGTCCGGCTAGGCGTCCGCGCGCACGGGTGCACGACAGATTTGTGGGTAGTCAAGATCACCTTCGGGTTCAGGCAGGTCAGGCGACGCTTATCTGGTTGCGCAGTGATAGCCAGAGGCACCTCACGATGGCGTTGCGGCCCCTCGCTCACGCCGTCGGCATTCCCTGCCGTTTGTCGACGGTCATCGAGTTACGGAATGTGACTGCTGAAGATGCTCCGGCCGCGCCTGATCCGCCGATCTGGCCGGGAACCTGGTTACGAAGACGGTCATCTGAAGCCACGCCGAACCGGATTATTTGTGTCCGCCACGCGCATGGCCCAACGGCCGACCGACGCCCGGATCTGCATGATATGCGGGTGATCTTCATAAGGATCTTGACAGGCTGACAGGCCTGTTCCTATGGAGACGGAGTCGCGGAACGCCGCCGAGGAGACTGTGGCGCGGCTCGGGGTTGCGTTGCTGGATGAGTATCTGGAGTTCCTGGGTGGCCGGTGCCGGCCGAACACCATGCTGGCCGTGGCCTATGACTTGAAGGTCTTCTTCACCGTGGTGCCGGAGCCGCCTTGTCGGGTCCGTCCCGTGGACGTGCTGGCATTCATGACAGCGCAGCGCGGGCGGCGACGGCCGCTGCAGTTAGCCGGGCCGGCCGGCGGGGTTTCGGCCCGGACGCTGCGGCGGCGGCTGTCGAGCGTGTCCGGGCTGTATGCCTTCTTCCATGCTCTCGGCGATGTGACAGTTAACCCGGTGCCTCGGGGCCTGCCGACCAGGCGGGAATGGCCGCGGCCTGGTCAGGGCGTCCCGTTGGTGCGGGTGCCCCGGACGCTGCCGCAGATCCTCGATGCGGGCGAGGTCGACGCGCAGCCCGCGCGCTGCGCACGCACCGGGACCGGGCGATGGTCGCGGCGATGGTGCTGGGCGGGCTGCGCCGTTGCGAGGTCCTGGGGCTGCGGCTAGGCGACCTGCGTTTCGGCGAGCGACGGCTGTTCATCGCTGAGGGCAAGGGCGGCCACCAGCGCATCGTCCCGGTGTCTGCCGGTTCTTTACCGAGGTCAGCGCCTACCTGGACGCCGAGGCCCCCGCGGAGGCTGGCACGGACCGGGTGTTCGTGGTGCTCAGGGGCCCGCGGCGCGGCATGCCGCTGTCGGCGGACGGGCTGGATGAGATCCTCGATGGTGCCCGCGCGCGGGCTGGGCTGGCCCGCGGCACCTGCCATCAGCTGCGGCATGCCTGCCTGACCCGGCTGCGGAAAGCCGGGATGGCGCTGGAGGCGGTGCGGGCGCAGGCCGGGCACGCCTCGCTCGAGTCCACTCGCAGACGGACTCCGGCGCGGAGAGCAGTCAGATCGGCCCTTCTCGATCGCCAAGCTGACCAACGAGGCGCTGACCGCGCAGAACGTCCGCATCAACGCGGTCAGCGGCGCCACGGCCACCAGCCAGGGCTACATCGCGTCGCTGCAGAGCGCGATCGACGCGGCTGACCTGTAGTCCCGGTGGCTGATACTCAGGCTTCCACTTGACTAATGGGCGGCGGCACAGCATACTCAAGCATGTGCTTAACGATGTGGTGGATCTGGACCGCGTCTTCCACGCGCTCGCCGACCCCGGTCGCAGGCTCATGCTGGAGCGGCTCGGCCAGGGGCCGACCTCGGTCAGCGAGCTCGGGAGGCCGTTGTCCATGTCGCTCGCCGCGGTCGTGCAGCACGTGCAGATCCTCGAGGCGAGCGGCCTGGTGCGGACCCAGAAGGTCGGCCGCACCCGGACCTGCAGCCTCAACCCGGTGACCCTGCGGTCGGCCGAGGACTGGATCTCCGAGCGCCGCGGCTTCGTCGAGCGGCGCCTGGACCGGCTCGGCGAGTATTTGGCCGAGACCGCCGACCCGGCAGCGCCGGGCGACCAGACCTGAACTCACAAGGAGAACCCATGACCGAGCGGTCCGTCCTGCATGACACGTTCATGATCGAGCGCGCCTACCCGGCGCCCGCGTCCCGGGTATTCGCCGCCTTCGCCTCGAAGGAGGCCAAGGACGCCTGGGGCGACACCGGCGACCTGTCCGAGCCGGGCGCGGACGCCGGCGAGTCCGAGTTCGACTTCCGGGTCGGCGGGCACGAGCGCTTCGGCTTCGGCTACCAGGGCATCAGCTACCGGTACGACGCGCGCTACTACGAGATCGTCCAGGGTCAGCGGATCATCTACAGCTACGAGATGTACGCCGACGGCGCGCGCTTCTCCGTCTCCGTCGCCACCCTCGAGTTCGCCGCGACCGCCGACGGGACCGGGACCGCGCTCACCTGGACCGAGCAGGGCGCCTTCCTCGACGGCTTCGACGGTGCCGACGCATCGAGCCTGCGCCAGGGCGGAACCGAGGAGATGCTCGAGGGCCTCGCCAAGTACCTGGCCCGTACCGCGGCCGCCACGGCGGCCGACAGGAGCGCGTCGTGCGGACGCTGATAGCGCGGATCTCCGACTACTCGGTCGACGGCGTCATCGCCACCGAGGGCACCAGCTTCTTCGACTTCTGCCGGGACCTGCCCGACGACTCGGCGCAGTTGGACCGGACCCGCCTCTTCTACGAAGCGGCCGACGTCCACATCATGGGGCGCAAGCACTACCAGAACGCGGCCCAGTACTTCCCCGAGGCCGTCGATCACCCCTACGCCGACGCGATGAACGCCGCGCGCAAGGTCATCTTCGGCCATACCATCACAGAAGCCGGCTGGGCCAACACGACCGTCGCCAACGGCGACCTGGTCGCCGAAATCGGGAAGCTCAAGCTGGACGGCGACGGCTACATCGTCGCCCACGGCGGCATCGGCTTCCTGCGCTCGCTCGTCAGCCGCGACCTCATCGACGAGTACCGCCTGTCGCTCTGCCCCTACCTGGCGCACAGCGGCGCGCGGCTCTTCGATGACCTGGCGGAGCCAGCCCCGCTCGAACTGGCCTCGGCCACCGCGTTCGGCAACGGAATCACCGAACTGGCCCTCCGCCGGGTCCGCTAGGAACCACGCGAAGGCCGCCGCGAGCAGCCAATGACGGCGCGGCCGCGGAAGCGCAGCGGCGGCTCTGCGTACTCCCCGGCCGCGTGCGCGATCCATACCCGCAATGCGGGCGACGGCGAAGATCGCCATCGCCGCCTCGGGCTGCGTCCGGCGGCGTAAGTGAGCGCGCACAGCGCGAGGTCCGAGTTGGGCGGGCCCGCCTGCCGCCGCGCGTTCTCGAGGCGCACGCGATCCTCGCCGGTCGTGAATGCGTAGACGACCTCGAGCAGCGGCGCCCGGGGATCGTCGTGCCGGTGGACCGGGTGGCCGAAGCTCGTGGTGCAGGGCTCCACCGCCAGCGGCCTGGCGTGCACGGTCCGGGCGGCGCCTCCGTGCAGGCTGCCGCTCAGCGTGCTCAACCCGGCGGCGAGCAGGCAGCTGGCGGGGCGGCCCGCGCGGACCCGGACCACCCGCCCAGCCACCAGCGCACCCGCCTTCCCGGCCGCCCCAGTCCCCGGAAGATCACCCTGGCCGGGCGAGCACAACAGGGATGCACGCCCGACTCGGCGGCGCACGTCAAGCCCGGCCGCACCCCCAGGACCCGGCACCGGACCCTGTCAAGCGGCTACGCACACCTCTCCATGGCCCCTATCCCCGTCCGCTATTTGTCCGTGGGCCCCGCACCACCGTGGTCTATAGCGTGACAAGAGACACATACCGGGACAAAGAAAAACGGCCCGCCTAGCGGGTGAATCCCCAGCTAACGGGCCAACATCGCAGGTAGTG
>DASXKI010000095.1:0-3933 GCA_036496945.1 Streptosporangiaceae bacterium | reverse complement strand
GTGTGGTCCGCGCGGACGGCTAGTCGACCAGCAGCCGCTTACGACGTCTATATGGCCGCACCTGTCATGGTTTTCCCGGCCGCATACCGGTACAAGATGGACGCCGGAAGCCGGGACGCCATGAAAGGTCGCCGGGAGCCGGGGACCGGGCGGTTACCGCGCCGCCTCGCCCGCCTTGACCTCCTCTCCTGCACGAGCCGTCAAGGCGCGTGACCGGCGGCGAGCTTGCGACGGCTATGTGGCCAACTCCAGGGCGCTTGGGGAGTCCTACGACACTGATCCCGCGCCCTAGGGGTGCTTCGGCTGCTCGGTTCAGCCGATGTCTGCAAGCAGTCGCCACCATCGCGCGGCGGCCACGCGCGTATCATATCTGATACGCTTTGCACCATGAGTGAGCACGGTGGTGGGCACAGTCCAGGCGGGAAGCATTCGACGAGTGACCCCGCCGGACTTGAGCGGCCCGAGTTGGTGCGGGTCCTCGAGTCCGCAGCGCGTCTGCAAGCGATCGTTCCGGACGCCGTGCTGGTCGGCGGCTCAGCTGCTGCGCTTTGGGCCAATCACCGTACGTCGTTCGATCACGACCATGTGCTCGAAGATCTGCGGACGCGCTTCGATGCCGTGCTTGACGCGATCGAAGCCACAGACGGATGGGTCACGAACCGGGTCGCGCCCGGAAAGATCATTCTGGGCGAGCTGGGTGATATCGAATCTGGTGTTCGGCAGCTCATCCGAAACGTGCCCTTGGAAGTCGTGGAGGTGGCGCTGCCGTCGGGGCATGTCCTTCGTGTTCCGACGCCCGACGAGATATTGCGGATCAAGGGTTATCTCGTTGTTCGCCGTAATCAGGTACGCGATTATCTCGACGTCGCTGCTCTGTCCGACCAGGCCGGGGTCGCCCACGCCGCTGACGTGCTGACCCATATCGATGAGTACTACGTAGACCAGCGAGGCAGCGAGTCGGAGGGCGTCGCGACCCAGCTCGCTCGGCAGCTCGCCGACCCTAGGCCGGCGGATAGCCGCACGATCGTGCAACTGGTCCGGTACAAGGAACTCGACGCCCGCTGGACTGACTGGAAAAACGTTACCGACGTGTGCCGGTCTGTAGCGGTGGAGATGGTGAAATGACTACCGCCCTGAAGTTCCGCAATGTCGATTCCTCGCCTGACGACCCGGTGGAGACCTGGCCATTCGAGGGGATCATGGCCGCGGTGGAGCGGGGTACCTTGCCCGACTGGCGCCGACTTTCATCGGTCATCAAGGCCGACCCCTGGGGTCCGGTGGCTCAGCAAGTTCTGGAGGCAGTCAGGATCTCTCACCCCTATGGCACGACCGAGTTGCTGCAAGGTGTGATCAGCCGGGCCCGGCAGGAAGCTGCAGACTACGAGCGCGGCCAAGTGGCGGCCGAGATCAGGGGTCTTGTCGGTGACTCTGGTCTGTCGCGGCTGGACTTCGCTGACCGGATCGGCACCTCGCGGTCGCGGCTGTCGACTTACATGTCAGGCAAGGTCGTACCGTCGGCGTCGCTGATGGTCCGGATCCGGCGCGTGGCCAGATCGGCCAGCCTGGCCTAGGCGGGCGCTGCCTCCTGCTTGCGTGCGCGGTAGGCAGCGACGTGCAGCCGGTTACCACAGGTGCGGCTGTCACAGTAGCGGCGTGACCTGTTGCGGGAGAGATCCACGAACACGTCGCGGCAGGTAGGCGACTCGCAGCTGCGGATTCGCCGGGCCTCGCCCGCGACCACGAGCCAAGCCAGGCCCATCGCGAAGTGCGCGGCCATCCGGTCGGAGAGCGGCGAGGTCGGCCGGGAGACGTGCAGGTGAGGGCCGCGGCCATGATGGGCCACGATCTGCGGACTGGCGCCGGTCTGCGATAGCAGCGCGTTGATCTCCTCGATGGCGCCCTCCTCGTCGCCTGCTTCGCAGCTGGTGACGATCGAGTCAAGCCGGGTCCGGTAGTCACGCGCACGCCGAACGTCGGCTGCGGTGCCGCGAACGCCCGCGAACGCATACCTGTCGGCCATCGCCTGGAGGTCGGCGAGGTCGCGCAGCCCATCCCCGGCGGCAACGCGACCGGTGTTAATGAGCTCGACGCAGCCAGCCATGGCCTCGAGCTGGTCAGCATCAAAGTGACTTTGACTCCTGTCACTGGCGCCGAGTATCGTGCTGCCCATGTCAGTACCGTACGGCGAAACGGTCATGACCGCTACTAGCCGAGACGGCACTGGACGAGAGGGCACCGGGCCAGTCGGCAGTGCCCTTGACGGCACCGGGCCAGCCGGCACCGGGCGCGACGGCGCCGAGCCAGGCGCCAGCAGCGCCGCGAACAGCAGCCGACGGCCGACGCTGACTGCGGTCCTCGGAGCGGCGTGCATTTCCTCCTCCGCGATCTTGGTGACGCTCGCTCACGTCGGCGCCTTCACCACGGCCTTCTTCCGGTGCGCACTGGCGCTTCCGATCCTCGTGCCACTGGCCATGCTCGAGCAGCGCAGCCTGGGACCCCGGCCGCTGGCCAGCCGCCGGAACGCGCTGATCGCAGGCTTCTTCCTTGCCATTGACCTCGTGCTCTGGAATCACGCGATCAGCGATGTCGGCGCTGGCGTGGCGACAGTGCTCGGCAACCTTCAGGTGCTGTTCGTCGCGGCTTTCGCCTGGCTGGTATTGCAGGAACGCCCGGACCGGCGTTTGCTCCTCATGCTTCCGGTAGTGCTAGCTGGCGTCGTGCTCGTCTCCGGCATGCTTGGCGGCCATGCTGCCGGGCTACATCCGCTGGCGGGTGTCGGGTTCGGCATCGGGACCTCTGCCGCTTACGCGTGCTTCCTGCTGATTCTGCGGAGCACCGCCGGGCAAACGCCGCACGTGGCCGGGCAGCTCGCGGATGCGACCATCGGGTCGGCTATAGGCGCGGTCGTGCTTGGCCTGCTGTTCGGAGGCCTGCAGTTCGCCATCCCCTGGCCGTCGTTCGGCTGGCTCCTGCTGCTGGCGCTGCTCAGCCAGACGACGGGCTGGCTGCTCATCACGTCGTCCTTGCCCAGGTTGCCGGCCGCGATGTCGTCGCTGCTGTTGCTGCTCCAGCCTGTTGCGGCGCTCGTCCTCGCTGACATCGTGCTGCACGAGCGGCCGACACTCGTGCAGGCGACCGGCGCGCTCCTGGTGTGCGCGGGCGTGCTGGCTGCCACCTGGGCCAAGTCGTCCCGAGGTCGCGAGCGGCCCCCGGCAGCGACCACCGAGGCGACCGCCGAGGCGCAGGTCGGCACGCTGGCTCAGGCCTGCACCGCGAACAGCACGTAACCGTAACTCAGGCCCGTCGCCGCTGGATGACGGCGCAGCCAGTCACGCGCGACTTCTGCCGGGAACTCGATATTCAGGACGGCGGACAGATCGGCTCGGCTCGCGAAGTCCAGTCGTGACCGCACTTCACGCCTGGTCGCGCCGCGATCCCGCCACCAGGCATCAACCGCGGCGGCGGTCGCCAGCGGCGGGCGGGCCGCCGACGCGGCCAGCAGCCGGGAGAACTCGCCCCACCGGTAGTCGTTGTCCACGACCACCAGGTGCCCGCCTGGCCGTAGCACGCGCAGGACCTCCGCCAGCCCGGCGTCGGTACCTGGCGGGAAGAAGTAGGCGAACCGAGCGTGCACGACGTCGGCGCAGTGGTCGCTGAGCGGAATGTGCTCCGCGGAGCCTGCCAGCACGTCGGCGCCCGACAGCGGTTCGGCCGCACGATGGGCGTCGGCGCGCAGCGCCGGGTCCGGCTCGACCCCGATCACCCTGGCCGCCTCGGCTGCGTACGGGCCGAGCCAGTAGCCGGTACCGCAGCCGAGGTCGATGATGGTCCGTCCGGCCCACGGGGCAATCGCCCGCATCGCGGCCAGCACATGCCCGGCCTGGTCGAGCGCCTTGTTCTCGAGCTCGTACCGGTCCGGATGCCCGCCGATGT
>DASXKI010000094.1:0-5352 GCA_036496945.1 Streptosporangiaceae bacterium | reverse complement strand
CCATAACCGTCATCACGGTGGTGTAAGCCAGGTCCCGATCCCCGCGCAGGTCGTCGAGGACCTCGCGGACCAGCGCCGGACGGCCCCGTTCCCACAGCCCCTCCATGATCACAGCTTCCAGCTCACCGAATCGTCGCATCCCGCACTCCCGGACATGGCCAGCCAGCGGCGCACCCGCCTCCGTCTACTATCACGCATAGGGTAAGCGTGCGGTTCAATCGGCGGGCGGAATTCTTCCGCGGCCATGGCTGAACGGCAGGTCTCTACTATCCGTGTTAGTAGGCATGTCTGCTATCACGAGTGATCCCGGCGGCCAGCTACCTGCCGACGCTGATGCTGCGATCCGCCAGCTGTATTGCCGCCATGCGGACGCGTTGCATGTATATGTCGAGCGATTCTGCATAGATCGTGCAAGCGCGGACGACATCGTGCAGGAAACCTTCATCCGGGCCTGGCGTCACTTGCCCAAGCTGAGCTCTGACGACAGGCCAATCCGGCCCTGGCTGTTCCGGGTCGCACGCAACCTGCTCATCGATGCCGACCGGGCCGCGCGGGCACGGCCGGTCATCCAGCCACTGCCGGATGATGATGGCGGGACCGACTGCGGGCTGGACCAGGTGCTCGACCGCGCGCTGGTGACCGCCGCACTTCAGCACCTGTCACCTGCCCACCAGGCAGTGCTGGTTGAGACTTTCTACAACGGAGGCAGCATGGTGGGGATTGCCCGTGAACTCGGCATTCCGCATGGTACGGCCAGATCTCGCCTCCACTACGCGCTGCAGGCGTTGCGTCAGCAGCTCCACGAGAGCGACGCGATCGCGTGCTGAGCCGCCCTGGGTGGCGCCTCGTCGCCGCATTGCTGATCTTCGCCGCAGCGCTGGATCTCACTCGCTGCAGCCTGGTGCTGATGACGATTCGGCACGTCGGCCCTGCCATTGTGCTAGTCGCGGCCGGGATGGTCGCGGCCGCGGTCAGCCTGACTGCCGCACGGGGCTACAAGGCGGGCCGCCGCTGGGCGTCCGGGGCGGCACTTCTGATCGGCCTGGCGTCTGCGCCGCTAGCGTCCGCGTCTGGTTTTCGCGCTCCGTTCACGGTCCCCGACGTTACGACCGCCGCCCTCGGGGTCGTGCTAGCCGTCGCGATCCTCGCGGCTGCTGGACGCCGCGGTGTACCAGGGCATCACGCCGTCGACCGGTGCTGGCTACGCGACAGGTGCGTCGTCTCCGCTGGCCAGGCGGTGCGCCACGGCGAATCCCCACGGGATGCTGAGCAGGAGAACGAGCGCGAGGCCGAGGACGAGTGGTGGCGGCCGTATGGCGCCGAGCACGAGACACGCCACGGCGACCCCGGCGCATATACGGGCGAGCGGCTGGTAGAGGCCCCGGTCGCCGTCCCAGGCCTGCAAGCTGGCCGATACCAGCATCGTGGCGCACAGCACGACAGCGGCGCCCGCGCATAGCACCCACGCTGCAGCGGCCGGGGCGCGGCTGTCATGGGCATGGTCGACGAGGCTGACCATCGCGGCGCCCATCGCGGCCACCGCGGCGGTGAGCGGCAGGTGGCCGAGCATCCACTGCAGGCTGGCTGTCAGCTTCGGCCTGGGTGGCCGCTGGCCGGCGAAGTCGAAATACGTCCACCACGCCCCGAAGCCGACTACGACGGCTACCAGGCCGACGCTGAGTGTGAGCGCGTTTACCGGCTGGCTGGCCAGTCCTGCGACGACACCGGTCAGGATTTCGCCGAGCACGATGATGATGAGCAGCCCGAAGCGCTCGATGAGCGCGTCGCTGATGGTCAGCGCCGCCGCCACAGCGGGGCCGGCCGTGAGGAGCACGGCAGCGAATCCGGCGAGGTAAGCGACGTCGATGAGTCCCCAGGCCGGGATGCGAGCGCCGGCCGGCAGGAAGACAGTGCCGACCAGCAGGATGGCGTACGCAGCTGTCCCGGTGACGAAGAGTCTGCTCGATCGGCGGTATTCGGGGCGGTCACCGCGCCCGGCTAGCAGCCACAGCATGGTCAGGACCACGAACAGCACACCCGCAGCGATGGCGAACGCCGCTCCCCGCCGGCCGTCCGCCTCGGGGATGAAAGCGCCCATCGCCGCGAGCAGGATGATCTGCAGCAGGAACGTGCTGCGGGCCCGGGCGTCCTCGCGGCCGTGCAGTTCATGGTGGAGGCTGCCGTTGAGCCAGGCGATCCACACCAGCGTGAAGACCACAGCGAAATCGGCGAGTCCGCGCCAGGTTAGATGCAGCGCGAGGTGCCGGGCGTCCTGGGCGACCAGCACGACCACGGCGAGGTCATAGAAGAGTTCGAGCGGGCCGACCACGCGCTCGCGGGGTTGCTCGCCGTGGGGGCGGGGTGACTGCCACAGTGAACGGCGATACCGAGCCCAGCGCTGTCGGCGGGACGTTCCATCACGCATCTAGCTCGACCGAGCCCCGAGTCGGCTCCACCTTCCTCATGAGCGGGTCAGGCTAGCCGACAGCAGGCGCAGGTCTCGGGCGCGCTGCACTGCTGACGAGCGGTCCTGGGTCCCGAGCTTGGCGTAGATGTTGCGGATGTGCGTATTGACGGTGTTCACCGAGAGGGACAGCTCGCTGGCGATCTCTGGCCGGGAGAGGTTCGTCGGGAGATGCCGCAGCACCCGCAACTCGCTCGGACTGAGCTGCTCGATCACTGTCATTGAAGACTCATGGCCCGCCGATATGGATGATCCGCGCATGACGTCGAGGATGTCGGTCAACAGGGCCGCGTGCGCCGTCTCATGCCGCGGAATGGCCTCGAACAGCTCCAGTGAGCCTGTCATCGCGAATGGCAGGACGAGCCGGTCCGCCTCTGCCAGGGCTAGTGCGCGCTCGACGGCCTCGATCGCCGCCCGCTGGTCGCCGAGGTCACGGTGGGCGAGCGCCGAGAGCACCAACGACTCAACGACCGTCACGTAGCCGACGGCCGCAGCTTTTCCGTTCAGGACATCGTCGATAGCGGCGAGGGCGGCGGCCGGGCTGCCCTCGGCGAGGCAGATGGCAGCCCGGGCATTACTGATCTCGGCGGAGCCTGCCAGTTGCGGATCGAGTGCCGCGAGCGAGGCTCGGGCCTCAGCGTGATGCCCGAGTCGGGCCTGGGCGGCCAGCCTCCAGCTGGTCAGCTGAGGCATCAGTGCGTGTGAACCTTCGAGCTGGGCCTGCAGGTGCTCGGCCGCGCTGTATTCGGCAAGCGCCTCGCGCTGCCTATGGCGGCCGCACAACAGCATGCCCGTTCCCATATGCAGCAACAGCCTGATGGGCGGTCCGGTGTCTGTCCCCAGAGCGTGGGCGGTACGCCGCAGGAAGCGGTCGCCTTCGTCGAATTCACCCGCCCAGATGAGAGTGCCTGCGAGGTTCACAAGCGCCGGCGCGATGACCGGCTCTGCGCCCCAGCCATGGTGCTCGGCCAGCGCTATCGCCTCTCGGCACCGCCGCCGGGTAGTGGCGAAGGGCTCAATCTTCGATGCGAAGGCGAGCTCAGCCAGGCAGGCCACTTCGAGGTACGGCCGTCCGATCTTCCGCGCAAGATCTGCGCCCTCTTGCAGGTGCCGCTCGCTGTCCTGATTTCCCAGTGACCACGCTTCGACGGTTCCAAGATTCATGAGCGCGAATGCACGCAGGTCGTTGTCGAGCGCGATGTCCTCGTCAGACTGCCCGGTTATCGGCGAGGCAAGGAACCTGATCTGCTCTACTACCCCCTCGAGGTGGCCGCGCTTCCGCGCGAGCGACAGTTTCAGCGCTGCGGCCGCCACTTCCAGGCGGTGCTTGCGGGCTGGCGGCGTAGAACTGATGGCGGTTTCCGCCACCCTCAGGTGGGCGGCAGCCGCGTCCAGACGCCCCTGGGCAAGGTCGCAGGCTGCGCGTGCGAGAGGGATATCCGGGCCCTCGGTGACAGCACCCGGTGGGAACGCGCGCAGCAGCGTCTGGATGGTCTGCACTTGCCCGTCGAGCGTCAGGCTGAACGAATGATCAGCGAGCAATCGTGCTGCCTCTGACCAGTCGCCCGCCGCCTGGGTATGCCGGACGGCATCCACAACCTGGCCATGCTGGAGGAACCACGCCGCGGCCAGCCGGTGCAGAGACGGCACTTGCCCGGGCAGCGTCCGACGCAACTCCAGCCGGAGGAGATCGGCGAACAGGTGGTGGTAACGGAACCACGTTCGTTCCGGATCGAGCGAGACGACAAACGCGTTAGCGTCCTCGAGATCGAGCAGGATCCGCTCCGAGCCAGGCCGTCCTGTCAGCAGATCGCCTAGCTCGCCGTTGACGCGATCGAGCAGGGACGTGCGCACCAGCAGTTGCTGCACCTCGCCTGGCTGACGCTCCAGCATCTCGGCGATCAGGTATTCAGCGACGGTACGGCTGCTGCCCGAGAACTCGGTGACGAAGCGTTCCGGGTCAGGGTGTCCAGCCAGCGAGATAGCGGCCAGCCGCAGGCCAGCCGCCCAGCCTTCGGTGCGCTGGTGCAGCAGCGCCGCCCCGGCGTCCGACAGCGCGATCCCGGACGCGTTGAGCAACTCGCGGGTCTCGCGCTCGGTGAAACGCAGCTCGGCTGAGCGGATCTCCGTCAGCTCGCCCGCCAGGCGAAGCCGATGCAGGTTCAGGGGGAGATCGCGGCGCGTGGCCAGGATCGCGTGCACGTTCGGGGGCAGGTTTGCCAGCAGCCGGGCGATCTGCGCGAGTGCCTCCGGCGAAGTCAGCTCGTGCAAATCGTCAATGACAAGAAAGGTGCGGTCGCGATACCCCGCCAGCTCTGAGAGCACTCGGTCGACCATCGCCCGCCCGTCAAAGGCCGGTGTCGCCGCAGGCGGTGCCGCGCTGCCCTCCGTCACTTCAGCTTGGGCGACCGCACCGAGCACGCCGAGCCAGAACTGCTGGGCGTCCTGCTGATCACGCTGCACCTGCACGGTGGCAATCCGGTAGAGCTGACCCGGGCCGACTGCCCACGCACGCAACAGGCACGTTTTCCCGCTGCCAGCGGGAGCCGAGATGACCGTCACCTTCCCCGCCGCCGCGCGATCAAGAGCTACGAGAAGGTCACCCCGATTGACCAGCGGGCTGCCTGCCGGTGCCGCCTCGAGAGCCCAGGCCTTAACGCCCACGCGTAAGCCTGACCGCAAGCGTAGTGTCCTGCTGCCTAACGCCTCTCAGCATCTTGTCAGCGTACGTGCTCGGGCATCGGCGGGTGAATACCGGTCACGGCACCTCGACGCCCCACCCGGCGATCACCAGATTCTGGCGATGCGGGCTCACCCGGCGGCGCTCAAGGATGGCCGCATGGACCCAGCGCTATACGCGATCCGGATCAACGGGCACCTGGGCGCCA
>DASXKI010000093.1:0-14136 GCA_036496945.1 Streptosporangiaceae bacterium | reverse complement strand
CGAAGTCCTGACCTCCGGTGCACCAATTGATGACGCGCTGCCGGCTGGTGCCCCGCTCGCGGCGGCCCCGGTCGAGGCGGCCCCACCCATTACCGCGTCCCCCCCGGTCACTGGTGCCCAAGATCCAGACGATGCCGTGCGCCACGGCGCGGTACCGGAAGACGAAGGCCCCGCTAACGATGTGCTGGACAGTGAGGTACTGGACAGTGAGGTGCTGGACAGTGCCATGTCCGACGTGCACGTCGGTGACGAGGAGGCCGTGGCCGAGGCCGCGCCCGAGGTCGAGCTGAGCGAGACCGAAGTCGCTGAGGTGCTGTCGGGCCGGGTCATCCCGATCGGCGCCTTCTTCAATGGGGCACAGTCGCCTCCGGCCGGTGAGGCCGATGCCGACACCGCTGGCGTAGCCGGGGCGGCGTTCCTCACTGACGCAGGCCGGATCGCATCCGCCTGGGCCCAGGACCGTTACCTCGGGCTGACGTCCGCGTGCGGAATCTGCCTCGCGCTGGCCGCGTGCGCAGCCACCTGGTTCTCGGCCGGTACCAGGACCGACATCGTCCGCGGAGTGGCCGCGCTGTGGGGCGGTTACCTTGTCCTGCGGGCTGGCCAGTGGCTGGTGCGGCAGACCGGGCAGATCGAGATAGCACGGAGCTCGGCGGACACCATGAACGCCGAAAGCCCGGCTCAGGGCCCGGTCATCCACGGTGCCAGGAACACGGCACGCCGCCGACAGGTAGGTCCGGCAGCGTGGCTGGTAGCTCTCGGCGGCGCGCTGGCCGAATGCGGCGTCTACGCGGGCCTCGCTGTCGGAGCGGCCGCCGAGCGTTGGGGTGCCGTGTGGACGCTCGCCGTCGCCGTGGTCAGCCTGGTCGGCGTCCGGAATCTGATGACGGCGTGCTCGACGCCGCCAGGTTTCGGCGAGCAGCCACAGGGTGCGTTCCGCCGGGTCGCCGCCGCGGTGCTGACCATGCCGGTCGGCGGCCGTGTCTTGCTGGTCGGGATAGTGGCACCCTTCTGGGGTGCGCGGGTGGCACTGCTCGCCCTGCTCGACTGGGCGATCGTCTCGATCGGCTACGGGATCGCCGGCCGGGCCGCGGCAGGCGTGACTGCGCGGGCTAGGCGCCTCGGCGAGCCGGGACAAGGACCCGTGCGGTCGGAGCTGGTACGCCTGCGCGATGACGGCGCCCTCGCCCGCGCGCTCGGCGTGCTTGTCCGGGGGAACCTGATGCCCCTGCCGCCCGCGATCCTCGGCCTGGCGGCGATATCAACGCTCGCGCTGCTCGGTCTGCACGGGCTGCCAGGTGCGCTGTTGATCGCCCCGGCTATCGTCATGCTCCTTGCCGCGCCCGGCTCGGCGCATCCGCACTCCGGGCGCTTCGACTGGCTCGTGCCGGTGCTCCTGCTCGGTGCCCAGTTCCTCTACCTCACCGCGGTCGGACTGGCAGCCAGAGTGCCAGGTCCAGTGATCTTCGCGCTGGCTGCCGCGATCCTGCTGCGTTACACCGACCTTGCCTGGCCGGGCCGCCCGGTCCAGCTGGCGAGACCGCGGGACCCCGAAGCCGAGCCGGCCGAGCGGGGCACCGGGCTCGGATGGGAGGGGCGCCTGCTCTTCGCCGGACTGACCGCGGCCATGGGCGTGGCGACATTCGCTTACCTGGCTCTGACCGCGTATCTCCTGGCGCTCATCTTCGCGAAAGCGGTGACAAGCTGCCTTGAGCCGTCAGCTCAGGCCGCCGGCGATCGGCTTGATTCTGACGGCGGGCGCACACCGCCGTCTGCGTCCTGACATTCCCGCTCGCCAGCCCTGGTGCCCGAATGCGCCGAGGCCCATCCGAAGGTGGTCAGTGGCCGACGAGTCGCCAGCCGAGCATCTGGCCGATCCGCGTCGTCGGCTGGCCGAACAGCGTGATCAGGAACCGGCCTAGCTGGCTGCGCGGCCCCGCTACCGCGACCACCGCGGCAGGCTTCCACGCGGTCAGGTCGGCGTGGATCTGCGCTGCCGATGGCGCGGCTGTGTAGTACACGCCGTCGTAGAGGTAGTCGATGTAATAGGACGTCGGCGTCATGCCGGCCCGGCCGGCTCGGCCCGAGCGGCCGTGGTGGCCAGGGGCGATGAAGTCGCCGCCGATCATCGTCAGCGGCTCGCCGCTGACGGCCTGCCAGCGCATCGTCTCCGAGGTCGCCGCGTACGGGAACGGCGCCAGAAGCACTCGGTCGCTTGGCGCGAGGTGAAGCGCGGTGAAGGTCGCCTGCCACCCCGCCGGCAGCGGCTCGACAGGGGCGGTTGCATAGGGCGCCGGCACCAGCGGCAGCAGCGCCAGGACGGCCAGCCCGGTCGCAATCTTGGCGCCCAGCCGCCAGTGCGCGAACGCGGCCACCTTCCCGCTTCGAGCCTGGTCGAGCGAGAACGCGAGGACCGCCGCGGCCGCGGCGTCGGCGAGAATGCACAACCGGTCCGGGACCATGCCGCCGATCACCGGTAGGTGCTCGAGGAAGTGCCAGGGCAGCAGGAACGACGGCAGCGTCGTGATGCCCGACTGGATCGGCTTGGAACCCATCCCCAGCCACTCCAGGATCAGGCACGTGATGCCGGCGACCCGGATGGGCAGGTGCCGCCAGAAATAGACGATCGCGACGAGCAGCAGGATGATCAGCGGGATGCCCAGGTAAGCGAGGTACTCGGGCAGCGGTTGCGGATATCTATTAGCGATCACGCCGCTGCGGTGCGTGTGCAGGAGCACGGAGCTGGCGGGATTCACGAACGCATACGGCAAGGTGCCCAGGTTGGTCAGCTTGCCGTGGTAGCTGATGATCACGGTTGCGGCGGCGCCCTTGGCTGACAGGCCATGGAACTGAACCCACAGGCCCCTGGCGCTCAGCGCGAGTGCGACAACAGCAGCCGTGGCCAGTCCAGCCAGTGTCGGCCGGACGCGTGCCAGCACGTCTCGCGGCCTGCTGAGCACCAGGACAGCCAGCAAGATCACCGTGGCGATGACGGCGTCAACGAGCAACTCTTCGCTGATGAACAGCTGGGCAGCGACGAGCAGGCCCAGCCAGAGGCCGTTGCGCACCGGGCTGCCCTTGCCGGTAACCAGGCGCAGGACCCGGTCGATGATCAGCGGGGGCAGCATGGCGAGGACGAGCGAGTAGTGGCCGATCCCGGAATTCACCAGGGCTGGCGAGAACCCGTAAACGGCACCGCCGAGGGCCGCGGCCAGCGGGCTTGCGTGCCAGCGGCGCAGGACGTAGAACATTGCAGCGGCCGAGCCGGCGAACCCGATGGCGAGCAGAGCGGTGAGTGCGACCTGCGGGCCGAAGAGCAGAGTGACCGGCGATACGACGACCCCCGGCAGCAGAAATGATGTATTCCACATCAGGTTGACGCCGTGCGGCGCGTTCATCGCCGTCGTCTCGAGCGCCGGGAGCCTGAAATGCGAGACAGCCGTGGCAGCGTAGCGAACGAACCAGGTCGCCTGGTCGACGTCCTGGTTGTCACCGGCCTGACTGACACCAGCCGGACGCATCCACATCCGGTACGTCACGAAGAATGCGCCGGCGATATAGCAGTACAGGGTGATCGCCTGGGCGCTCCAGGCCACGGCGAGTCTCCGGCGGCGCGGCTCCTGCGATGACTCGACCACCTCGGTGGCAAGTCTCGTCACCGCCGCCTCCTTCGGGATTCGCACTCGTCGGTGGCCAGAGTTGCCACGGACATCAACCGGACCGCGTCGCGAGCAGAAGTAGCGCAATACCCGGGGATTACCCGGCGCCAGCCGGGGCAGCGCCGCCGTGCCTTTACCGAGATTTCCCGCCGCCCGCCTGGCTAAGCCGCGAAAAGGTACTCGTCAGTTTACGGTACGGTCAACAGCAACCGGGGCGATTGGCCCTGGTCAGATACTTGACCATGCTGCGCTGTTCCAAACTGTCCTGAGCGGTTGCAGGGCAAGACTGATAGGTAGGCTCAGACCGCTGCCGTAGCCCTCTAAGGGGAGTCATTCGTGCATGACCTGAAGGTAAGCGGCCCGCAGGCGCCTTCAAACCGCCCACCTAGGCGTGGCCCGTTGAGCCGGGACAGCATAGTGTGGCTGGCCCTGGTCTCGATCTTGTTCCTTGCTGCGGAGCTTACTCCCAGGCTGCTGCGTATGCCGCTGGGCGTTGACGAGATCACGTATATCGCACGCACCAGCGTGCGCGCCAGCGGTGTCACCCTGCCGCCGGTGCATGGTCAGGGGGTAGCGCTGCTGGCCGCTCCGGTGACCTTGCTGACCGAGTCGCTGACCGCGATCCGGGTCTGGATGTCGGTGCTGTCAGCGATCGGCATGTTCCTCGCCCTGCTCTGCTGGCGAGGCCTCCGGCCGGGCTGGGTGCTCGGCCTCGCCGGACTGATCCTCGGGGGCCTGGCCATAAGCCAGAGCAGCGGTGTCCAGGTCTACCCCGACTGGTGGGGCGCGCTCGGGGTGCTGGCGCTGACGGGCCTGGTCCTGCACGCCGTCAACGGCACAATGCGCGACCGGGTCACGCTCCCGTTGATCGCTGTCGCCAGCCTGATCATCGTCTTGATGCGACCCCAGAACATCATCTTCATCATGGGTCCGGCGATCCTGGCCGTCGTCATCGTGCGTGCCTGGCGCAAGCCCAAGGTGATGCTGGCGATGGGCGTTGGCATCGCCCTGGGCTGCCTGCAGTGGGTCATCGGGGCGTACATGATGTATGGCAGCCTGGCCGACCGGATCCATCTGGCCGGGCAGGAGCCGCCGAGTTTCAGCCTCTACTTCTCCCTCGGCACGCAGGTGAAGGTCCTCAGCGGCCCGTGGTACTGCATTCCGCCCACCGGCTGTCAGGGCTGGAGAATGCCAGGCGAGACCGTCTGGTGGGCCGCCTTCCTGGCTATTGCCGTGCTCGGGTTGTGCGTCGCCTGGCGGACGTCCGCCAGGGCGTCATCGGTATTGGCGGCGGCTACCGCGCTCTGGGTCATCGCCCTTTACTCGATCCTGGTGCCATTCGGTGCGCCGCGCTACATCACTCCCTCCCTCGCGCTGATGGCCATTCTCGCTGCGGACGGCGTGGTGTGGCTCGTCACCAAGGCTCGCTGGCACCGGACAGGGATCGCCATCGCGTGCCTATTTCTGCTGACGGGACTCGTGTCCCAGCGCGTCGTGCTCCAGAGCGAGGTTGAGGCGCAGACCGCCGACCGGAACTACGGGCCATTTGCGGCGCTGCTGTACCAGGCTGGCGTCAGGCCGCCGTGCGCGATCAGTTCGCCGTCGGAGGCTTACTACGTCGGGTGCATGGCGCCCTGGACGGGCCAGACGATGCCGGACTTGCTGGCAGGCACGCCGCAGGGCCTTAAGGGCTGGCGCCCGGTCTTCCTGTCCCAGCTCAACACGATCGTCTATGTCCCGGTAAGTAGGGCACCGGGCTAAGTAGGGTCCCGTCCAACAGGGCGGGCTAAGTAGGCGGGCTAAGAACCGCCGCGCGGCCCGGCGAAGGCTGCGCTGTCCCGGCACACGTTCGTGCTTCCGGTGATCCCGCCGTTCGACCCGGTGAGGCTCCCTGGCTGCGATGTGGGAGCTGGCGAGGCAGCTGGCTTTGTGCCCGATCCGCTCACTACCCCGACGCTGACCTGGGCGGATGCGGTCAGCGCCACAGGCGCCGCTGGGCGCTGTGCTTCCTTGGCGGTCGGATGCACCGCCTGGTCGCGAGCGATGGCGCTGAACAGGCCGGTGTCGCTGGCGGGCCAGCTCACCCAGTTCGGGTTGGGCGGATACGCGATCGTCGGGAGCTCGATGAACTGCACCGAGCCCGGGGGAAGACCGCGCAGGTTGTCGAACATGCCGATCATCGTGGGCAAGCTCAGACCAGTGTCGGTGGTCATCGAACGGGCCGCGTCGGTGACGACCGGCAGGATCCTGGACGGGCTGGTCAGCAGGTGACTGTGCTCCACGCCTTGCAGGATCGACACCATGAGGTACTGGTCCCGGAGGATGCGCTGGAGATCGGAGCCCTCACCGATGTACCGCGCCCGCCAGTACGCAAGAGCCTCCCGGCCGTAGACATGATGCCGTCCCGGGGCGAGGCTCAGGTTGGACTGCGGGTCGTTGATCGCGAACGGCAGGCAGATGCTGACGCCGCCGATGTCATTGATCACCTGCTCGAAGCCGGTGAAGTCGAGCTCGATGAAGTGGTTGAGGTGCAGCTGCGTAGTCTGCTCGACGGTCTTGAACAAGCAGCCCGGGCCGCCGTTGGCGAAGGTGGCGTTGATCTGCTCGACCTGGCCCGGCTGAGCCGCCTGGCCGGCTGAGCCCTGTTCGGGCGGGCAGGACAAGATCGGCACGACTGAGTCACGCGGGATGCTGAGCACGATCACGCCATGCTTTCCTGGCGCGATGTGCAGGACGATGATCGTGTCTGACCGTTGGCCCGTGATCGCGCTGCCGAACTTCTGATTCGGGCCTGCTCGGGAGTCGGAGCCGATGACCAGGACGTTCATAGCGCGCGTCAGCTCCGGCGGCTGCGGGCCGAGCCCGGAAACGGACACGCGCGTGATGCTGTCCCAGACCGACCGGAACTTCAGGTAGGCGGCGAGCGAGGTGATGACGAGAACGACGGCGAGCCCGGCCGCGATCCAGCCCAGCACGCGCTGCCAGCGCCAGGGCCGGCCCCGCGGTGGCAGCCGCCCGCCTGGAGGCCCTGACTGAGGAGATGCCGGATGCGGGGGACGACCCGGCGCACCCCCGCCTGTGTTTACTTCGCCGCCGTCACTCATGATCTTCGGGGATCTTTGCCAGCTGGCGTCGATCTAACCGTCGGTTGGTGTCAACTTTGCCATCCATGCCCGCCGGACACCGGCGTGCTGACCTGCGGATACCCAGCTGGGGACGGCGCGGGCCTGGGCCAATACCGACAGTCCGCGGCGGGGTACTTTGCCGGCGCCGACCCTAGTAGATCCAATCAGGCAATATTCAGGGCATTCGAGTCTTTCGATGCCTGTCGAGGTCGCTCAGCGGGCGATCGCGCATCAGCCGCTGAATGCGCTGCTGTCGCTGCAGATATTGACGTTCCCGGTAATTCCGCCGTAGGTGGTGGCCAGGCTCGAAATCCCGGAGTTCGCGCTGGCTGCACTGAGCGAGGTGAAGTTCGAGCCGAGGATCAAGTGCAGCGTCGCGTTCTTCAGGTGCGAATCCGGCTGCAGCGTGACCTTGCTGAATAGCTTTGCCAGCGTCTCTGCGGCAGGCAGTTCGGCAGCGCCGGCGTACTGGATCACCGTGCTCGTGTAGTTCTGGGTCGGCGTGTCGCCGGCCTGGCCGATGACGTGGAAGCCGCGCGCGGACAGGTTCGCGGCCGTCGTCGCGCCGAGCCCGTGCGTGATCGTCCCGTTGAGCACCCGCACCTTGACGGCGGCCGGGCTGACGGTCTTGATCTTGATCTTGACCTTCGTGGCCTTGGGCAGCTTGGTGTCGTGCGAGATGGCCGAGAACAGGCTATTGGCCTGCGGCTGGACCCACTGGACCCAGTTAGAGTTGCCGGTCGCCGGTGACTGCGATGAGTCGATCCACTGCGCGTTGCCGGAATACGTGGTCCACGGCACGGTGACGAACTGCACGGACCCGGCCTTGATCCCGCGCAGTGCCTCGCCGAGGTGCAGCATCGCCGTGGCCGTCAGGCCGCTGTCCGTGGTCAGATCATGGTGCGAGGTCACCGTGTCGATGACCGACAGCATGGTGCTCGGGCTCTTCAGCAGGCTGCTGCGCTCAATGCCCTGCACCAGCGAGGCCATCAGGAACTGGTCGCGCTGGATCCGCTGCGGGTCATCGCCGAGGCCCAGGCCCTCGCGTGTGCGCCAGAATGCCAGCGCTTCCCGGCCGTAGACGTGGTGCTTGCCCGCGCTCAGGTTCAGCCGCGAGGTCGGGTCGTTGACCGGCTGGGGCAGGCAGACGGTCACGCCGTGCAGCGCGTCGATGATCCGCTCGAACCCGATGAACGTGAGCTCGACGAAGTCGTTGATGTGGATGCCGGTGGTCTGCTCGATGGTCTTCCACAGGCATCCCGGCCCGCCGTAGGCGTACGAGGAGTTGATCTGCTCGATTTCCTGCGACGGCTGCGCCGTCTGCCCGGGCGTGCCGCCTTCGGACGTGCAGCTCAGGATCGGGACTACCGAGTCACGGGGGATGCTGATCACGGCGATCTGGTGGGCGCCCGGAGCTACGTGCAGCAACATGACTGTGTCCGAGCGGGCGCCGGCGATGTTAGACCTCCCGCCGATGGCGCCATTGATCCCGGATCGGCTGTCCGACCCGATGACCAGGATGTTTTGCGCCTTCGGGTCGACCGGCGGCCTCTTCGTGCCGAGGTCGCTCTGGACGTTGACGCGGGTGATGCCGTCCCAGACGGAGCGATACTTCGCGTAGGCGGCGAGTGAGCCGCCCGCCAGGGCAAGGGCGACGACCACCGCGACGGAGCCGAGAATCAAGGTCGAGGCATTGCGCCTGCGTGGCTGCCTGCCTGTCGCTGCGGGCCTCGTGGGCTGCTGCGGTACCCAGGAAGCACCATGCGGCCTACGTTCATCGCCGGATTCGTCGTGGCGGCGCATAGCTCCTCAGGGTTCGATGAATACAGCCTGGCCGCGTGGCCCGGCTCGCCCGGTTCCCGCCCATCGTACGTGGTCTTAATACGAGGAATCGCTTTTGGTTAGCAAAGATACGGGAAGACCACAGTTGGCCCTCAGGCAAGCTGAACTGGGAGAGGGGCCGCTGGGCGTGCCTGACCAGGGTAAGAGACCAACACACGCAAGCGCCTGGACGTTAGCCCGTTTCGATGCCCTGCGCCTCTACAGTTGACCCCGTGCTCCCTCCAGACAGCCCGCAGGGCGCGGCCCGCGGCGGCCGGCAGTCGGAGCCGTCCGGGGAGGGCCCGCCGGGCGCCGCAGGCGGAGATTTCGGCACTGGCCTGATCGGCCAGGCTGACGGCGAGCTGGATGCCGGCGACGTCGGCTTGGGGCTAGGCGAGGAGATTCCCGGCGAGGCGATCGCTGCGCACACCGCCGGGCCCGCAGACGGCGGGACCGGCGCTAACGCTGGCGAGGGTATCGGCGCCGTCAATGAGGGGAACGGGGCCGCTGGCGACCCGAGCACAGTGACGCTGCCAGCACCGGGCGTGGGCGCGGCAGGGGCAATACACGGCGGTCGGCAGCCCTGGCGGAGCCTGCTGAGCAAGGTCCGCCGAGCTCTCGATCGCGCGAGCGCGGCCGGGGCCGGCGTGGTGGCTGCCGTCTTGAGAGGCGCCCGACGTACCCGGCCCGCTGCTGCGCAGGGCGGCGAGGCCGTGAAGATCAGGTCCGCCGACATCGCGGGTACCGTGCTCGCCCGGCTCACGGTGCTCCCGGTTGTGCTGATCTTGGCGTGGCTGATCCCCGGGGTTGTACTGCTGCTGACCGGGCACTTCCTGCTCTTCCCGGTGACCTTGATCTCGGTGTCCCTGGCCGCTGCACTCACGATCAATGGCTTGCGAGTAGTGCCCGCGAGCTGGCCACGGCTCGTGCCCGGAATGCACGGGAACGAGCCTGGCTGGACCACCTGGTTTGGCCTGCTAGCGACTGTCGTCGTCGTGGCCGGGATCACCGGCTGGCAGCTCACCGAGAGCTCGCAGGCGCTGATCGTGGTGCGCGATCAAGGCGTGTACCTGCAGACCGGCTACTGGATTGCTCAGCATGGCTCGCTGCCCATAACCCAGTCGCTGACGGGCTTCGGCGCGTCCCACACTGGGCTGAGCTTCGCCAGCGCCGGCTTCCTGGTCCGCGGCAGCGGTATTTATCCCGCAGTGATGCCGGGCCTGCCGCTCTTGCTGGCCGGCGGCTTCTGGGTGCACGGGGTCTCCGGCACCCTGGCTCTGGGCCCGATCCTCGGCGGACTCGCCACGCTGACGTTCGCCGGCCTGGTGGCGCGCCTGATCGGCCCGCAATGGGCGCCGGCCGGGGCCCTGGTCCTCGGGCTCAGCCTGCCCCAGCAGTACGTCGGCCGGACGTCGCTGAGCGAAACCGCGCTTCAGATCATGCTGTTCGGCGGGCTCTGCCTCGTCGCCGACTCCGTCGCGCTGCGGGGTGCTGGTGCGGAGCCAGCCGTCAGGGCGGAGGCGCTGGACGCACAGTCCGCGCGTAACCGCCTGGCGGTCGCATGGCAGCTGGCGGCTCCGTCGCGGTGGACTTCCCGCCTCACGCCGCAGCGTGCGCTGGCCGCCCTCGGCGGGCTGGCGCTGAGCTTCGGACTGATCATCAGCCTCGACGCGGTGGCGTACCTGCTGGCCGTCATCCCGTTCGGGTGCGCGCTGGTGATCGGGCGGCGGCCAGAGGCGGCCCCGTTCCTGTCCGGTCTGGTTGTCGGTCTTGGCTACGGCGTGCTCAGCCTGTATCTGCTGGATCGTCCGCTGCTGGACACGGTGGGACAGACTGTCGCCCTGGCCGGCGTCGTGGCCGTGTGGCTCATCACCCTGGCGCTGGTGGCGATTCAGGTCGCGCGCGTCGACCGGGTTCGCAGGCTGGTGCCGCGAGCCCTGGCGAAGCGACCGCTCCGCTGGCTGCCCGAGGCCGGTGCTCTGCTGGCTATCGCGGTCGTGATCGGCTTCGCGGTCCGCCCGTACGTGCAGAAAGTGCACGGCCATCCGGGCCCGGGCGTCTATGCCGCGGTCAGGGCCCTGCAGCTGATCGACGGCCTGCCCGTGGACCCGACGCGCACCTATGCAGAGCAAACGCTGTACTGGGTGATCTGGTACATCGGGCTGCCGACCGTCCTGCTCGCCACTTTCGGCCTTGGGGTCGTCGTGTTGCGCTCCTTGCGCGCGCTGCTCACGTGGCGGGATCCGACCGGCGTCTGGCGGGTGTGGAGCCTGCCGCTGGTGACGATCTGCGCTGGCTCTGCGGCCGTGCTGTGGGCACCCGACATCGTCCCCGACCAGCCCTGGGCCAGCCGGCGGCTGATCGTCGTCGCGATCCCCGGACTCATTCTGTTCGCGTTTTTTGCGGCGGCATGGCTGGCCAGGCGCGCGCGTGACAGCGGCGCCCGGCCGATGACGGCGGCGGTAGCGGGGATTTTCTGCTTGGCGGCGATGCTCGTGCCAGCGGTGTCGACGACGTTCGGCCTGGGACTGAGTCATGTCGGCAAGGCGGGCGGCCTTAAGCCGGTAGCGCAGGGACTTGCGCTGACGCGTACCGGAGCCGGCCAGGTCGCTGCGCTCCGCCAGCTGTGCGACTCGATCCCGCAAGATGCCTCGGTGATCATCGTGGACTCTCCGACGGCTCGAGAGTTCTCGCAGGTCATCAGGGGAATGTGCGGGGTGCCCGTGGCCCGGATGGATGGCCAGCCGACGATCCTCGTCCAGGATGAGATCGGCTCGATCTCGGCGGCCGGGCGCCTGCCGGTCCTGGTCGCGGAATCTGAGCGTCAGCTACTCGCCTACGGAGGCGCGCCGGTGCGGATTCTTGACCTGGCGACGACCGCCGACCCGCACGATCTGACACAGCTCCCGACATCGCTTCAGCCGGTGCGTTACCAGATCTGGCTGACCGAGCCTGTGCCGGCTGGCGGGGCTTGATTTGCCAGCGCCCGGCGGTGGCCATACAGTGAGTGGACACGACGCGGGGTGGAGCAGTTCGGTAGCTCGCTGGGCTCATAACCCAGAGGTCGCAGGTTCAAATCCTGCCCCCGCTACCAGGAAGTAGCAGGTCAGAGGCCCGATCGCCAGATACGGCGGCCGGGCCTTGATCTTTGTGGCAGCGCGAAGGCAGCAGGATCAGCCCGCAGTGGGAAGGCCGGGCCGTGGGTGCTCACACCACGTTCGGGACGGTGGCGAGCAAGGCACGGGTTTCGGCCACGTACCGATCAGCGAACGCGGGGTCGCGCACTTGTGCGGAGGCGAGCATTGGCTTGCCGTTCTCGTCGTAGTACACCCCGGTCGCATCGGACTTGGCGGTCAGGACGCCTGTGAGGACACGAGCGGCACGCTTCGGCGTACTCCAGTACGGGATGAGCGGCGCCAGCGCAGACAGGACGTACTTCGCCAGGAATCGGAGGATGGCGTTGGCGTCGCGGCCGAGGCTAGTGCCCGGGTTGAAGCCCGGTTCGACGGCGTTGAACCGGAGCCTCGGCGTCTCGCGCGCGAACGCGAACACCGTGGCGAGGTTGCCTTGCTTGGAGGTGGCGTACGCGTCGAAGCCGGGTTTCGACGAGCCGCCGGGCAGCCATTCGCCGCGAGCACTCGCCTCTGCCGATATGTAGCGCCCACCGCGGAAGCCGGCGGCGACCGCGGGCTTGCGGTCGGGATCCTCGACACCGGAGCAGGTGAACACGACGTTCGCGCCATCGCGGAGGTGCGGGATGAGCGCCTGGGTGAACGCGAAGGGCCCGAGGTGGTCCGTCGCGAAGGTGACATCCCACCCCTGCGCGGTCTTCGCGGGGGTGTTCGGCATGATGCCCGCATTGTTCAGCACGCCGGCGATCGGAAGGTTGAGGGCGCCGATTTCCGCGGCTGCCCGTCGCGCGCTCGTGATGTCGGAAAAATCGCACACGACCGACACGGCGTGCCCGCCGTCGTGCGCCTGGATCTCTGCTTCGACCTCGCTGAGCTTGCTGGGGTCGCGGCCCACCAGCACCACGGTGCCGTGCTTCGCGAGCTCGAGCGCGGTCCGGCGGCCGATGCCAGATGTCGGTCCGGTGACGACGTAGGCCGTGGTGCCTGACGGGTCGCCGCTGCTAGGTGCCATGATCTGCCTCCTCTAATGTCTGACGTCAGTCATTTATGCGTATGGGTGTCTGCTCACGCCACGGCCGGGGGTCAGCCGATGGCACGGAGGGTGTGCCGGCGAGCACTCGCCAGATGGCGTCGAACCCCACCCTGCTGTGAGCCTCGGCGTCGGCGGGCTCGCGGATCATCGCGTCGATCGTGGCCTCGGCGATCGCGGTCGTCAGGGTCAGGACGAAGCTGAGTGGCGCGTCCTGCATCGGCCCGTTCGCGCGGCTACGCTCCAGCAGCTCCGCGATGCCACTGAACCCCTGGCGCACCGTGTGGTGGCTGTCGGCGGTGACCTCATCCGATACCTCGAGCTGCGCAAGCGCCCGCCGCTTCTCCGGGTTGGTCGTCGCCCAGCGCAGCCACTGCGTCCACATATGGTGGACCTGCTCGCGGGGTTCGCTCTCGGCAGGGAGGCCGGCGATCGCCGCCGCTCCCATCTCGGTCTTCAGGCCGACGTAGAGCTCGTTCATGAGCATCGACTTCGTGTCGAAGTAGAGGAACAACGACCCGTTGGAGACGCCTGCCTCCTTCGCGACCGCCGCTGTCGCTGCCCCAAGCCCCTGGGACGCGATGACACTGGTCGCCGCCGACAAGATCGCGTTACGCCGTTCCGCACTCCGTGGTCTGGACATGCCTCAGGTTATAAGAGAGTGTCTAGTCAGTCAAACCGCCGAGACACGGTGGGAGCCCCTTGATCGGCCACCGGATGGCTACGACAGCGCTCGCACGGCCCGCATCCGTGCCCGCTGCCCGCGCTGCCTGCGCCCAATATGGCCCGGCGCGGACCGGGCAGCCAGGCGTGATGACCGGCGGCGCGAACTAGGTTCGCCGCTCCAACAGCGATACTGAGGAAATGCCTCTAATGGACATGAATGCCACGCGCGCGGCATGCGCGCCGGTGAGCCGGAGCGGCTGCTTGGCCCGGCTGAGTGCGAGTGGCTCGACGTCAAGGACGGCGTTTACAAGCTCGACGATCCCGCCCAGGCCGAAGAGCTGGTGAAGGACGTCGGCGGCTTCGCCAATGCCAAGACGGCGGCCTGCTGCTGGTCGCGTTCCGCACGAGGAAGGAGCGCGGCGAGGAGTTGCTTGCGGAGCTTCGCCCGGTGCCACGCGAGCAGGTGGACCTGGACCGGCACCGCAAGCTCATCCGCCAGTGAGTGACGCCACTGCCGTGTGGTGTAACCGTCGACTGGCACGATGTCGGCGCGGGCAAGGGAGTGTTGGCGCCCAACGCGGTCTGCACCCGATCGTCGAGGAATGCCCCGCCGACGTAGACGGGAATGCCGGCGTGCAAGCGGCGGATGGCGTCGTCCGGCACTGCTGATAAATTGCATCTGCAGAGGCAATCGAGATACAATT
>DASXKI010000092.1:0-22058 GCA_036496945.1 Streptosporangiaceae bacterium | reverse complement strand
AGCCCGGCCAGGTCAGACAGCCGGGCGCCGCCGGCGGCGGCCTCCAGCAGGATCTGGTCGGCGTCGCCGCGGGCCGCCTCGGGGAGCCGGTCGGTCCAGCCGGCCACCTGCCGCGCCCACGACGCCGACAGGTCCCCGGCGGCCAGCGCGGCGGCGATCGCGGGGTGGGCGGCCAGGTCCCGCATCCACCCGGCCGCGGCGGACGCGGCGGCCCCGGTGACGCGGGTCTGCCACCGCAGCCACGACACCGGGCTGGCGGCGGCGTCGTCCTCGAACCCCCGCGCGGAGGTGAACGCGGCCAGCACGACCGACCGGGCCGCAACCAGCTGCGCCTGAACTCGCTCCAGCGCCCGCAGGCAGTCAGCCTGCTCCCCGGTGGTGAGCTCGGTCGCATCCGCGGACGCCAGCCATCCCAGCGCCGCCGACACCGACGCCGTCGCGTCAGCCACGCTGCCGGGCTGGCCGGGCTGGCCGGGCTGGCCGGGCTGGCACATGAGCGCCTCCGAAGGTTTATCTGATCATGCAGAGTCAGCTGGCAGAAGCCTGATCTCGATAACGGGACCGGGGCCGCCTGTGCTGCTATCCAGTATTCGAATCTATGATCGATTCTAGCCGATCCAACTGACATTTTCCCGGCCCGACATGCCTCACCCGATCCTCTGGTACACGCGCCAAAACCAGGCCGCCCTGGATAAATCGGTTTGCGTCCGAGGCCTTCGGTGCCCGACCCTCGATGCCTATGAGCGAGCAGCGGATGGCGGGGCTTGACGCACGAGTGCGGCGGCTAGTGGCTGACGACTGGGCGGGGCTGCGAGCGGCCCGGCTCGCGGCGCTGGCTGAGGCGCCGTACGCGTTCGGCTCCACGCTGGCGCGGGAGCAGGCCTTCGACGAGGAACTCTGGCGCAGCCGGGCCGGCTCCGGCTGGACGTTCGGCGCCTTCGACGGCCCGGCGATCGTCGGCCTGGCGACCGCCCTCCCGCCCGACGACCTACCCGGCGACGGCGAGCCTGGCGACGGCGAGCTTGGCGAAGACCCGCCCGGCGACTGCGAGCCGGCCTGGCACCTGGTAGGGATGTGGGTCGCGCCTGGCTGCCGCGGCCAGGGCCTGGCCGACCGGCTCGTCGAGGCCGTGCGCGAGCAGGCGCTGCAGGCCGGCGCCCGGACCGTCACACTCTGGGTCACCGAGGTGAACGACAGAGCGCGAGCGTTCTACCGGAGGCTCGGCTTCGCGCCGACCGGCGCGCGGCAGCTGGTCCGGCCCGAAGAGCCCGACCACTGGGAAGAGGAGCTCGCCCTCCGCTTGCGCTAGTACAGGCTGCGCTAGCTGGGCGCTGGCGCCAGCACCGGCAGGTCGTAGGTGCGGCGGACGCTGCTGCCCAGCCGGGTGATGTCGGCGCCGTACACGTGCAGGGAGATGGCGATGTCATCGCCGATGTTGCGAACCCGGTGGATGTCACCAGGTGGGGCGAAGCCGCTGACCTCGCCGGTCATGTTCTGGCTGCGGCCGACCTCCTCGAGGCAGCTGCCGTCCGGCGCGAGCGTGTAGAGCTCCTCGTACTCGATGCCCTGAACGACGCCGAAGACGCACCACGTCACATGGTCGTGGATCGGCGTCACCTGGCCAGGTCGCCAGACCATGGCGGTCACGGAGAACGAGCCGTCAGGCTCGACGTGCAGAAGATGGCACCGGTAGGCGGCCGGGTCGCCGGCTCGCTCGGCTGCGGTCAGGATGTCCGCTGCGGGCAGGTGCTGGCGCAGCTCGTCGGCGACGAGTTCGGCGGTGCGCTGCCAGCCGGCGCGGCGCCGCGTCGCGGTGCGGACGGCACGAACGAGGTCGACTGGACATCGGGTACGAACCGGGCTGAGAGCCGACATACAACCTCCTCTATACCTACTGGATCGATCGACAATAGCCTACGCCTGCACCGGCTCCGGCACTAATGCCGACTATCCATAGGTCCATAGAGCACGCACATGTATCGGCGCTAGCGTCATGCAGCGGCTCGCGGGCTGGCAGGATGCCGCCATGGGTACCACCATGCTGCTGGACGCGGCCTCCATGTACTTCCGGGCCTTCTACGGCGTGCCAGAGACGATGACTGCTCCGGACGGCACGCCAGTCAACGCGGTCAAGGGCCTGCTCGACATGATCACCAGGCTGCTGCGCGCCCGCCATCCGACACGGCTGATCGCATGCATGGACGCCAGCTGGCGCCCGGCGTTCCGGGTCGCGGCGCTGCCCACGTACAAGGCGCACCGGGCCAACCCGGATGGTTCTGAGCAGGTGCCTGATGCGCTCAACGTGCAGCTGCCGATCATCGTCGACGTGCTGTCCGCGATCGGGATCATGATGGCCTGGGCCGACGGCTACGAGGCGGACGACATCATCGGCACGCTCGCCGCGCAGGCGAGTGAGCCGGTCGAGGCGGTGACGGGGGATCGGGACCTGTTCCAGCTCGTCGACGACGCGCGCGGGATTCGGGTCGCCTACATCGGCAAGGGAGTGGCCAACCTCGACCTGATGGACGAGGCAGCGGTGGCGGCGAAGTACCAGATCCCGGGCCGGTCCTATGCCGCCTTCGCAGCCCTCCGCGGTGACCCGAGCGACGGCCTGCCGGGTGTGCCCGGCGTGGGGGAGAAGACTGCGGCCGCCCTAGTCCGCGTCTTCGGCTCGGTCGAGGCGATGCTGGCGGCGATCGACGCCGGGCACGGCGGCTTCCCCGCGGGCAGCCGCGCCAAGCTCGTCGCGGCGCGCCCCTACCTGGACGCGTGCATGCCGGTGGTGCGGGTCGCCACCGACGCGCCGGTCAAGCTCGAGGGCGGCGAGCTGCCATTCACGGCGGCCGACCCGGCCAGGGTCGCTGCGCTGGATCAGCGCTGGGATCTGGGCTCGTCGCTCAGCCGGCTGCTGTCGGCGCTGGCCGCGCGCCCGTGATGTATCAGACGCGGACACCGTTCCCGCGAGTGAGATGATGCAGGTGCAGTAGCGGGCGAGCGGCAAGCTGGAGGATTTAGTGGGCCACGATCAGGAGGGAACGGGGCTGTTCCCTGCGACTCGCCTTAGCGAGGTCGCGGCGGCGACAGCAGCAGCCGGGCTGGATGCGGTGCTGCTAACTCCCGGGCCGGACCTGCGTTACGTGACCGGCTATGACGCGCATCAGCTGGAGCGGCTCACCTGCCTGGCGGTGCCCGCTAGTACCAGTCACCATGGGGCTGACCCGTTCCTGGTAGTGCCGCGGCTGGAGCTGCCGGCCGCGCAGGCGTCCCCGGCTGGGCAGCTTGACCTGGAGATCATCGGCTGGGACGAAACCGACGATCCGTACGCCCTGGTAGCCGGCCGACTCGGTGCCATCACCGCGGTCGGGCTCGCCGACCGGATGTGGGCCCTGATGGTGCTGCGGCTGCGGGCGGCCCTGCCCGCAGTGCGGCAGGAGCTGGCCAGCGTTGCGCTGCGCGACCTGCGAGCCCGCAAGAGCCCGGCCGAGGTGGCCGCGCTGCTCGAGGCCGGCGAGGCCATCGACCGGGTGCATGCGCAGGTGCCAGGCTGGCTGCGGCCGGGCCGGACGGAGCGGGAGGTGGCCGCCGATATCAGCGAGGCGATTCTGGCCGAGGGGCATTCGATCGTCGATTTCGCGATCGTCGCGTCCGGGCCGAATGGGGCTAGCCCGCACCATACGGCTGCCGACCGGGTTCTCCAGCCTGGCGATGCGGTCGTAGTCGACATCGGCGGCACAATGCCGAGTGGCTACTGCTCAGACTGCACGCGGACGTACGCGATCGGGACACCCCCAGCGGACTTCGCCGCCTACTACGAGGTGCTGAAGGGCGCGCAGGATGCGGCCTGCGCAGCCGTCAGGCCTGGGGTGACGGCCGAGGCCGTGGACGCCGCTGCCCGCGAGCCGATCACCGCGGCCGGCTTCGGCGATTACTTCGTGCACCGGACCGGCCATGGCATCGGCCTGGAGACGCACGAGGACCCCTATATCGTGTCCGGCAATACCGAGGTGCTCCAGCCGGGGCACGCATTCTCGATCGAGCCAGGCATCTACCCCGGCCCGCACGGAGCCCGGATCGAGGACATCGTGGTCTGCACAGCCGATGGCTACCAGCGCCTCAACAACGTGTCCCGTGACCTGATTGTCGTGGCCGGCTAGTGCCCGGCGTCGACCGGGCACCGCGTGACGACACCACCGCCGCGCTGTTCGGCCTGGCCCGCGACATCGCCGACGCGGAACTGCGACCGCGTGTGGCCGAGGCCGAACGCGACGGCAGTTTCCCGCGGGCAGAGTTCGCAACGCTAGGCCAGGCTGGCCTGCTCGGCCTGCCGTATCCCGAGGAGGCTGGCGGGGGCGGCCAGCCCTACGAGACCTACCTGCAGGTCGTGGAGGAACTGGCGTCGGCCTGGCTGGCGGTCGGGCTCGGCGTCAGCGTGCACACGCTGACCTGTTATCCGATCGCGACGGCTGGCACGGCGCAGCAACGCGAGCAGTGGCTGCCCGGCATGCTCGGCGGTGCGCAGCTCGGGGCCTACTGCCTGTCCGAGCCGGGCAGCGGATCCGACGCCGCTGCCCTCGCGACGCGCGCCGTCGCTGACGGCGACGAGTTCGTGATCGACGGGGTGAAGGCCTGGACCACCCACGGCGGGCAGGCCGACTTCTACACGCTGTTCGCCCGCACGTCGGGCGGCAGCGCCGGACCACAGCGCGCCGACGGCATCAGCTGCTTCCACGTCCCGGCCGCCACGCCCGGAGTGTCGGCTGGCCCGCCGGAGCACAAGATGGGCATGCGCAGCTCGGCGACGACGCAGATGCGGTTCGAGGCCGCCAGGGTGCCGGCGGAGCACCTGATCGGCGAGCCGGGGGCCGGCTTCCGCATCGCACTCGGCGCGCTTGACGCTGGCCGGCTCGGCATCGCGGCCTGCGCGACCGGCGTAGCGCAAGCCGCGCTGGACTGCGCGGTCGGCTACGCCCGGCAGCGCGTCCAGTTCGGACGGCCGGTCATCGACTTCCAGGGCCTGCAGTTCATGCTGGCCGACATGGCGACCGCCGTCGCGGCGGCGCGTGCGCTGTACCTGGCCGCTGCCCGCCGCAAGGACGCTGGCCAGCCCTATGGCCAGGAGGCGGCGATGGCCAAGCTGCTGGCCAGCGACACCGCGATGCGCGTCGCCACCGACGCGGTCCAGGTGCTCGGCGGATACGGGTACGTCGAGGACTTCCCGGCCGAGCGGCTGATGCGGGAGGCCAAGGTGCTTCAGATCGTCGAGGGCACCAACCAGATCCAGCGGCTGGTGATCGGGCGGCAGCTAGTCCGGAGTGACTAGCGGACTGGTGTGCCGGCCGCGGGGACACTCGCCGGCGATGGCGTTGCGCGGTGCGCGGCGCGCCGCGTCAAGGCCGCCGCGCACCGCTCGGCAGGACTGTGAGACTAGTTGGCCGGATGGCCGATAGCCAGGCCGGTCGCGGGGTCGAAGAACTGCAAGTTAGAAGTATCGATGGCCAGGGTCACGTCCGAGCCCGGCTTGATCGGGCTGCGCGCAGCGACGCGCGCCGTCCATAGCGTCTTGTTGTCAGCGAGCGGGATCGCCTCGTCGTCGCCTTCGTCCGAGCGAGCTTCGGTGATGCTGGCATGCTGCACCGGCGGGGCATCGATGGTGAAGATCACGTGAATCTCGCTGCCGAGTTCCTCGGTGACGCTGGTGTGCACCGGCATCCGTGCCCAGCTTGGCTCCGCGAGCTCGGCGTCCTCGAAGTCAGAAGGCCGGACGCCGAGGATGACCTCCTTGCCGAAGTAGCCGTCCAGGCCCGGTCGAGCCTGGAGGAGGTTCTCGGTGACGGCCAGCTTGTGCCCGGCGAAGGTGACGGCGGGCCCGTCGTCGCGGACAAGCGCAGCCGCGACAAAGTTCATGGCAGGTGAGCCGATGAAGCCAGCGACGAAGAGGTTGACGGGCGAGTTGTACAGCGTCTGTGGTGTGTCCACCTGCTGAAGCTTGCCGTCGCGCATCACGCAGACGCGCTGCCCGAGCGTCATGGCCTCGACCTGGTCGTGCGTCACATAGACGGTCGTGACGCCGAGCCGGTCGTGCAGCTGCGATAGCGATGCCCGCATGGACACGCGCAGCTTGGCGTCCAGGTTGGAGAGCGGCTCGTCCATGAGGAACGCCTGCGGCTCGCGCACGATCGCGCGGCCCATCGCCACCCGCTGCCGCTGCCCGCCCGACAGGGCCGCCGGCTTGCGCTTGAGGTAGTCCTCCAGCCCCAGCATCTTGGCGACCTCGGTGACGCGCCGCTTGATCTCATCCTTGGGCGTCTTGCGCTGCTGGAGCCCGAAGGCGAGGTTCTGCTCGACGGTCATGTGCGGGTAGAGCGCGTAGTTCTGGAACACCATCGCGATGTCGCGGTCCTTGGGCGGCAGGTCGTTGACGACCCGGCTGCCGATGGTGATCGTGCCGGACGTGATGTCCTCCAGGCCCGCGATGGATCGCAGCGCCGTCGACTTGCCGCATCCAGACGGCCCGACGAGGACCATGAACTCGCCGTCGGCGATGCTCAGGGTCATGCCATCGACGCCCTTGACACCACCCGGGTAGACCTTGTCAACCTGATCCAGCACGATCTGCGCCATTGTCGACCCTCGCTCGCGTTCGTTCCAGCCTGCTCAGTGCAGCCTGCTCGGTACAGCCTGCTCAGTGCAGCCTGCTCGGGCCCTTGTGTCGGGCGGCCCTGGCCGGAGCGTATCCGTGCAGTCGGGAGCGTGGCTATGCGGCGGATCAGTATGTTACGGGAGCGTAAACCCCGTTATGGTTCCGTTATCAACCGAGTGGGCGCGGCCACCCGGACGCGCACGTTAACGTAGCCGGGTGGAGGAGATCAACGCGGCGATCATCTCGCTGCTTGCCAGCGACGGGCGGATGAGCTTCACCGAGCTTGCCCGGCGGACCGGCCTCTCGGTGTCCGCGGCCCAGCAGCGCGTGCGCAGGCTGGAGGAGCGCGGGGTGATCAAGGGATACGCCGCCGTCGTCAACCCCGAGGAGATCGGGCTGCCGCTCACGGCGTTCGTGTCGATCAAGGCCTTCGATCCCGCTGCGCCTGACGACGCGCCGGACCGGCTCGCGCACCTGATGGCGATCGAGGCCTGTCACAGCGTCGCGGGCGATGAGAGCTACATACTGAAGGTCAGAGTAGGGTCGCCGCGGGAGCTTGAGGACCTGCTGCAAGAGATCAGGGCAGCTGCGAACGTGTCTACCCACACGACGATCGTGCTCAGCACGCCGTACGAGAACCGCCCGCCGCGAACCGAGGCAATACGCGGCTAAGAAGCCACAGCAAACAGCCGCAGCGGCTCCGCGGCGTGCACCTCCACGCCAAGCGGAACGATGGCCGCGGTGCCCCGATGCTCGTCCGCGGCCGCCGACATCTCGTCGGTCCTGGCCGCAACGATCGTCGCGCCGTGCAGCAGGGCGTGGTCAAGGAACGCGCTATACGACCGGCCATCGCCGGTCGGCGGCGCGGCGAGTACGACATCCTGCTCGCCGATATCAGCCGTAGCGCTCAGCGCGTCCAGCTCGGCGGCTACGTCGCGGTGAGTCACGCCGGCCGGGTGCAGCGCGCCGTCGGCGCCACGGACGTAGGGGAGCAGCGCCAGATCGTGCGGGCGGGCTGCCGGCGGCTGCAAGGAACCCACGCTGAGCAGCGAGCCGAAGGGCGTCGCGGCCGGCGCATCTCCGAACGAGATGACCTGCCGCACCCACGACCGGTCAGCGGCCGCGAGGCCGGCGGACGCCAGCGGCTGCGCTGTCAGGAGCATCCGCGCCCCGCAGTCGGCGAGCTGTCCCGCCGCCTCGGCGATCGACAGCTGAGCACTGACCGGACAGGGGATACCGCCTGCGGCGCTGATCGCGTGGCAGGCCAGCGCGTAGGAGGCCGCGTCCGGCACGTACACGCCGACGACATCACGTGGCCGCAGGCCCCGCCAGGCCAGGCCGGCCGCAGCCCGCTGGATGGCGGTGGCCAGGTCGGCGAAGGAATATGACTGCTCGTGCAGCCGTCCCACGAGGGCCGCCCGGCAGCCGTAGGCAGCCCCCGTCTCGATGAGGCGCTGCGTTACCGTCTTGTCCACGTTCAGGCTCGAACTGGCCACGTGACCGCTTCCGCCTCCCTGTCGCCAGTCGGCTGATCCTATTATCTGACCGTATGCCGCCTGGGCGCGGATCGTCGGGAATCTGTACCTGGTTATGTAGCTGGCGCACCTGCGACCTGAGCCGCCGACGAGCCGGCCATCCCCCTCCGATGGCCGGCCACGCCGGTGACCCAGGATCCTGGCCACAAAGCTACGTAGATACCGACGGGATGGCATCGGCCGAATTGCCCATTCGCATATGCATCTCATGCACCGGCTGACTGTGTAGACAGGCGGCTGGCGGGCCCTGCCACCCGCTCAACACGGGCGCGCCGTATGTAGGAGCTCGGCGCGTGCACGCTCACGTGTCTGAGGGTGCAAATCGTCAGCGCGGATTACTGCTCGGCTGTCCAGGCGGCGACCTGGGCGCGGGAGTTGAGCCCGAGCTTGGCCATGATGTTCGCGACATGCCTGGCCGCCGTGGCCGGGCTGATGACCAGTTCCTCGGCGATGGCGCGGTTCGACAGCCCGCGGGCGATGAGCCGGGCGATCTGCTGCTCCCTGGCAGTCAGCACCGAGGGCACCCCCGGCCTGGGCGCGGGCCGGCCGGAGCCGTCGGCGGCCGGGCTGGCGTGCGCAGGATCGTCCGCAGGCGCCCCGGACGCCAGGGCGTACGTGACGGCCTCGTGCGTGCTGAGCCGGCTGCCTTCGGCGATCAGGCTCGCAGCGCTCGGCCCGAGCCGGTGATGCGCGGCATCGAGCAGGCGGTCAATTCGCGCCTGCGCGCCTGCCGAGCGGACCTGGCCGACCACCTCGCGAAGCGTATTGGCGGCGCCTTCCAGCCGCGCGGCGGTCACGTCGTCGCCGCGCATTACTGCCAGTGCCGCGAACGCCTCAAGCCCGCGGGCGATGCCAAGCCGCTGGCCGGCGGCCACGCTGAGCTCCAGGCTTTCGGCGAGGTTCGCTGCGGCGGTCGGCAGGTCAAGGCCCGCGAGCGCGACCCAGCCGATCCCGGCCAGGCACCGGGCCATCTCGGTCCTGGCGCCGATCTGGCGGAAGAGCTCGAGCGCGCTGCTGAAGTGGCGCTGCGCGCTGACGTTGTCGCGGCGCGCCCTGGCCAGGCTGCCGAAGCCATACAGCGCGTGCGCCACGCCCCAGCCGTTGTTGCCGGTCAGCAGCTCGAGTGCGGCCTCGAATGCCGACTGCGCGCCGGCGAGCTGACCGACGCGCGCCAGTATCGCCGCCTTTGCCGCGTGCGCGAGCCCTTCCTCCCACTCATCTCCGTGCTCGCGCGCGGCGGTGATCGCGGCGTCGGCGCGCTCCAGCGCCTGCTCGGCGAGGCCCGCGCGCAGGCTGACCAACGCGAGGATGCGCAGGCCGCCCGCGGGGCAGGCGGCCGCGTACGCGGTGCACGTGGCCACCGCAGCCTGCGCCGTCCGCGCCGCACCGGGATCGTCCTGGTACTCAAAGGCCAGCTCGGCGGCGAGCATCAGCGCTCGGGCGCGTACGCCGGCCGGGACCCATTCGTCGAGGGCCAGGAACCTGCCGAACCAGCGGACGCCCTCGGCCACGTCGCCGTGCACGACCCACGGCGAGCGCAGGGCCGAGCACAGCCGCAGGCCGGTCTCTGCGTCGAGGGCGTCGAGGCACCACGCGAGCGCCGCCCGGAAGTTCGCCTGCTCGCTAGAGATCCGGTAGTACGTCTTGATCTGCTCCGCCCACGGCAGCGCGCTGCGCACGAACGCCTGGCCGACGGCGTCCTCGGCCAGGCTGAGCATGTACTGCGCGTGTCGCCGCCGGACCTCGTCCGGCTCGCCCGAGGCGTCCAGCCGGTCCGAGGCGTACTCCCGGATGGTGTCGAGCAGCCGGTAGCGGGCATCGCCCGCCAGTTCGTCCTCGAGTGTCACCAGCGATTTGTCGATCAGCGCGGTCAGCAGGTCCAGGATGCGCTCCTCGGGCATGCGCTCGTCAGCGCAGACATGCTCGGCCATGCCGAGGCTCCAGCCGGCGAATACCGAGAGACGCCGCAGCAGGATCTGCTCGTCGGCGGTCAGCAGGTCGAAACTCCAGTCAACGGCTGCCTGGAGGGTCTGCTGCCGCGGGGGAGCCGTGCGATCTCCTGACGCCAGTAGCCGGAACCTGTTGCCGATCCGGTCGGCGATCTGCTCGACCGACAGTGCCCGGATGCGCGCTGCCGCCAGCTCGATTGCCAGCGGCACCCCGTCCAGCGTCCGGCAGAGCTGTGCGACATGCTCGTGGTTCTCGCTGGTCAGCGCGAACCCAGGGCGGACCGCAGCGGCCCGGTCCACGAAGAGCCTGACCGCCTCGTGCTCGGCGTTGTCGGCCGTACCCGGCGGTGCCAGTGCTGGCGGTGCCAGTGCTGGCGGTGCTAGTGGTGGGGGCGGCGGTGGCGGTGCCGACGGTGCCAGTGCCCACGGCGCCGGTGCCGACGGTCCTTGGGCTGGCAGCGACAGAGGCTGCACACGCCACACGGTTTCGCCGCGGACGCGCAGCGGCTCGCGGCTCGTCGCCACCAGCCGCACCTGTGGGCAGACCGCTATGAGGCTGCGGACGAGGTCGGCGATCGCGTTCACCACGTGCTCGCAGGTATCCAGGATGAGCAGCAGCTGCCGGCCCCGCAGCGCGTCGGCGAGGGTCGCTGTGGCCGGCCGGTCGGGCTCGACGCCGATGCCGAGGACGTTGGCCGCCTGTCGTGCAGCGAGAGCGGGATCGGTGCTGTCGGCGAACTCGACGAACCACACGCCATCGGGGAACTCATCGGCGAGCTGCCAGCCGAGCCGGATCGCGAGCCTGGTCTTGCCGATGCCGCCGGGTCCACAGAGGGTGATGGCGCGGACATTGCTCAGCAGCAGCCGCAGGTCGCCTAGGTCACGCTCGCGGCCCACGAAGCTGTTAGGCTCCGCGGGCAGATTGCCCAGGCGCGGTACTGTCTCTGCCATCATTTGCCGCTTCGGTCACTCTGGTCGATCGTGAGGCTTAGTGTCTCACCGGACCGGGCCGCTCCGCTGTTCTACACGATCGTCACTTCGACGGGCTCGGAGTACTGGAGCCGGCCGAAGTACATCACCTTCACGATGGCCCACCACTGCTCGCCTCGCCGAGCCGTAGCCGGGATCCGCACCTCGAACCGCAGCGTGCTCTCGGCGCCTGGCGTGAGCGCGAAACCAGTAGTCCACGGCGTCGTCTGCCGCCAGCTGCCGAACGGCGAGATGAGCTGGGCCTCGCCGCGGATGCTGGCGGCCGTCCGGTTGCGGACCAGCACCTCGACGGCATCCATCCCGCCGGGCCTGATGGCCAGCGACGGGCTGACCAGGCTGACATCGGCCTCGCCCTCCTGCGCCGTCTCCGCGGCCTGCTGCATCGCCAGCACCTCGGGCAGCGGCAGGTCAAGCCGCGGTGGTGGCGGCTGCCCGATGCACAGCAGCGCGCTGTCCTCGACTACCTGGCCCGAGGGCTCCGCCAGCGCCGCGGTGACGAACCGGCGTCCCGGCGGGGTGCTGGCCGGCGCCGTCACCGTCAGGTCGAACGCCTGATAGCCCAGCGGTTCAAGGTCAAACGGCAGCGGCCCGGCGGGCGTCACGGTGAGGTCCGCGGGTACCTCGAGCCGGACCGAGCCGGCCGCCGCCGCAGGCCCGCAGGCCACCGTGAGCCGCAGCGTGCCCGGCTGCCCGTCATCCAGGCTCACCATCGTCGGGGACAGGTGCACGGCCACTGGCAGGTTGCCCGCCGGTGCCGGGCCCTTGCCATGCAGCCAGTACCTGGCGTACACCGGCTGAGCCGGCTCAAGGGTGTCCGCCGGCAGGCCGTGGCTGTGTGAGCCCCGGCTGGTCGGACCCTGGCTGGGCGCGCCGCCCGTCAGGGCGACCGGGCCAGGCGTCACCACCAGCGTCGTCAGGCCAGCCTGCGGGACGGTGACCTCGGCGGCGGATTCGACGACAGGGAGCGCCGTCCCGGCGCCGTCCTCGCACAGCCCGGTCATGCTGGCCGCTGACAGCCCGGTGAACAGGCCAACCCGCGCCGCCACCGGCCCGGCGCCGCCGACGTCCCGCAGCCGGACCGTGACGCCGTCCGCCGGATCGGGCTGGGCGCCCGGCGCCAGCGGGTTGCCGTGCGGTTTGAGCGCGGACAGCAGTGCGCCTGGCGGTTCGACGCTGGCCAGCCGGGTGCTGGCGGGCAGCGGCCCGGCATGCAGGCCGGTAGCGACGGTGAGCAGGTCGTGGTTGTAGTCCTGGCCAGCGGCCGCGAAGCCGGCAGTCCGCCAGGTCCCCGTGCCTGCCGCCAGCGCGTACTCGAAGGTGTGGCTCCAGTGCTGCCAGGCAAAGCTCGTGCCGTCCGGAGTCGTCCGCTTCTTGCCGTCGATCCAGACTCCGCACGGCCACGTGCTGCACGCCCGCATCAGCGCCATGGTGAGCCGGCCGTCAGGGGTCACCAGGCCGCTCGGCGTGCCGCGGTTGAGGAGCGCGACGGTGTGCGGCGCGAGCGCCGTAACCGCGCCGCCCGCGCCCGTGTCTGCCGGGGCCGTGTCAGCCGGGCCCGTGTCAGCCGTAACCGCGCCGCCCGCGCCCGTGTCAGCCGTGGCTGTACCGGACCGGCTCCCGCCGGCGTCGGCCAGCGGCACCTCGATGACGGCGTCCGCGAGGTCCGCGGCGAGGCGCTGCGTCTGCGCGGCGAGGTCCGTCGCCGCGATGATCAGCACCGGCAGGTCGAGCGGCCCGCGCAGGTCGGCGCCCGGCCCGAAGGCGTCGCCCCGGCTGCGGCTCGCCGGCAGCCACAGCCTCGCGGCGCCGTGCGTGGCCAGCTGGGCATCGAGCGCGGCGGCCGCATCAGGGCCAGCCGCCGCCAGCACCCGCGAGGTGAGCTCGTTGTCGTCCGGGCCGCCCAGGCAGATCCGGAAGTCGGGCAGGTTCGAGTCCAGCTCCTGGTAGCCATAGCGCGGGCCGCCAGGTAGCGAGCAGGTCGCGGTCACGCCCTGGCCGGCCAGCGCCGCCATCAGCTCGCGAGCCGGGTCGCGCAACGCCGGGGGCGCCACGACCTCGGCGACGCCGATCGCCTGGAGCTGCCGGCTGCCGCTGGCATCAGTGAGCGCCACGGCGGCGGTGGCGCCGATGGCCAGCCACTCGTTCGCCGGGCTGTCGAGGGTGTAGGAGTGCTCAGCCACGTCGGTGTCGATTGGCCCCGGCGGCCTGCCGACGACCGCCACCGCCGTCTGGTACACCGGCAGCCCGCCCGGCACGTCGACCGGGAAGACCACGCGCAGCAGGCGATCCTGACCGATCGAGCCGTCCACATGCGTGCGGAACTCGACCCGGTCGGCCCCGTCCCAGAGCAGCGTCTCCTGCGTGATCACCAGGCCACCGAGGTCCAGCTCGGCGACGAGCCGGCTGCCTACCGGGCAGCGCTCGACCCGGACCGCCGCGGTCCTGGTGCCGCTCCCGACGCCAGGCCCGGCCGGGCAGAGCAGCCAGGGACCCTCGGCCCAGCGCGGATGCCCTGGGTGCTCGGGCTGGAGGACCATCTCGTTGCCCCCGCCGCCGGGCTGGAGCAGATCAGTCCCTGATCTCTTGTCCAGCACGCGAGACAGGGTCCCGCCCCGCGCGGGGTCGGCCTCGACGACGAACACGTCGTTCTCCAGCCGGTGTCCGGCGTCCGCGCGCTGCCAGCCGCCGCTGTCCGCCGCGTCCCCTCCGACCGGCCGGACGACGTAGCTGCGGTAGCCGACGCCAGGTACCTCGGCGGCGCGGAAGGTGATGGTAGCCGAGGTGAGCGCGCCGTCGGCGTCCCTGGTCACGCCTTCGGCCAGGAACGGGGTCGTCGCGCCGGTGTCCTCGTGCAGGCTCAGCCAGGACGGCCAGCCTGCTGGCAGGGTCAGCGTGATCGTGGCCATGCTGGTGCGCCGCAGCGACAGCGAGTTGACCACGACGATGGCGATCGCGCCCACATCCTCGGCAATCGCGTCCTCGGCAGTCGTCCGCACGCTTGCGGTATCGGCGAGCTCGGCCAGGTACCGCGCGGCACCGGCTCGGGCCTGGTCACCTCGTTCCCAGGCCTCGCGCCACCCGCCGAGCAGGTCCAGGTAGACCTGGTCGCCTTCGCTGCCGGTTATGGCGTCGTGGTGCGCGCCGAACACGAGCTGCCGCCAGGCCTTGTCGAGGCTCGCAGCCGGGTAGTCCGCGCCGGCGAGCCAAGCCAGCGTGGCGAGGCGCTCGCCGTCCAGCACGGCGGCCTCGGCGGCGCGCTGCGCCTGCTTGGTGTCGATGTAGGTGACGTCCTTGCCGGTGTAGACCGGGTTCATGTCCCTGGTCTGCGGCGTGATCCAGGTGCCGCGGTCAGCTGCCTCGGCCCGGACGGCGGCGAAGAACTCGCTGGGTACCGCGGTCACGAACCGCGGCCAGGCGTAGCGCTCGTTCCAGTCCCGGTGGATGGCGGTTGCCCAGCGGGCCGGCACCACGTGATCACCGCCGACGGGCAGCAGCACATTGCGGGTCGCCGCGACCGGAGCGAGCTGGCTGAACTGCTCGTACGCGTCGGCCTCGGCCGTGGCGAGGTCCTTGGCGTGGTAGGCCGCCAGCCAGCCGGCCGAGTAGTGGTTCGCCATGTAGCTGGTGAGCAAGCCGGTACCGTCGGGGGAGAGCCACTCGAACTCCGACGCGAACTGCATCAGCTTGTTGTCGCCCGCCGACCGGTTCGGCCCCCACTGGTGGAACGGGCCGCGCGCCCACGAGGACTCGGTCAGGCCGGCGGCGGCCATGATGCTGGGATAGCCGGGATCGAAGCCGAACGCGTCGAGCATCCACGACGTGCGCGGATTGCCGCCGAGCACGTCGCGCTGATAGGCGATGCCATAGACGGCGTTGCGGATCGTCGACTCGGCGCAGGTCAGGTTCGTGTTCGGCTCGTTGTAGCTGCCGCCGACCAGCTCGATGCGGCCGGCCGCGATCAGCTGGAGCAGATCCGCGCGATCCTCCGGATGCGCGTCGAAATGCGGCTTCAGGTAGTCCAGTTCGGCCAGCACGAACTTGTAGTCCGGGTCCCGCCGGGCGGCGTCCAGATGGAGCCGCACCAGCTCGAACGCCGTCCGCACCTCTGGCAGCTCGCCACGCTCGTCGGGCAGCAGCAGCCGCGACTCGGTGAACTGGCCCTGCGTGCTCCACCACACCGGGTCGTAGTGGAAGTGGCTGACCATCCACATGACCCAGCCGGGCTCGGCGACGGTGATGTCGGTCGGCAGGCTGACACTGCCAGCGGGACTGAGCGCCGTGACCAGGACGGGCAGCACGGTGCCCGGCGCGACCTGCGGCGTGAGCTCGATGGCTACCTCGGCCGTCACCTCAGCGCCGGGCGTTAGGCCGGTCAGCGTGACCGGCTCTGGCGTGGCGACGCCGCGGCCGCCGATGCCGACGGTAACCGTGGCTCGGGCATCGGTCACCATCGCAGGCCCGGCATTGACCAGCCGGACCCGGATGATCTGGCGCGGCCGGGCCGCGGTGCCGCCGAACAGGTCAGTGGAGTCAGCGCCGCCGATCTGCATAGGATCATGTTCGCACGGCGTGACCAGGCCGACCCTCAGGTCCCTCGGCTCGCCGCCAGGGCGTGCAAGGGAGCACCGGTCAGCCGGTGCACAGTCCAGTCCGTCATGCCGGTGGCGCCCAGCGATGCGTAGAAGCCGAGTGCAGGCTCATTCCAGTCCAGTACCCACCACTCGAGCCGGCCGTAGCCGCGCTCCACGCACACGGCAGCGAGTTCGGCCAGCAGTGCCCGGCCGAGGCCGAGGCCGCGCAGATCCGGCCTGACGTACAGGTCCTCCAGATAGATGCCGTGCTGGCACAGCCAGGTGGAGTAGTTGAGGAACCACAAGGCGAACCCGCCGACCTGGCCGTCGTGCTCGGCCACGTGCGCAAACACAGCCGGCTCAGCACCGAACAGCGAGCGATGCAAGTCCTCCCGCGTGCCGGTGACTTCGGCCAGCGAGTGCTCGTAGTCCGCCAGGTCACGGATCAGCTGGTAGATCGCCGGCACGTCGGCCGGACGTGCGGGCCGGATCACGCGGGCGCGCCGGGAACGCTGAACCGGTAGCGCAGCCGGTACTTGTCGGCAGGGACGACGATGTCCGCCGTCTCGACCGGCTGCCCGCCGGACAAGTGCGTCCGCTCGATCACGAAGACTGCCGACCCGGCCGGGATGGTGAGAGCGGCCGCCTCGGCTAGCAGGCACGTGCGCACGGACAGATCCTCTAGCACCTGGTCAACCTCGATCCCGATCGAGCGCATGCGCTCGATCAGCCCCCGGCCGGCAAACGGGCCCTGCTCGGGCAGCGCCACAACGGTCCCCTCGGTCAGGCCGGTCGGCTCGTAGCTGGTGGCGACCTGCACAGGCTGGCCATCGGCGCCCATCAGGTACCTGGTGGCGGTCACGAGCGCAGCAGCAACGGCGGCGCCAAGCCGCCTGGCGACTGCCGCCGGCGGGGCGATGTGCTCGGTGTGATGCTCCCAGGTCACGTACCTGGCGGCGGGCCGGGCGCTGACCAGCATGCCATCCGCCAGACTGCACGATTCGTCGATACCGAACGGCGAACCGGGGAAGTACAGCCGGTCGTGCTCGAGATGGCGGGCCTGCGGTGTCTTGCGGACATAGGACCCCGAGCCTGCCCTGGCCTCGATCAGTCCCTCCGTCATCAGGACCTGAAGGGCGTGCTTGGCGGCGGTCTCGCCTACTCCGTATCTCGCGATGATCGCGTTGCGCGACGGCACCCTGGCGCCGGGCTCCAGCACGCCCTCACGGATCCGCATCCGCAGATCCTCCAGCACCCTCAGGTACACCGGGTCGCTGCCCATAGGCGCCATTGTCACCGATAAGCGGCCCGCGAGCCTGCGGTTTCCGCCCCGAGTTTAGTCGCTGCCTTCCTCCAGGAGCAGGTGGTAGCCGTTCGGGGTCCGGGCATGCAGCACCCGGTACTGCCAGTCCGGGCTCGGCGTCATGAGCTCCTCCCGGTAGCGAACACCGGCCTCGGTTAGCCGCTTCTTGGCTAGCTCCAGGTCACTCACGCCGAACTGCCAGGTCAGTACCTTGTCAGGGCTAGCAGGTGAGAAGCCCTGCCGCCACTCGATGCCGAATTCGACCTTGCCGTGGCCGAGCGCCAGGAAGTACGGGTACTCCGGGCCCTCGTAGGTGACGTGGAATCCGAGGCTGATGTAGAAGTCCCGCTCTGCCTGCAGGTCACCGACGAACAAGATCGGAATGATCCGGCTGAACAATGCCGCCATAGCGGGACATGGTATCGACCCGGAGGCAGCCCCGGTGACGTTCTGCGGTCAGCTTCTTGCACGTGCGCGACGATAATGCACCGGCGGGCCCCTGCAGAGCCTGGAAACCGAGACGTTGAAACGGGCAGTAGTGGGTAGATCACTCTTGGTAGGCGACTCTAGGCTGCCGCAGCGGCCTATGCCTGTACCGGTGATAGCGACTCGGGGGGAGAAGTCACCATGACCACTCAGGCCGAAGAACTCCTTGGCGCACGAGTGACCGGCGCCGACGGCAAAGTTGTAGGTACCGTCGAGCAGGTCTTCAGGGACGACGTTGACGGGACGCCGGCGTGGGCTCGTGTGCGCTCCGGCAAGACGGGTCGCTTCGTCCCGCTCGGCAGCAGCAAGGTCACGTCAGAGGGCCTCAGCGTCCCGTTCGACACCCAGAAGATCATGGGCGGGCCGAACATCGACGCGGGACAGCACATGTCCGCGGCCCAGGCCGAGGAGCTCAGCCGCTACTACGGCCTGACCGTCCCCACCCAGCCCAGCCCGACGCAGCCTGTCCCCGCACAGCAGTCCCGAGGCGAGATGACCGAGCAGGACTGGCTCGTGCGGCAGGAAGAGCGCATTCAGGTCGGCAAGGAGATGATCGAGACCGGCCGGATCAGGCTCCACAAGTACATCGACGTCGAGCCGGTCGACCAGCTCATCCGGACCTACCACGAGGAATACGACGTCGAGCGCATCCCGATCAGCGTTGACGAGCAGATCAGCGGCAGCATCTCCGAGGGCGAGCAGGAGATCATCCTGCACGAAGAGCGCGCCGTCCTGCGCAAGGAGATCGTGCCGGTCGAGCGGGTGCGCCTGCGGGCCAGGCGGATCGAAGAGGACAGCACCGTCCATGACGAGCTCCGCCGGGAGCGGATCGAGATCGAGCCAGACCAGACGTTCGCCAGCAACCGCGGCATGGACACTGGCGCCGGTCAAAGCTGAGACTCAGCCAGGAGGCCCCCGGGGGTTACCGGGGGCCTTTTTGGTGTCCGTGCGCTCCGGGCTACTTCTTGCGGGCCATGGTGAGGCCGTCGCCGATCGGGAGCAGGACGAGCACGACCCTGTCGTCAGCGGCCGCGTGATCGTTGAAGGCCCGAATGCCCGCGACATTCTCGTCCGTGGTGTCCGGATCGATGACGCGGCCGTGGGAGAGCGTGTTGTCCACCAGGATGATCCCGCCCGGCCGGATCCGGGGCACGACCTCGTCCCAGTAGCTGACATAGCCGCTCTTGTCGGCGTCGATGAAGGCGAAGTCGAAGGTCTCGCTGGCCGGCATCGCGCGGAGCGTCTGAACGGCGGGCCGCAGCTCCAGCTCGATCCGGTCCGCCACCCCGGCGAGCTGCCAGTACTTGCGGGCCACCGACGTCCATTCCTCGCTCACATCGCAGCACGTCAGCCTCCCGCCATCGGACAGCCCGCGAGCGATGCAGATCGAGGAGTATCCGGTGAAGGTGCCGATCTCGAGCGCACGGCTGGCGCCGGTGAGCTGCGTCAGCAAGGTCATGAAGGTGCCCTGCTCCGGGCCGATCTGCATGCCCGCGGCGGCCGGGAAGCTGGCCTCTGTCTCGGTAGCCAGCTGGCTGAGCACGTCTTCGGGGGCCGCGCTGTGCGCGACCAGGTAGTCATGCAGCTCTTCGCTGAGCTGCTCGCTTCGGCGGGTCATAGCCGCATGCTAGCGGACCGGCCAGGGCGCCCGGCCGGGCCCGATAGTCTCGGTGCATGCCGATCCACTCTCACGGCCTGCCGCTGGCGTTCATCCCCAGCCCGTCGGTCAACGGCTTCCATCTCGGCCCGCTGTTCATCCATGTCTACGGGCTCATGTACGTGGTCGGCATCGCGGCGGCGATCTACATCACACGGCGCCGGTGGCGGGCCCTGGGCGGCAACCCGGACCTGGTCAGCGACGTGGCCATCTGGGCCGTGCCGGCCGGCATCATCGGCGGCCGGATTTACTTCGACATCACCACCCCGGCCGACATCCCGCCCCACTGGTGGGGGTTCCTCGCCGTCTGGTCGGGCGGCCTGGGCATCTGGGGTGGCATAGCCGGCGGAGCAGCGGCCGGCATCTGGCGGGTGAAGCGCGCCGGAGCCGACGCCGGGCTTTTTGCGAACGCGATCGCCCCGGCCCTCCTGGTGGCTCAGGCCGTCGGGCGGATTGGCAACTACTTCAACCAGGAACTGTTCGGCAAGCCGAGCACGCTGCCCTGGGCCCTGGAGATCTCGCCGGCGCACCGGCCGGCTGGCTACACGCAGTTCGCCACGTTCCAGCCGTCCTTCCTGTACGAGATCATCTTCGATCTGGCCCTGGCGGCCTTCCTGGTCTGGCTCGGTCACCATCGCGGGATCAAGCCGTGGGGGCTGTTCGCCCTGTACGTGACCGGGTACTCCGCGTTCCGGATCTTCGAGGAGACAATCCGGATCGACTCCTCCGAGCGCTTCCTCGGACTACGGCTGAACTTCTACGTCGCGACTGTCGTGACGCTCGTCGGCATCGCCTGGTTCATCCGGGCACAGCGCGCGCGGGCCGTGACCGCCGGCGGGCCGCGGAGCGCGGGATCGCCTGCCGCGACCGCGCTCACGGAGCATGGCGACGCCACCAACGGCTCCGGGCCAGCCGCCGATTCCGGCAAGAGCAGTGCTGACCAGACCGATTCCAGCGAGCACAGTGCTGGCCAGGACGGTGCTGACCAGGCCGGTGCTGACCAGGCCGGTGCCGAGCAGGCCGGTGCCGAGCAGGACCGTGCCGAGCAGGACCGTGCCGACCAGGCCGGTGCTGGCCAGGACCGTGCCGACCAGCATCCTTAACCATCTGCGGGAGATCGAGAACAACGGCGAGCCGGCCTGACCGTGGCACGTCGTCGGCCCCGTTCCGGGCTACGAAATTCGTCATCCCACGGTCGTTAGGCGCGTAGATCCTGCATTTCCGCTCGGTATATAAGCGGAATCAGTTGCGCATAGCCGTCAGCGGTGGACACAATGCGATGCCTGCGCATGTGCAGCACCCCACCCTGGAGCCGCAATGACCACAAGCACCGAGCCCGCGTCGCCGCCAGTAGCGGCGCAGGAGGGCCTGCGCGCTAACGTCCTCGGGCTGTTCGACGCGATCGTCATGGCCGTGGCTGGCAGCGCCCCTGCCTACACGATCGCCGGCAGCACCGCCGCGCTGATTGGGGCAGTAGGCCTGGCTGGGCCCGCGGCCTTGCTGTACTGCGGGATCCCGATGCTCGGCATCGCGTGGGCGTTCAGCTACCTCAACCGGATCGAGGCCAACGCGGGCGCGAGCTATGCCTGGGTCGGCCGGGTCCTGCACCCGGGTCTGGGGTTCATCGCGGGCTGGTCGCTGGTGGTCTCGGCGACGATCTTCATGGTGGCCGGGTCACTGCCGGCCGGCTCGGTCACGCTTGGCCTGTTCAGCGCTTCGGCGGCTAACCATCCCGGCTACGTGCTCCTGGTTGGCTCGATCTGGTTCCTCGTGATGGTGGCCTTGGTGATTGCGGGCGTCCGGGTGACGGCGCGGGCCCAGTGGATCATGTCGGGCGTCGAGGTCGCGATCCTGGTGCTGTTCGCGGTCCTGGCGATTGTGCATGCGGCGTCGCATCACGTCGTGTCGTTCTCCTGGGCGTGGTTCGGCTTCAGTCACTTCAACGGCCTGGCCGGGTTCGCCGCGGGCGGCCTGATCGCTGCGTTCTACTACTGGGGCTGGGATGTCGCCTCGAACCTGAACGAGGAGATGAAGGACAGCAAGCGGAGCGCAGGGATCGGCGGGATCATCGGCGTCATCATCGTGTTCGCGCTGTACGAGACCTTCACCATCGCGGCGAACCTGGTGCTGCCCGCCAAGACCATCCAGAACAACGCCGGTGATGTGCTGGCCGTGCTGGGCCAGCTCGTCTGGCACGGGACCGGCGGCAAGCTCATGGTGATCGCAGTCATGCTGTCGACCATCGCGACGCTGGAGACGACGCTGATCCAGGTGACGCGGACCTTGTTCGCGATGTCCAGGGAGCGGACGCTGCCCCAGTTCCTCGGCCGCATCCTGCCGGGCAGGCGAACCCCGATGCTGGCGACGGTCGCGGTCGCCGTCGTGTCGCTGGGCCTGTTCATCGGCTCGAACTACATCGGCTCGCTGAGCACGATCCTGACCGACGCCATCTCGGCTATCGGGCTCCAGATCTGCGTGTACTACGGCCTGGCCGGGCTGACGGTCGTGGTGGCGTTCCGGAAGGTGCTGTTCAAGTCGGTCAAGAACCTGGTGCTGATCGGCATCTGGCCCTTCGTCGGGGCAGTGTTCATGTTCTGGATCCTGGGGGAGTTCGTGGCCACCAACACGAGCAACGCGGTGGTGATCTGGGTCGGTCTCGGCGGCCTGGCGATCGGCCTCATTCCGATGGCGATCTACTGGGCCATGGGGAGCCCGTACTTCAAGCAGCGGCCGACGCTCGGGAGTGTCGTGCCCGAGGACGCAGGCGTCTAGCTTTGCTAGCCTTATGACCATGAAGCGCGCAGGACTGACGACGACGCCGGAGTACGTCCCGGCGCGCTGACAGTTGTCTTAGCCGAAGCCCCGGGGCGAGTGCCCCGGGGCTTCGTCGTACCTGCGGTCTCGCTCCGCTGTCACGAGGAGACCGC
>DASXKI010000091.1:0-8330 GCA_036496945.1 Streptosporangiaceae bacterium | reverse complement strand
GCAGCCGGGCGAGAACGTCCAGATCGTGCCCGCCGTCTTTGGCGCCGGATTCGCCGGGGCTGTCCGCGTGTACCCGCGGCTGGCCGCGGCCGTCGCGGGCAACATCGCCGGCTAACGGCTTCCCAGTCGTCCGCGTTCACTCGCACATGTCGGCGCTCCCAGGTTGGGCGTTCGGGTTCGCGGCGCCTCGGCCTCGTTCGCGGCGCCTCGGCCTCGTTCGCGTTCGCGGCCTCGTTCGCGTTCGCGGCCTCGTTCGCGTTCGCGGCGCGCCTCGTCGCCTCATCTGCGCTGGTCGCGCTTCGCCCGCATTGGCCGCGGGCGGTCCGCGCGCGCAGAGCCGCGTCTCACTTGCGTGTCGCCAGGCTCAGGTGTAATCATAATTACATGACTACTGAGAAGCAGGCTTCCGGCGCACCCGAGGAGGCGCTCCGCGGCTGGTTTACCGGGCGGCTCCCGGCAGGCTGGTTCACCGGCGCCCCGGACATCAAGGTCGACCGCGAGGAGATCACCCTCGTCGGCACCATTGCCGGCCCTGAGGTCGCGGCCGATGCCAGCGAGGCAGAGGCCGCGGCGGCCGCGGACGGGCGTAGCCGCCGGTTCCGCGAGGAGACCCGCGAGCACCGGATCGAGATCGCGAGTGAGGCCGAGCATAAGTTCGGCCGCAAGGTCTCGTGGGGCGTGGAGTGCAACGGCCGCAGGGTGATGTTCACCACGTTTTCGGTGCCGGTCATGACTCGGCTGCGTCAGGCCGAGCGCCAGGTGCTCGACACCCTCGTCGACTCCGGTGTCGCACGCAGCCGCAGCGACGCGCTCGGCTGGTGCGTGCGCCTGGTCGGTGAGCACGAGGACGCCTGGCTCGCCGAACTGAGGGCGGCGCTGCGCAAGGTCGAGCAGGTCAGGGCCGAGGGACCGGGCCAGTAATCAGGTTGCAGGCTGCTTCACGAACGGCACGTGGGCGCTCGCGTCTGCGTGCCGTTTTCGCGCCGCCGGGGAACGGGGCCGACGGCCGGGGCGGTGTTCTGACAGAGCCGCGGTGCGCACGTCTGGTGCATTGCGGACCGAAAATTTCCGTTATTAGCGTGAAACGACGAGAGGTCTTGCGGAGGAGATAGGCCGGACCGGCCCGAATTGAACCGGTCCTGCCGGGGTACACTCCCCGAATCCCGGGTTACAGGGCCTCCCCAAGCGTGAGCCGGGTACCCCCGCAGCGGAGCGACCCGCAAAGCCCTTGAGGAGGACCTGTCGTGGTGTATGAATCGAACCCGACCGGTGACCTTGAGACAAGTCTCGATGAAGCTGGGCTGAAGAACCCCACTGTGCGCGAGTACGTGCGCCACTGGGCCGAAGTTACTGGCGCAGAGCGGGTCGAGGTGGTCGGCGCGTCCGACGACGCTCGGCTCATCAGCGAATCGCTGGCGGCTGGCGAGATCTTCCCGGCCGGCGAGGGCCGCTATTACGCCCGCAGCTACGTCAAGGACACCGCCCGGTCCGAAGAGCGCACCATCGTGGCCACGGCTAACCCGGCGGACGCGGGCGTCTACAACAACTGGCACCCGTCCAGCAAGATGCGCCCCTTGCTCGAAGAACGCATGCGCGGTGCGTCCGCCGGCAAGACCATGTACGTCGTCCCGTACCTGATGGCGCCGCCAGGATCCCCGCTCGAGCCCTACGCCGTTGGCGTCGAGCTGACCGACCACCGCACCGTCGCGCTGCACATGATCCGCATGGCCCGGTGCGGGGTCGAGTACGTGAACAACCTCGCCGAACCCGACAGGTTCGTGCGCGGCGTACATGTCACCGGCGACCTGGCGAACCTCGGCCAGGGCACGCCTGAAGATCAGCGCTACTTCGTGACGTTCGCCGACGAGCGGACCATCCTGCACTTCGGCTCCTCCTACGGCGGGAACGCCCTGCTGGGGAAGATCGCGCACGGCCTGCGACAGGCGTCCTACGACGGCTGGGCATCCGGAGAGTTTCTCGCTGAGCAGTTCATGCTCATCGGCATTACCGACAAGCAGACCGGCCAGACCTGGCACATCTGTGGCGGGTTCCCCAGCGCGTCCGGCAAGACAAACCTAGCCATGATGCTCGCGCCGGACAGTCTCGGTGACCGGTACCACGTCGAGTTCTACGGCGACGACATCGCCTGGCTCCGGGTGGACCCCGACGACGGCAAGATCTACGCGATCAATCCCGAGTTCGGCGTCTTCGGAGTCGCCAAGGACACCAACGAGGTGACCAACCCGACGGCGCTCGGCTCGATTGCGCCAGGCACCAAGGTCTTGTTCACCAACGTCGCCTACAACGAGGACACCGGCGATGTGTGGTGGGAAGGCCGGACCCCGGAGCCGCCCGCGGACGTCACCGGCTGGAGGGACTGGACCGGTCAGCTGATCAGCGAGCGGACGGACGCCGAGAAGGCCAAGCCCTGGGCTCACCCGAACAGCCGCTTCACCACCTCGCTGACCAACGTGCCCAACATCGCTGCGGACTTCGAGAATCCCAAGGGCGTCCCGATCGACGCCATCATCTTCGGCGGCCGCACTCGGGATCGCGAGCCGCTCATCCGCGCCATCACTGATCTGGCCGAGGGTGTCTACGACGGCCTCACGCTTGGTGCCGAGGCGACGTTCGCAGCCGAAGGCGTTGAGGGTCTGCTGCGCTATGACCCCATGTCGATGCGGCCGTTCATGTCCTATCCGGAGGGCGCCTACGCGGCCCACTGGCTCAACATCATCGGCGCCGCCACCGTCCGGCCGATCTTCGCTCACGTCAACTGGTTCCAGCGCGATCCGCAGGACGGTCACTTCCTGTGGCCCGGATACCGCGACAACCTCCGCCCCTTGCTATGGCTGCTCAAGCTCAAGGCCGGCGAAGTGCAGGGCCGCCAGACTCCGGTGGGTATCGTCCCGACCAAGGCAGAACTCGACCTCAGCGGCGTCGACATCAGTCCCGAGGACCTCGACAAGATCCTTAGCATCGACTCGGCGCGCTGGACAGAGGAGATGGCTCATCGCGAGCAGCACCTCGCCCAGTTCGAGGGCCTGCCCGAGGAGATCTGGGCAGCGCACCGACGCGTGGCTGCGGCGCTTGCGGCCGAGGCGGACTGAGCAAGTTCGCTCGGCGTGCAGCGGCCGGGTCGCGGTCGGCCCGGACCCAGGACGCGCCCGCCTGCCAGATTGCGGCCGGACCAGACGAAACGGTCAGTCCACCACCCGGCAGTCCCGCGCTCGCGCCCATCTAGTCCGGCCGGCCCCGCATGCCGCTTCATGGGAGGCCTCGGCTGGCGGCTCTCCAGATGGCGCCCATACCAGTGCAATACGGGCGTCCGAATGCCGTGCTCCCCAGCGCGGAGGGGCGGCAGCGTGGGGGGTGTCGCATTCGGGCAGCGCGATGTTAACGTTCCGTTATGGGGGCGCTGCGTTGCGTTGATGGTTCTGTGCTGTCTGTGGAGGCAGTGAGCTGCCGCGATCGGATCGGGCAGCCGTACGAGATCACGCTAAATCTGGCCAGAGACTCGGTGCCGTTCGCGGCTGTCGGCCAGCGATGTGGATACCAGTTGTCGGAGCTGGCGGATCGCATCAGCGCGGCACGGCAGGATCCGGAGCAGGCAGCTGCCTGGCCGGATCCGGACGACAGGTTCCCGGCTCCCGGCGGAGGCCAGGCAGGCGGGCTGGATGCTGGCCCCGGACCCGATACGGCAGCCGCTGGCCGGGACGCTGGCCGCGGCGGTCAGGCCGTCGGCTACCTCCCAGGCGATCACGAGTACTTCGCCCTGCGATCACGTGACCGGGTCGACCTGCCGGGCACGGGCGAACTTCGGTGCGTGCTCCGCTCCAGCGCGGTCTGGGTCGGAGAGTGCGTCGGCGTCGGCCCGCATCCGCAGGCTGGCCACTCCGTTCATCCTGGCCAGCACAGGGTGCCGGACCAGCACCGGGTACCGGACCAGCACGGCGTGCCGGACCAGCACGGGGTGCCGGACCAGCCGGGGGTGCCGGACCAGCCGGGGGCGCCGGACCAGCCGGGGGCGCCGGACCAGCCGGGCGCGCCGGACCAGCACGGGATGCTCGGCCAGCACGGGCTCCCGGGGCAGCGCAGCCCACGGACCTGGCGGCATCCCGCAGGCGGTCACGGCCGGTGGCAGCTGACCAGGCGCGCGGTCATCGAGGCCTGGGGTGCTGGCGGTGTTGGAGTTCGAGCGGTCCTGACCTCGGCCGAACTGGTGGAATTCTTGGATACGGTTCTCACAGAGCCCGATAGCGCCGTGGCAGCACCGATTGGTCCTGTCGCAGCAGGGGAGCTCCCGACAGCGGGCGCGCAGGCCGGTGGCCAGCCGGCCGGAAAGCAGCCGAGTGGCACGACGATGCCGCTCTGGCGGCAGCGAGGAAGGGTGCCGGATGGGATTGCGCGGTCTCGTCTACCGGCTCTACGAGCGCAGGCTCGAGGCGGCGCTAGCGCCTCAGGCAGTGCCCCGGCACGTCGGGGTGATGTGCGACGGTAACCGCAGGTGGGCCAGGTCGGCGGGACTGGCCGACGTCAGCAGTGGCCATCAGGCTGGTGCCGACAAGATCTTCGAGTTGCTGGAGTGGTGCCAGGAGACAGGGGTCGAGGTTGTCACGCTCTGGCTGCTGTCCACCGACAATCTGAATCGGCCGGCCGCCGAGCTCGAGCCGCTGCTTCGGATCATCGAGGACACCGTCCGTGTGCTGGTGGTGCAGGGATGGCACGTGAAGCCAGTGGGCGCGCTCGATTTGCTGCCCGCGGATACCGCCGCGGTGCTTAAGAACGCCGCCGAGGAAACTGCCGTTAACGGTGGCCTGCTGGTCAACGTCGCTGTCGGTTATGGCGGGCGCCGCGAGATTGCTGACGCGGTCCGGTCCCTGCTCCAGGACCACGCCACGCGCGGTACGACGATCGAGGAACTTGCCGAGATCCTCGATGTCGAGCACATCGCCGAGCACCTTTACACTGCCGGGCAGCCAGATCCCGACCTGGTCATCAGGACTTCCGGGGAGCAGCGCCTGGGCGGCTTCCTGCTCTGGCAGAGTGCGCACTCGGAGTTTTATTTCTGCGACGCCTTCTGGCCCGCCTTCCGGCGCATCGACTTCCTGCGCGCGCTCCGGTCGTACGGCGAGCGGCACCGCCGCTTCGGGGCGTAGTCGGCCGATCTCGCTCGGCGGCTAGTCGCCTGCCGTGGGTGAACGACTCGTGAAGCGAATTTCGCCAGCCATGAACAGCTCGTTACGGTACTTCCGCCACCCCGTTCCCTTAGGTACGGTCGGAACTGACGGGCGGTGCCTAGCCGCCCGCCGGGAAGGCCCTTGAAATCCTCGAGCTTCGCGTCCTGGTGCGCAGGCGAGATGAGCGAAGGGCCGGGTCCCCCGGTTCTTCGCTGGCCGGACCCGGTCCCGCCGACACGTCTGTGTCCGACCGCGGCGTCAGCAGGCGCCCAGGGGAGAGCGAGTGGCCAGTTCTTCAGCACGGCGATCAACATCCGTCCCGCGGGAGGCTGCCTCGGCAGCTCCTGCCCAGCAAAGTCCCGCCCAGCATCTGCTTGCCGCGCCCGATCAGGGGCAAGCGGGGCCCGTCAGTGTCGGCGAGCCGCGGCGCACGTACGTCCTGGACACCAGCGTGCTGCTGGCGGATCCAGCAGCCGTCGGCAGATTCGCCGAGCACCGGGTTGTGCTGCCCATCGTTGTCATCACCGAGCTTGAGGCCAAGCGCCATCACCCCGAGCTCGGCTACTTCGCCCGCCAGGCACTGCGCTACCTCGATGATCTTCGAGTTGAGTACGGCCGCCTGGACGCCGACCTGCCGGTCGGCGACTCCGGCGGTAGCATCCGGGTCGAGCTGAACCACTCCGACCCCTCGGTGCTGCCGGCCGGCTTCCGGCTGGGTGACAACGACACCAGGATCCTCTCGGTCGCGTGCAGCCTGGCTGCCGAGGGCGAGAAGGTGATCCTGGTCAGCAAGGACTTGCCGCTCCGGGTCAAGGCCGCTGCGGTGGGGCTGACGGCGCAGGAGTACCGGGCGGAGCTGCCGCCGGACTCTGGCTGGACGGGCATGGCCGAGCTGGACGTGACCGCTGCGGAGATCGACGAGCTGTATGAGATGGGCCACCTGGACCTGGCCGCCGCGCGCAACCTGCCCTGCCACACGGGCCTGGTACTGATGTCAGGCGTGACCGGCGCTGGCAGCGCGCTTGGCCGCGTGCAACCAGACAAGTCGGTGAAGCTCGTCCGGGGCGACCGGGAAGCGTTCGGCCTGCGCGGCCGTAGCGCGGAGCAGCGGATCGCCCTGGACATCCTGCTGGACAACGAGGTCGGCATCGTCTCACTTGGCGGGCGGGCCGGGACCGGCAAGTCAGCACTTGCCCTGTGCGCGGGCCTTGAGGCAGTGATGGAGCGGCGCCAGCATCGCAAGCTCGTCGTGTTCCGGCCGCTGTACGCGGTGGGCGGCCAGGACCTCGGCTATCTGCCTGGCTCCGAGGCCGACAAGATGAGCCCTTGGGCGCAGGCCGTCTTTGACACCCTGTCGGCGGTCACCTCCCAGGCAGTGATCGAGGAGGTCCTGGACAGGGACATGCTGGAGGTACTGCCCCTGACTCACATCCGCGGTCGGTCGCTGCACGACTCCTATGTGGTGGTAGACGAGGCACAGTCGCTGGAACGAGGCGTGCTGCTGACGGTACTTTCGCGGATCGGCGCGGGGTCCAGGGTCGTGCTCACGCATGACATCGCCCAGCGCGACAACCTGCGGGTGGGCCGGCACGACGGTGTCGTAGCCGTCATCGAGAAGCTGAAAGGGCATCCGCTCTTTTCGCACGTGACTCTGGTCAGGTCGGAGCGGTCGCCGATTGCAGCGCTGGTGACCGAGATGCTGGAGGATCCTGGCCTCTGACCTGGCGAGTGCCATTACCGCCGCGGCCGCCGCGCAACGGTGCATGGCTGGCCGACCGGCCAATGCTCCCGGCATGACGCGGGCGACGGCACAGCTGCCTGTCGCCCGCGCCGCCGGGCATGCACGCGGAGCGCCGTCCTGACGCGCCCGCGCAGTCGGACGCCCGGCAAGGCTTGGTGCTTCAGTGAGGCGGCTCGGAGGTATCGAGCAGGACCGCCGCGACGGCAAGATCCGCGGCGTAAGTGACCTTCAGATTGCGCTCACTTCCGTCCACCGCGGCGATCGGGACGTCGGGCAAGTAGCGCAGCACGACGCCGCAGTCGTCGGTTGCCGGAATGGCGGCGAACGCCGGGTCCATATCGGCAAGCCGATACGCCGCCGCGATGACGGAGAGCCGGAAGCCCTGCGGTGTCTGGCAGCGCGCCAGCGTATCGCGAGGCAGGACGCGCCGGATAACGCCGTCGGCGACCTCGACGATCGTGTCCGACGATGGCACCACGACCCCGATGGCCTCGAAGTGATCGAGTGCCGCCACGCTGTCGGCGATTGTCCGCTGATCGACCAGCGGCCGGGCGGCGTCGTGGAAGAGCACCTTGCTGTCGGCGGGCAGCCGCGCGCCAAGCCAGTCGAGCGCCCGCCTGGTCGATTCGGTCCTGCTGGCTCCGCCCTGGATCACGTCGGCCACCTTTGGGTAGCCGGCTAGGTCCTGGCGGACTTGCTGGCAGGTATCTGCGGTGGCCACGACCAGCACGTCGTCTATTGCGGGTGCTTGATCAAACGCAAGGACGCAGTGCTCGATGAGGTGCCGGCCCGCGAGCGCGCGCAGCTGCTTCGGGCCGGCCGAGCCGAACCGGCGCCCGGATCCGCCTGCTAGCACCACCGCCACGGTTCGCATGGCCGGACCCTACCTGGTCGACTCGGCATTCTGAGCCGGCGGCCGCCCTGCAGCGTCGGCGCCACCTGTACGCTAAGTAGCGCTCTGGCTACTGATTGCTAAGCAAGGACGATCAAACGGAGGATCAGGCCGCCGCTGGCGGAGACGGGCCAGCGGGCGACGCGACCGAAGAACAGGCCGGCGGCAGTTCCGCGGGCGGAGCCGGCGTGCGCCCGGGCGGGCGCCGGCGGTCGCAGCGACGGCAGCCAGCCGAGCCCGGGCGACAGGGGGCGGCCCGCAAGCCGACCCCCCGCCCCACGCCTGCCGACCGGGTACCGCCGAAGCTGCCGGAGTCCGCCGGGACGGCGACGCTGCCGGATTCCGCCGGGACGGCGACGCTGCCGGATTCCGCCGGCGAAGTCCTGACCTCCGGTGCACCAATTGATGACGCGCTGCCGGCTGGTGCCCCGCTCGCGGCGGCCCCGGTCGAGGCGGCCCCACCCATTACCGCGTCCCCCCCGGTCACTGGTGCCCAAGATCCAGACGATGCCGTGCG
>DASXKI010000090.1:0-6495 GCA_036496945.1 Streptosporangiaceae bacterium | reverse complement strand
GTGGCGCTGCGCAACGTCAACCCGATGATGGCCGGTGCTGCCTCGGGCGTCTTCAACACCAGCCGCCAGGTCGGCACCGTGATCGGGACCGCAGGCGTCGGGGCCTTGCTGCAAAACCGCCTGATCGCCGGCTTCACGAGTCAGGTACAGCAGCGCGCTGGCAATCTGCCGCTGCACGCCAGGGAGCAGCTCGTGGCCGGCTTCCAGTCGGCCGCCAAGGGTGGGCTGGAGGTCGGCTCAGGCGCGCGCACTACCGGGCTCGGCGGCCAGATCTTCACGCACGGGTTCGTGGATGCCATGCGGCCGACGATCCTGGTGCCGATCTTGTTCCTGATCGCCGGGGCGGCCAGCTGCGTGTTCATCAAGCGGCAGCCGGCTTCCGCGAGTGCCGACGCGGCGACCGCGGTCGCCGAGCCCACGGCTACTGCCGCTGGCTAGCCAGCCGGCCGTAGCCAGGTGTCAGCGTCAGTCGGCCGAGGCCAGCAACTCGACACTCCAGTCCTGGTTCGGAGCGTCGCCCGCCGATGAGAACGGGAACCTGTCGGCAAACGCAGGTCGCAGGTCGGACAGCCAGACCGCATCCGGGTCGAAGTGGGCGAAGAATGGCCTGCCTACCAGGGACGGATCGCGGGCCTGGATCATGTGCAGGACGAAGACTCGCTGGCCGGCGATCTCGGCGATGCCGTCCACGGACACCTTGCCCGGGGTAGCCGACATGGACGGACCGCGCACGGTCCGGCACAGGCCCGAGACGCTGGCGTAGGCGTCACGGTAGACCTCGGCAGCGCGACTAAGCGGCACGGCGAAGTAACCCTGCGGCCCGGTGTCACGCTCGATGAACATGTAGTACGGCACCAGCCCAAGCCGCAGCTGTGTCCGCCACATCTGCGACCAGCAGGCCGGGTCGTCGTTGATGGTCCTGATGAGCGGGGCCTGAGTGCGGATGATGGCACCAGTGGCCTGGATCCGCTTGATGGCGCGGGCCACGGGCGTGGGCTCGAGCTCGCGCGGGTGCGAGAAATGGGCCATCAGGGCCAGCGTCTTGCCGGCCGCGCTTACCTCTTCGAACAGCCGCAGGGCGTCGTCGGCGTCGGGGTCCGTCAGGAACCGCTGCGGCCAGTAGGCCAGGGACTTTGTGCCGATCCGGATCGACTCGATCTGCTCGAGGCTCGGGTCGAGCAGTGGCTCGACGTACCGGCGCAGCACGGCTGATCCCATGATCATCGGATCGCCGCCGGTCACGAGGACGCTGGTGACCTCTGGATGAGCGCGCAGATAAGAGGTGACCCGCGACATGTCGTCGGTCGCCATCTTGAGGTCTGGCTCACCGACGAACTGGGCCCACCGGAAGCAGTACGTGCAGTAGGCGTGGCACGTCTGGCCTTGCTTGGGGAAGACCAGGACCGTCTCGGGGTACTTGTGCTGGACGCCTGGCAGCGGTTCGTCCGAGAACTCCGGCACGTTCAGCGCAAGCTGGCCGGCCGGATGCGGATTGAGTCGCATCCGCACGGCATGCGCCGCAGCCTGGATCTCACGTTCGGGTCCGCCGCTGGCCAGCAGGGCCGCGATCGGAGCGATGTCCTCGGGCGGCAGCATGTCAGCCTGGGGGAAGACAAGCCGGTAGATCGGATCTTCTGGAGCGGCTGACCAGTCGATCAGCGACTCGAGCACGTAGTCGTTGGTACGAAATGGCAGCACCGTAGCCACAGCCCTAACGGCGAGCCGTTCGGCCTCGCCGAGTCCTGCTCTGGCAGTCAGCTTGTCCAGGTGCTTGGCCGAATATGCCCGGAACCCCCGGCCTTGTGCGGGTACTACCGGCGCTATCTCCTGAACGCTCATGCAACTCCCTCCGGGCGCTGCGACCCGCGGCGCCCTGATAGTGCGCATGATCTCCCCGTCATGCCGCCAGTCGGCGTGCTCTTTCACTCATTCCCGGTGCCTGCCCCATCAGACGCGAGCGTGCGATGAAGCGTTACCTGTGATGCCAGTCAAAGAAGTAACGATTAGGAAACGCTCGGGCGGCGCTCAGCGTTGCCTGAGGTGCCCAGAACTTTGCCTAGCCGCCTTGCCATTCCCCGACAGGTCCCAGGCCGGGAAATCCCCGTTTACCCGCCGACCGGGGAGCCAAACGTACTACAGGCCTGCGCATCCAGGCGCGGGCAATGAGAAGCTAGGCGGCATGCGGGACGTCAGGCAGGCAGGACGCTGAGCCGGCCAGCGGACGCCGTACCCGCCGTATCGGCCCAGCCAGCCGACGCCGAGGCGGCCAGCGAGCTTGCCCTCAGGCATGCCCCGGTTCAGCTCCCGGAGCTGCACAAACTGATCGCGGTCGACGCGATGGGCGGCGACCACGCACCCGATGAGATCGTCGCCGGGGCCGTCGCGGCGGCGCGCGAGCTTGGCACCCGGATAGCCCTGACAGGCCGGCCAGGACTGCTGCGGCCGGTGCTAGCGCGGCTCGGGCCGGCCGCCAACGTCTATATCGAGGCGGCCGAAGACTCCATCGCGATGGACGAGGGGGCACTGGCCAGCTGGCGGCGGCCCAGGTCGAGCATCGCCGTCGCCTGCCAGCTCGTGCGGCGCGGCCAGGCTGGCGCGGTCATGTCGGCGGGATCGACGGGCGCCATCGTCGCGACGGCGCAGATGCGGCTCCGACCGCTGCCCGGCGTCACCAGGCCGGCGCTGGCGGTCGCGCTCCCGACTCGCCCGCACCCGACGGTACTGATCGACGCGGGCGCCATTGCCGATCCCAAGCCGGAGATGCTGGTCCAGTTCGCCCAGCTTGGCGTCGCTTACGCGGAGGTGGCGTTCGGTATTGCCGAGCCCAGGGTCGGCCTGCTGACCATCGGCGCTGAGCCTGGCAAGGGAAACAAGCTGGCCAGAAGGGGCTACGAGCTGCTGGACGCCGATCCGCACGGCGGGCTGCCAATCAGCTTTGCTGGCAACATCGAGGGTGGCGACCTGCTCGCAGGCAAGGTCGACGTCATCGTCGCTGACGGATTTACCGGCAATGTCGCGCTCAAAACCCTGGAAGGCACGGCCGGCTTCGCGGCGGCTCAGCTGCGCGAGGTGCTGGGCAGCTCCCGCGCAGCCAGATTCGGCGCATTGTTCCAGCAGCGCGGGCTGCGCGAGCTGGCCGAGCGGTTCGACTCCGAGACCTACGGCGGCGCCGCGCTACTGGGTCTCGAAGCCACGGTGGTGATCGCGCATGGAGCCGTGCGGGCGCGCGGCGCGGCCGCGGCATGCAAGCTGGCTGCCGCGCTCACCGACCGGCACATCACCGAGCGGATCAAGGAGCGGCTTGGACCCACCAGGGCTCACTTCCTGCGCCGGCCCTGATAAGCGGAAGGGACCAGCCCGGCAATAGAGCACTATGTCGGTCCAGCGGCCAGCTGCTTCGCCCCCGGGAGCCGACCGAGCCGGGTGCGGGCAGCCCAGATAATCATTAGACGGGCCGGTAGGCTGGTGAAATGACAGATCCGGAAGCAGCACTCGGCGCGCTCGTGCAGCAGGCGCTGGCCGCCGAGGTCGGCCCTGAGTTCGCGGCTGCCGATCCGCTGATCCGGCCGTCTGGCTTTGCCGATTACCAGTCCAACGTCGCCATGTCGCTGGCCAGGCAGCTAGGCCGCGCGCCGCGGGACGTAGCCGGCCCGGTCGCGACACGGCTGGCCACCGCCGACGCCGTGGTCAGCGCGGAGGTTAGCGGCCCGGGCTTCATCAACATCACGCTGTCCGATGAGTGGATCGCCAGACAGGCGAGTGCCCAGCTCGCTGATGCCCGGCTTGGCGTGGCGGTAGCCGACCCAAGCCAGCGGATCGTCGTCGACTACTCGGGCCCCAACGTCGCCAAGGAGCTGCACGCCGGGCACCTGCGAGCAACTGTTGTCGGCGACGCGATCGCCCGGGTGCTTGAGTATCTCGGGTACGACGTCGTCAAGGCCGCCCATCTCGGCGACTGGGGCACGCCATTCGGCATGCTGCTCGAGCATTCAATCGACATCGGCGAGCAGGCGACCTACGACCAGCTCGCAGCCGGCGAGTTCACCGCCTTCTACCAGGCGGCCAGGGCCGAGTTCGACCGCGACTCGATCTTCGCCGACCGGTCACGCAAGCGGGTCGTGCAGCTCCAGGCCGGTGAGCCCGACACCATGCGGTTGTGGCAGGTGCTCGTCGACGACGCGATGGAGTACCTGCGCGGAATCTATGCGCGGCTCAATGTCACGCTGACCGACGCGGACATGGCACCGGAGAGCTTCTACAACCCGATGCTCGGCGACGTCAGCGACGAGCTTGAGAGCAAGGGCATCGCCGTCATGAGCGACGGCGCGCTGTGCGCCTTCCCGCCTGGATTCACCGGACGGGACGACAAGCCGGTGCCGCTCATGCTGCGCAAGAGCGACGGCGGCTACGGCTACGACAGCACCGACGCCGCGGCGATCCGGTACCGGCTGACCCAGCTCGGCGCGGCCAGGATCATCTACGTCGTCGGGTCCGAGCAGCACCAGCACCTGCAGATGATCTTCGAGCTCGCCAGGCAGGCCGGCTGGCTCGTCCCTCCTGCGACTGCCGAGCACGCCGTGATCGGGCTGATGACCGGCCCCGGCGGCCAGCGGCTGCAGACCCGGTCGGGCGAGCAGATCAAGCTGGCCAGCCTCATGGACGAGGCTGTGGAGCGGGCAGCGACCGTCATCAGAGATCGGTACGAGGACCCGGCGCAGCGTAGCCAGATCGCCGAAGCTGTCGGGATCGGGGCACTGAAGTACGGCGACCTGTCGGTCGCCAGGGACTCCGGCTACGTCCTGGACTTCGACCGCCTGCTCGCGCTCACTGGCAACACAGGCCCTTACCTTCAGTACGCGGCTGCGCGGATCCGGTCCATCTTCGCCAGAGCCGGCCTGGACCCCGCGCTCGCGACCGGTCCCATCGAGCTGGGCACCGCTGCGGAGCGCGGCCTTGCCCTGCAGCTACTCAAATTTGGCCGGGCTGTCGACGACGTGGCCGCGGCCGCCGAGCCGCACAAGCTGGCGACCTTCCTGTTCGAGCTTGCCAGCGCGTTCACCACGTTCTACGAGCAGTGCCCGGTGCTGACCGCCGAGGGCGAGACCCGGCACAGCAGGCTTGCGCTCAGCGCGCTCACCTTGCGGGTCCTCGTCACTGGCCTCGGGCTGCTCGGCATCCCGGTGCCAGAGCGGATGTAGGGGCCGGCAACATGGACACCACCCGGTTTGAGCCTGACGATCCGGCCAGCGCGGCCGCTGGGGCACGGCGGTCCGGCCGGACGAAGCGCGTCGTGACATCGGTCGCCGCTAGCGCCGTGCTGCTCGGCAGCGGCGCGGCGATCGGCATAGCACTGACGGCAGGCGCGTCGGCGTCGACCAGCACTACAGCGGTCGGCGTCGCTTCGACCACGGCCGCATCACGCGCGGCCGGGCGGTGCGCCAAGGTGGAGCAGCGGCTGCGCGGTAACCGTCACGCGCGCGCCGCGGCCAAGGTACGCACCTTCTGCGGCTCTGCGCTGGTACGGCTCGCGCACGTCGGCGGCGAGCATGGCGAAGTGACCTTCCAAGGCAAGTCCGGTCGCAAGACCATTGCCTTCGAGCGCGGGACCATCCAAGCCGTGAGCAGCTCGGCCATGACGGTCGTTGCCAACGACGGCACGACCTGGACCTGGGATTTCACGAACGGCACCGTAGTGCGTCAGGCACATCAGAAGGTGACGAGCTCCAAGCTCAGCACCGGAGACGCGGTCCTCGTCGGGGGCCCGGTGGTGAGCGGCGTCCACGACGCGCGACTGATCCGGATCCGCGCTGCCGGCTAGCCGGCAGCGGCATCCTGCCCTGGCGGGCTGTCGCCGACTTCCTCGGACGGGTCGGGCAGGTGCTCGAACAGGTAATAGACAGCCAGCAGCCCGAAGATGATCAGCGCCGTGACGGGCGCGATCAGGGCGATGAGCGTGCCGGCCACATAACCGCCGTTCCCCGAGACGAACCTGGCCGTCGAGAACCGCCGTGTCCGCACCGGCCGCGCACCGAGTGCGTGCTGGTGTGTCGCTATGTATATCCAGCTAGTCGCGAAGCCGATCGAGATCGCGATCATGACCAGCCCGTAGGTGACAGCTGCCACGGTGGCTTGCCCGCCGCTTGCGCCGGCGCCAGTCAAGTGGTCAGCCACCAGTGCCGTCGGGAACGGAATCGCGACGATGCCCATCAGCAGGAACAGGTTGAGCACCAGCAAGATCCGGTTCACCTTGCTGACCTGGGCCAGCATCTGATGGTGGTTCAGCCACATGATCCCGATGGTCAGGAAGCTGACCACGTAGGCCAGGTAGGACGCCCAGTAGTGGCCAAGATGGTGGGCAGTGAGCGTGACAGTGCCCGCTCCGGCCCCGGCAGTGCGGTCCGCGATCGGGAGCAGGTTAAAGACCAGGATGGTGATCGCGACGGCGAAGACGCCGTCGCTGAACGACTCAGCCCGTCGTGAATCCACTCACGCCTG
>DASXKI010000089.1:0-3713 GCA_036496945.1 Streptosporangiaceae bacterium | reverse complement strand
TCCGCGGCCAGACCCGCCCACTGCGGCGAGCCTGCGCTCGTGCCGCCGATGACGAAGAACGCCGTCGCAGGCGCCCCGAAGGCCGCGTTAAGCGTCGCGCTGAAGATCAGCACGCCGCCGGATACGCCAGCGTTGTAGGCGACATCAGGGACGCCTCGGGCACGGTTCTTCTGCAGCGCGGACTGGTAGCCCGGCCGCGCGTAGACGCTGCTGAACCCGCCGCCGCTGCAGTTCACGTCGGTCGGCGCCACCGCCGGCGGGTTGCAGCCGAAGGGCTCGGTCCACGCGGTCTCGCTCTGGTAGGCACCCGTGGTGGTGTCGGCGGTGAGCGTGGTGCCGCCGACGCCGGTCACGTTCGGGTCCGAGGCCGGAGTGCTCGCGGCGAACAGCGCGGCGGTGCTGTTCGGGTCGCAGCTCGCTTGCGAGGCGCCGCTGTCACCCGACGAGGCGAAGAGCGTGATTCCCCTCCTGACGGCCTTCGCGAACAGCGCGTGCTGCTCGCCGAGCAAGGTCGGGTCCATGCACGCCTCGGCCTCGCCGAAGCTCTGCGAGATGACGTCACCGACGTTGTGGTCGACCACGTACGTGGTCGTGTTGAGGATGTCGGAGTCATTGTTGCTCGGCGCTACGGCGAGCACGATGTTCGCGCCCGGTGCGGTCACGTGCGCCCACTCGACGTCGAGCGTCGTCTCGACCGCCCAGCCGAACTGGTTGGGGTCGTTGACGTCGAACGGTGGCGGCGAACCCGCCGGCGTGATCTCCGTGAATGACGGGTTGGGCAGCCCCATCGTCGCGTCGAAGGTCTGCAGGTCGGAGGCGATCGTCGGGCTGCCGAAGGCGTCGACGATGACGATCGTGCGGCCGGCGCCGTTGATGCCGCGGTTGAGGAGCGGGGTGACGTTGTACGCGTTCTGGATCTGGGCTGGCTGGTAGCAGCGCGGCCCGTGCGAGCCGTCCATCGGACGGCCCTGGCAACTGAACGTGGCGTTCGGCGCCTTCGCGCCGGCCGGGGAGATTTCCGGGTGGACGGTGATCCGGTGGGCCGTCGGCCCCGCAGTGGCCGAGGCTGGTACCGCGGCGATCAGGCCGCTGATGACCAAACCTGCGGTGACGAGCAAGGCGACACCGATCGAGGCTCCGCCCGCTCGAAATCTGCTGATTGCGCGCACGCTTCACTCCCTCGTGATAAGCAAATTGGTGATCGGTTATGGGGCATCGTGAGCGTCTCATCAAGCAAGGCGTCGGTCAATGCACACAGAGGCAGCCCCTGACGGACTGTGGTAAACGCGTATCAGCAGTGTTGGACAATGTGTTGGTGGCAACGCCTCGCGAGTTCGAATCTCGCATCCTCCGCCACGGTGATCCGTTCAGGTGCGGCGGGCCGTGACGAGGGCCGTGACCACGCTGGCGCGGACCGGGCGGCCGAGGCGGGCGTAGATCGCCTCGCACTCCTGCGCAAGCGCCTCGCGCTGTGCCGGGGAGAGGCGCGCGTAGTAGGACATCGTGCGGAAGGTGGCGTTGAGTTCGCTGGCCGTCTGCTCGACGAGCTTCGGCACTAGCGCCACCCGCACGTCGCCGAACAGGCGGGCGGCGTCGTCCTGCGCCATGTCGTAGCGGCCAAGCCAGGCCCAGACCTCGGAGACGTTGCCGCGGCGCCGCTCCACTCCCGCGAGCGTGCCGTCGATGTCCCGGTAAACCGGCCAGCCGGCGGCGATGTCCGGGGCGACCTTCGCGATGGCGGCGAGCATCGCGTCCTGGTCGTCCCTGCTGCGCGGCTCGTCGACGCCGAAGTATGACAGCAGCGCGAGTGTCCCGCCGGCCGCGAGCGCGCCGGCGATTTTCCGCCAGCCCACCGTGGGGTCGACCCAGTGCAGCGCGGACGCCGAGAAGACGGCCCGGAAGTAGCCGCGGGGAAGCGCCGCGTCTTCGAACCGCGCGTTAACGAGTTCCACCGAGCCCGAGCCGGTGCCCGCCAGGTTCTGCCCGGCCAGCCTGATGAGGTTTTCGCCGGGCTCGACCGCCGTGACTCGCAGGCCCCGGGCGACGAGGCTGCGTGTCAGCTGCCCGCTGCCGCACCCGATCTCGAGCACCGGATCGCCGGACCCGAGGCCCGCGACCTCACAGGCCCGGTCGACGAGCGCGTCGGGGTACATCGGCCGGGTGCGGTCATACTCGTCCGCCACCTCGTCAAACACCGTCCCGTAGCGCCGCGCCTCGGCCCCGGACAGGGAAGTCATTCGGCAGCCTCCAAGAGTTCGCGGAGCGGCCCGCAGGCCCGCGGTGGCAGCATCTCGTATCGCCTATCGCCAGGCAAATCGCCGCGCGGATGAACGTGGCCTGGACGGGTATCTCACTCCCGCGCCGTTCCTTGTGCTCGGTTAGCGGTGGTATGAAGTCACCGGCACGTTTTGTTGAGGAAAGGCCCAGATAGTGACCATGCCCAAGTCCGCCGGCTTGCTCGAGAGAGGCGGGAGCCAGCCCGAGGGGCTCTGGTACACGGTGAAGACGCGGCTGCTTGGCCCGCCGCTCGTGAACGAGCAGCTCAGCGAGCAGCGGCTGTCCAAGCCGCTCGCGCTTGGCGTGCTGTCACCGGACGGGATCTCGTCGTCGGCCTACGGCACGGAAGAGATCCTGATCGTGCTGGTGCCGATAGTGGGCCTGGCGGCGTTCTCCCTCATCTTGCCGCTGACGCTGGTCATCCTGTTCGTGATGACGCTCGTGGTGCTGTCCTACCGCGAGATCGTCATGGTCTACATCAGGCCGGGCGGCTCCTACGTCGTGGCACGGGACAACTTCGGGCCGCGGATCGCCCAGGTCTGCGCGGTGGCGCTGCTGATCGACTATGTGGTGACCGTCGCCGTCCAGATCGCGGCCGGCACCGCCGCCGTCGCGTCCGCCTTCCCTGCTGTCGGCCCGTACAAGCTGGAGATCTGCGTCGGCGTCGTACTGCTGATGTGCTACGGCAACCTGCGCGGCCTCAAGGAGGCGGGCCGGGCCTTCGCCGTGCCCACCTACCTGTTCGCGGGCTCGGTCATCCTGATGATCGTGGTCGGCCTGATCCGCGAGGCCCTCGGCCAGCTCCACCCGTATGACCCGACCACCATGCACGGCACCTACATGCTCGGCTCGAACAGCTCTGGGCTCATCAGCGCGGTCATGATTTTCACGCTGCTGCGCGCGTTCGCCAACGGCGGCGCGTCGCTCACCGGCATCGAGGCGGTGAGCGACTCGGTCGGCGCGTTCCGGCCCCCGGAGGGCGTCAACGCCCGCCGGGTGCTGGTCATCGAGGGCATCATTCTCGGCACGCTGGTCGCCGGCATCAGCTGGCTCGCGCACGTCACGCACGCAACGCCGTACACGGCGGGCTACCCGACGGTGCTGGCCCTGGAGGCGCAGAAGGTCTTCGGCTCCACCTTCATCGGCCAGTCGCTGTTCTACCTGGTGCAGGCCGCGACGATGCTGATCCTCTACACCGGCGGCAACACCAGCTTCAACGGCTTCCCGTTCCTGACCAGCTACGTGGCTGGCGACTCGTTCCTGCCCCGCTGGCTGCTCAAGCGCGGCCACCGGCTGGTGTTCTCCAACGCGATCATCCTGCTGACGATCACCTCGGTGGCGCTGCTGATCATCAAGGACGCGGACGTCAACAACCTGGTGCCGCTGTACGCGATCGGCGTGTTCACCGCGTTCACGATGGCCGGCTTCGGCATGGC
>DASXKI010000088.1:0-14258 GCA_036496945.1 Streptosporangiaceae bacterium | reverse complement strand
TGGTCATGGCGGATGACGCGGTCGAGGTCGACACCAGCCTGCTCGACCCGGACGATGTGGTCGGCCTGGTTGTCGACCTGGCACGAGCTCAGCAGGCGGTGTGGAGTGGCTGAGCCGGAGGAGAACCCGACTCAGCCCGACGTGGCAGCGCCGGTGCTCGCAGTCGTGGGCAGGCCGAACGTCGGCAAGTCCACGCTCGTCAACAGGATCCTCGGCAGCCGGCAGGCAGTGGTCGAAGACACCCCCGGCGTGACGCGGGACCGGGTCACCTACGACGCGACCTGGCGTGGCCGGGCGTTCACGCTGGTCGATACCGGTGGGTGGGAGCCGTCCGCGGAAGGTACGCCGGCGCTCGCCGCGCGCGTCGCCGCGCAGGCACGGGTCGCAGTGGACGCGGCAGACGCCGTGCTGTTCGTGGTGGACGCTGTCGTCGGCGTCACCGATGCCGATGCCACGGTTGCCGCCGTGCTGCGCCGGTCCCGCAAGCCGGTCGTCCTCGCGGCCAACAAGGTCGACGACGCACCGGGCGAGCTGGACGTGCACGCGCTCTGGTCGCTCGGCCTGGGCGAGCCAATCCCGGTCAGTGCCCTGCACGGCCGTGGCAGCGGCGACCTGCTGGATGTCATTCTGGGCGCGCTGCCGGTGACCCCGGCCGAGCGTGATCCGGAGGAGGGCGGCCCGCGCCGGGTCGCGCTGATCGGCCGGCCCAACGTCGGCAAGTCGAGCCTGCTCAACAAGCTGGCCGGAGTCGAGCGCGTCCTGGTCGACTCGGTGGCCGGCACCACCCGTGACCCGGTCGACGAGCTCATCGACCTCGGCGGCAAGACCTGGCGGTTCGTCGACACGGCAGGCATCCGGCGGCGCGTGCGGCAGACGCAGGGCGCGGACTTCTTCGCGGCCCTGCGCACGGAGCGGGCCCTCGAGCGAGCCGAGGTGGCAGTGGTGCTCGTGGATGCGAGCGAGCCGCTGGCCGAGCAGGACCTGCGCATCATCTCGATGGTGATCGACGCGGGCCGGGCGCTGGTGATCGCCTACAACAAGTGGGACCTGGTCGACGCCGATCGCCGGGAGTTTCTGGACAAGGAGATCGACCGCCAGCTGCATAACGCACGGTGGGCGCCGCGGGTCAACATCTCGGCTAAGACGGGCTGGCATGTGGACCGCCTCGTGCCCGCGCTCGAGCTGGCGCTCGCGAGCTGGGAGATGCGGGTGCAGACGGGCAGGCTGAATGCCTGGCTGACGGCGCTGATCGCGGCGACACCGCCACCCGTGCGCGGCGGGAAGCAGCCCAAGATCATGTTTGCCACGCAGGCGGCTACGAAGCCGCCGCATTTCGTGCTGTTCACCAGCGGCTTCCTCCAGGCGGGCTATCGCCGTTTCATCGAGCGCAGGCTCCGCGAGGAATTCGGCTTCGCCGGGACTCCGGTGAACGTCTCCATGCGCCTGCGGGAGAAGCGATCCGGTCCGGCCGGCCGGGCGGCCCGCGGGCCGGGCCGTAGCTAGCAGGGCAGCCGCAGGTCGTTAGCCAAGTACGGCGTGTCGTCGTGACGCGCTGCGCCTGGCGGCCAACCCAGGCTCGAGCGGCCTGCATCGACAGCTGGCGTCTGGCTTTTTCAGCGCTCCGGACCTACGTCTCGCATTCTCAGCATTATTCGCTGAAAATGCCAGCCGATGCCGTGCGCCCGCCACAGCCATTACCGGCGGCAGGGTACGCGACGCGGGTGACTCGGCGACACTGAGCGGGTGGAGCAGACTGCTTCGCGCTGGCCTGGCCGAGGCCGGCCCGCGCGGCTCGACGTCCGCGACCGCGACGGTGCCGCCGCCGCGGCGCGATGTGCTGTGTATGACCGCATTGGTGTTGAACTCGTAGAACAGCGGTTCGTTCTCGATTGCCGATATTCACGGCAGGACCCGAGCCAAAACAACGCGGCGCGGGTGGGGCGCCTTCTAAGCTCAACGATGAAGTCGAGCATGACGCGCAAGTGCATGGCACAAATCACGGCCACGAGATCTCACATGGGATCTCGCGAAACCTTCGGGTCCGTGTATCGTGATCGACCAGCGTGTGACAGGCAGCCAATCCTCTGTACCTGACCGATTGGGTCTTGAGAGATTGGCCGTGAGCTTCCCTCAGAGGGGGCGGGTGCCAGTGTCCGTCGGCCCTACCGTTCGCCGCCGTCGGCTCGGCAGCGAGTTAAGACGACTGCGGGAGTCGCAATCGATCAAGCTCGAAGAGGTGGCCGAGCGACTTGGCCTAGCCCCGTCGACGTTGTCGCGGATCGAGACCGGTAAGGCGCCGACGCGAACGGCCTATCTGAACTCCATGCTCGAGCTGTACGGAGTCGATGATGCGGGCCAGCGCCAGGTACTGCTGGAGATGGCCAGGGAAGGGCACCGCAAGGGCTGGTGGGCGCTCTGGGATGGCGTGCTTCCGACGGGGTTCGGCATCTACGTCGGTCTCGAAGCCGAGGCTGCCTCCTTGCGAGTCTATGAGGCGCAGGTCGTGCACGGCCTGCTCCAGACCGAGGACTACGCCCGCGCGGTGATGTCGACGGTCCGCAGGCGGCAGACCCCCGACGAGATTGACAAGCTGGTCAAGCTCCGGATGCAGCGCCAGGACGTGCTGATGCGCGCCGGTCCGCTTGAGCTATGGATCATCCTGGACGAGGCGGTGCTGCGGCGAATGGTGGGTCCCTCGCACGTCATGCGCGAGCAGCTCGAGCACCTCTATGAAGCCAGCCAGTGGCCGAATGTCACTCTGCAGGTGCTGGGGTTCGGGAGCGGCCTGCACCCCGGCATGGGCGGTGCTTTCGCGATCATCGAGTTCCCCGAGCGCTTCGACCCCGACGTCGTTTACACCGAAGGGGTGACGGGGCAAGCCTATATCGAGGAGCGGGACCGCGAGGTTCGCGCTCGGTCCGAAGCCTTTGACCTACTTCGCGCGACTGCCCTGCCTCCTGCCGATTCAGCCTGCCTCATCCGATCCATATCTGAAGCACCCGAAATATCCACCTGAAAGGAACACCTGCATGTCCGAATACGACACATCCAATGCAGCGTGGATTACCAGCCGCGCCTGTAACAACTCGGCCTGCGTCCAGGTCGCCCACCTGCCCGGCGGCATGGTGGCGCTCCGCGACTCCAAAGACACGGCCAAGCCGGCGCACATTTTCGACGGTGCAGAGTGGGCTGCGTTCCTGACTGGCGTGAAGGCCGGCGAGTTCGATTTGCCGGTGAGCTAACCCGGGCGGGGCAGAGACTGACGGCCCCCGGATAGCTGGTCTCACCGCCAGCATCCGGGGGCCGTCAGATGTTTGGGCGGGCTAGTCGGCCGACGTCGGGTTGGGCGGCGGCGTACTGTCTGCCGCCCCGTACCCGGCTGAATCGGGATCCACCAGCGGCTGCGCGAATACGTAACCCAGGGGCTCAGGTCCGACGTACTGCTGGCAGCGGCAGTCATCGACGGCGCAGGCCGACGTGCGCGGGTTGTGGAAGCTGAGGTGGTGGCTGCAGCCGCAGATCGGCTGCGGCTCGGGCGGCGTGCTGAGCGCCTGGCTCTTAGTCTCGGCCAGCTTGCCCTTGGCCGCCAGAATCGCGAGCCGCCGCCGATGGTGCTGCTGAAGGCTGCCGCCGAGGACCGGCGGGAGTATGAAGACGAGCCACCAGTAGCCCTCGACCAAGCTCATGATGGCGTGCACGAGTCATATCTTCCCGCACGAGCGGGGCATGAGCAACGTCAGCTTGGAACGCCGAACTCGCCGTCGCGCGCGCCGCCGAGGAACGCGTCCCACTCGGCCCTGGTGAAGACTAGGGCCGGGCCGTCGAGGTGGCGGGAGTTGCGCATGGCCACGTCGCCGTCGGCCAGGAACGCGACCTCGACGCAGTTCCCGCCGGTCGGACCGCTGTAGCTGCTCTTGATCCACGTCGTCTCAGTCGTGCTGACACAGAGGTCGCGGGCGTTTGGCCCGGTGCTGCTGATGCTCACTCAGATCCTTCCAATTCAGCGATCATCGAGCGGATGAGGTCAGTGGTCTGCTCGTGCGTCGTGCTGGTGGCCGCGATCTGATCCATGGCCTCGGTGTACCTGTCCACGTCGACGCGCTTGTCGAGGTACAGGGCGCTGGTGAGCTGCTCCACGTAGACGACGTCAGGCAGGTCGTCGGTTGCGAACTGGAGGATGCTGAAGCTGCCCGGCGCGGCGTAGGACGCGCCGGTGAGAAACGGGCACACCTGGATGGTGAGGCCCGGACGGCCGGACATGTCGAGCAAGTGCTCGAGCTGAGCATGCCTGAGCGCCGCGCTGCCGATCGGGCGGCGCAAGGCCGCCTCGTCGATCACTGCCGATAGCCGCAGTCCGCCGGAGGCGAAGCGCCGCTGTCGCTCTGTGCGCAGGTACACGAGTTTGTGCGTGTCCGCACGGGAGTGGGCGCCGAGCTTGATGACCGCGGCCGCGTAGTCCTCCGTCTGCAGCAAGCCGGGTACGAACTGGGCGTGGAAGCTCCGGATGGACTCGGCCGACTCCTCCAGCCCGATGTAGGACTGGAACCACGTCGGCAGCACGTCTTGATAGCGGTGCCACCAGCCCTGCTGATTGGCCTGGCTCGCAAGGGCGAGGAACTGCTCCCGCTCGGCCATTTCCGTGATTCCGTACAGCTTCAGCAGGTCGGCGATATCGACCTCGCGGACGGCATTACGGCCGAGCTCGATCCTGCTGATCTTTGACTCCGAGCCGCGGATCGCCTTAGCGGCGTCCTGGGCCGAAATGCCGCGAGATTCACGCAGGCGCCTTAATTGCGTGCCAAGCAGGATACGCAGAACTGTGGGCGCGCCCGTGGCGTCTATGCCGCCGGCCGTGGCAGTCCGGGCCTTCGCAGTGCCAGTGCTGGCCTCGGTAGTGCGGGCTCCGTCTGTGCTGGCTTCATCTGTGCTGACCTTGGCCCGTGTCACGTTGTCAGGCCTCGTGCCATCAGACATGAGCCGCGCTCCCTCTCGATGCGCCGCGTGGGTCTTGCTGTCGCGTCACGACCGTACGGTGCCAAAAGAATTTGAACTAAGTCGCCCTTATCCGCAGCCATATCACTGCGCATGTGCGTAATGGATGCGGCACTAATCGCGGGCTCCGCTGATGGTATCGCAGATGCGATTTCAGGCTAGTACTCGAACTGCCGGTCAGCCACGACATTTTTGGCAGGTCGGCTTACCCGCCAGCCTATGTTGCCGGGCGCAAGCGAGCCTGGCACTGGCCGGCAGCGTGCGCCTCGGTAACATCGCGAAGGTACCCATATCAGCTACGCGTGAAGGCAGGACGAATGCGCTACAGGCCCCTGGGCAACTCCGGACTTCTCGTCTCCGTGGTCGGGCTCGGCTGCAACAACTTCGGCCGACGGCTGAATGTCGAGCAGACTCGCTCGGTTGTCGACGCCGCCATCGACGCGGGCATCACTCTGCTGGACACGGCCGAGACGTACGGCGGCGCCGGGCGCTCGGAGGAGATGCTTGGTGAGGTGCTGGCAGGCCGCCGTGATCAGGTGGTGCTGGCGACGAAGTTCGGATCGCAAGCCGGCGACATGGGCTATGGCCCGGCGGCCGGCGCCAGGGGCGGCCGGAGCTATATCAGGCGCGCCGTCGAGCACTCTCTGCGCAGGTTGCGTACCGACTACATCGACCTGTACCAGATTCACACGCCCGATCCGGTGACGCCGATCGAGGAGACATTGTCGGCGCTATCTGATCTGGTCCGGGCCGGCATCGTGCGCTACATCGGCCACTCGAATTTCTCCGGGGTGCAGATTGCCGCCGCCGCGGCGGCGGCCCGCGAAGCGGGCGCAGCAACGTTCATCTCGGCCCAGAATCACTGGTCGCTGCTGGAGCGGCAGGCCGAGCTTGACGTCGTCCCCGCAGCTATCCAGTTCGGGCTCGGTGTGCTGCCCTTCTTCCCGCTCGCCAACGGATTGCTGACCGGCAAGATCAGGCGCGGAGTTGGACCAGGCGAGGGCACCAGGCTGGCGGGCCGAGACGAGTACATTACCGATGAGAAGCTCGACAAGGTGGAGGCTCTGGCCGAATGGGCCGACCAGCACGACACCTCGGTGCTGGCGGTCGCGATTGGCGGCCTGGCGGCGCTGCCCGGCTGCTCGTCCGTCATCGCCGGTGCCACGTCGGCCGAGCAGGTGCGCGCCAACGCCGCGGCCGGTGAGTGGGAGCCGAGCGCGGCCGAGCTGGCCGAGATCGACAAGATCATGCCGGTGATCGGCTGACGCCATCGGCGAGCTCAGCAGAGCCGAGGAAAGCAGCCCAGATGAACGCGGCTCCGAAGACAGCGGCCCAGACGACACCGGCCCCGAAGACAGCGGCCCCGAAGACAGCAGCCCCGAAGACGGTCGCCTAGATGAAAGCGGCGCAGATGAAGGCAGCCCAGATGAAGGCAGCACTGTACGAACGGCACGGACTGGCGGCGGACGTACTCCAGGTCGCGGACGTCGAGACGCCGGAGCCAGGGCCGGGTGAGGTCCGGGTCAGGATGACGCTGTCCGGGATCAACCCGACCGACTGGAAGTCACGCAGTGGTGCGACGGCTCGGCCCATGGACAGCTTCCAGATCCCGCACCACGACGGCACGGGTGTTATCGACGCCGTCGGCCACGGAGTGGACAACAGCCGTATCGGGCAGCGGGTCTGGACCTTCCTCGCCGCCGACCGCCGGCAGTGGGGGACAGCGGCACAGTGGTCGATCTTGCCGTCCCGGCAGGCCGTGCCGCTCCCGGCGGGCGCGTCTGACGAGCTCGGCGCGAGCCTCGGCGTGCCGGCCATCACGGCACACCGGTGCCTGTTCGCCGATGGCCCGATCGACGGCAAGAGCGTCCTGGTCGCCGGCGGGGCCGGCGCCGTGGGGCACTTCGCCATCGAGCTCGCCAAGTTCTTCGGCGCGCGGGTCGTCGCCACCGTGAGCGGCCCGCAGAAAGCCGAGCTGGCCAGGGAGGCGGGCGCCGACGCAGTCGTGAACTACCGAGACCCAGACGCCGCCGACCAGTTGCGCGCCTTTGCGCCGACCATGGACCGGATCGTCGAAGTCGCGCTCGGCGCCAATCTCGAGCTCGACCTTGCCGTTTCGGGGCCGTCGACGCACATCGTCGACTATGCGGCCGAGCCCACCGACCCGGTGCTGCCGGTGCGCAGGTGCATGACCGCCAACCTGACGCTGCGCTTCGTCCTGCTGTACGGGATACCGGCAGAGGCGGCTGACCTGGCAGTGGCCGACATCAGCACCGCGCTCACGGCCGGCGCGCTGAGCGAGCTGCCAATGACCAGGCTCCCGCTGCACGAGATTGCGGCCGCCCACGACGCCGTCGAGGCTGGCACCGTCGGCAAGGTCGTCGTCGAGATTCCCTGACCAGTGCCCGCCTGCTCGGTTATGTCGTCACGGGCTAAGCCGGTGCAGGTCGCGGGGAAATAGCGTCACCTGCCGGACGTTGGCCGCGCCGGTGAGCCGCGCCGTCCACCGCTCCAGCCCGATCGCGAACCCGCCGTGCGGCGGCATGCCGTGCCGGAACACCTGGAGGTAGCCGGCGAACGGAGCCGGGTCCAGGCCACGCGCGGTCAGCGCCGCGAGGTAATCCTCGTACCGGTGCAGTCGCTGGCCGCCGGTCACGATCTCGGTGCCGCGGAAGAGCAGGTCGAAGCCGTTCGAGGAGCCGGCCCGCACCGGGTCCGCGTGGGTGTAGAACGGCTTGCTCGCCAGCGGGTAGCCGGTCACGAACAGAAGCTCGCTGCCGTGCTCGCGTTCGGCCCACTCGCACAGCCAGCGCTCATGCCCGGGCGTGAGGTCGTCCTCGCCGGTGACGTCCTCGCCCGTCGCCGCGGAGATCAGCTCCATCGCCGCCGCGAATCGAATATGCGGGATCTCGGCTGGCACCGTCGGCAGCGTGGCGCCGAGCAACTGCATGGCTGAACTACCCCGTTCCCCTACTGAATCGACCATGCCAGCGACCGCGTCCCGGCACACAGGCATCACGTCGAAGTGGTCGGTGATGAAGCCAAGCTCGGCGTCCAGGCTGGTGTACTGCGCCAGGTGGCGGCCGGTGTCGTGGGGCTCGGCCCGGAAGACCGGGCCGACCTCGAAGACCCGCTCGAAGACACCAACCATCGCCTGCTTGTAGAACTGCGGCGACTGGGCCAGGTAAGCGGGCCGGCCGAAGTAGTCGATCTGGAAGACGTTCGCGCCGCCCTCGGTCGCCGACTCGACGATCTTCGGGGTGGAGATCTCGGTGAAGCCGGCTGCGTCCAGGGCCGCGCGGAAGCCCGCGGTGCTCGCCGCGGCGACCTCGAGGCCCGACCGCAGCAGCGGATGGCGCAGGCTCGTCGGGGCATGGTCGAGGATCGTCGGGAGTGTCGCGGTCAGGGCTGGCCGATACAGGTCGAACGGCGGCGGCTCGGCCGGGCCGGACAGCTGGGTAACGGTCGGCTCGGTGAGCTCGGCGCCGCGGGGAGCCTGCGCGTTCGCGACGACGAGGCCCTCTACCTGAAGAACCGTCTCCTCGCCGGCGGGCAGGGTGTCGCCGGCGGACAGGACCACCTGGGCCAGGCCGGCTCGGTCCCGGATGACGAGGAAGGTGACGGACTTGAGCTCGCGACGGCGGTGCAGCCAGCCCGCGATCGTGACTCGCTCGCCTATGTGCTTGGGCAACTCGGCGGACAGTACTCGTGAGATCATCACAGCTCCCGCAGGGATTGTGGCGACCCCTTGGGAGTGCGGGCGATAAGGGAACTCGCGGTGCCACCGCACTTTCGCCGTTCCCTAGCGCCCGCTGTGACGGCCGGGCGGTGGAACGACCTCGTTAGGCCCGGTGACGGGGGCTAGCCGGCGGGGCATGAGGCTGGCCGCTGGTCGCGGTCGCCGTTCCTCCCCGCGCTCGGGAGTGTCTTCGCTTCCGGTCGCGAGGCCGCCTTCTCAGCTTCCGGCGGCTCTCTCTGCTGCCCGGGCCTCCTGACTGCTGGCCTGGCAGGTGCTCACGTTGTCCGGCGCTACTTGTCTCCGTCAGCGCGTTGGCTCCAGCATAGGCGGCCCGGAGTGACTGCTGGCAACCGGTTTGTCCGCCCGCCTACGCTAAGAGCATGTACCTCCCGCGCCACTTCACAGTCACCGACCTGGCCCAGATCACCGCGTTCGTTGATGCCGCGCAGTCCGCCGATCTGGTCACTTTCGACGGCACCAGGCCGGTGTCCACGCTCCTGCCGGTGATCTGGGACCGGCCGGAGTTCGCCACGGCGGCCGCCGCACGGACCGCGAGCACCACGGATACGGCATGCGGCGTTGATCCGGGCAGCTACGGTCGGCTGCTCGGCCACATCGCCATCGCCAACGAGCAGTGGCAGACGGCCCTGCCCGGAGCGCAGGCGCTCGCGATCGTGCGCGGCCCACAGGCTTATATCTCGCCTAGCTGGTATGAAAGCAAGTCCCGGCACGGCCGGGTGGTGCCGACCTGGAACTACGAGGCCGTGCACCTGACCGGGACGATCGAGTTCCACCAGGACACCGAGTGGCTGCGCAGCTTCGTGACCAGGCTGACCCAGCTGCACGAGGCAGAGCGCGAGCACCCGTGGGCGGTCTCGGACGCCCCGCCCGAGTACATCGATGGCCAGCTTCGGGCCATCGTCGGCGTGGAGCTCACCATCACGACGATCGAAGCCAAGCAGAAGCTCAGCCAGAACCGCAGCGACCTCGACCGTGCGGGTGTCGTCGCGGGACTGCGCGGCGCGCCAGGTGCGGGCCCGCCCGCCATCGCGGACGCCATGGCGGCCCAGCTTCAGTTGAGGCAAGCCTGACCGAGACGCGCGCGACGGCGGCAGCCTGCGCCGGCGGACAGGTTGACGAGGGCCTTGACGTTGTGGCGGAGCTGCGCAGACGGCGATCTCAGCGGGGCTCAGTCCGATGTCGGCAGCAGCCAGTCAGATCGGAGGTGGCTGGCCGGCTAGCTAGCCGACGAGATCGGGCTCGCCGACGTCCTCAGGCTCGCCGTCGCAGCTGCTGGGGCAGCACTCGGCATCGCCTTGCTCGCCGGCAGCGATCGCGTCGGCGATCGCGGCTAGCTCCGTCACCTGCTCGGGGCGCAGGCGGTCGAACAGCGATCGCCTGACCTGCTCGACGTGGGCCGGAGCGGCCGCCGCTAGCATCTCGAAGCCAGCATCGGTGAGACGCGCGACCTGCCCGCGCCTGTCGGTCTCGCAGTCCAGCCGCTCGACCCAGCCGCGCTGCTCCAGCCGGGCGACAGCGTGCGAGAGCCTGCTTTTGCTGGACGTCGACGCCTCCGCAAGCTTGCTCATCCGCAGAGATCGGTCCTCAGCCTCGGACAGCTGGACCAAGATCTCGTAGTACCCGAGCGGAATGCCCGACTCCCGCTGTAGCTGCGCCTCGACAGCTGAGTACAGCGTGTGGGTGGCGGCAAGGAATGCCCGCCACGCGCGCTGCTCCTCGGCGGATAGCCACCGGGGCTGGGAATCGGTCATAGCGTTATCATACCCCAGGTAGTTGAGCGTTTGACAACCACGCCTCAGGTATGATAAAACTTGAGTACTCAACAAGTTCGCTTTCAACCACATGCTACTTCGGGAGTGATCACTTTGACCTCAGCAGCGACCGAGACCACGGTCCCCGGCTACGAGGCCGGCACCTGGAACATCGACCCCATCCACTCCGAGGTGGGCTTTTCCGTCCGGCACATGATGGTCAGCAAGGTGCGCGGCAGGTTCACTGCGTTTAGCGGTCAGATCGTGACCGCCGACGACCCGACCCAGTCATCGGTCACCGCCGAGATCGACCTCACCTCGATCAACACTGGGCAGGAGCAGCGCGACGAGCACATCAAGTCGGCTGACTTCTTCGAGGTCGAGACGTATCCGACGATGACCTACAAGTCCACGGGCATCCGGGTCGAGGATGGCGAGTACGTCCTCGACGGCGACCTGACCCTCAAGGGCGTCACCAAGAGCGTGCCGCTGCGCCTCGAGCTCAACGGCTTCGGGCCGGACGCGTACGGCGGCGTCCGCGCTGGCTTCACCGCCACCGGCGAGATCAACCGGCGTGACTTCAACGTCAACTTCACCGCGCCCATGCAGAACGGCGGCGTCGTGGTAGCGGACAAGATCACGCTGCACCTCGAGATTGAGGCCGTGAAGGCCTGATCTGACTTAGCGTCGGCATCCGGGCCGGCCGCCGCGCGCCAGTTAATGGCGGCGTGGTGGCCGGCCCGTTTGTATTTCAGGCAGAGAGCGTCGGGTGGCGCCCCCGGTGTGCCCTCGGGGACGGGGCCCCGCGCGGGGACGGGGCCAGGCGGGGACGTGAGGCTCGGCGTCCGGAGCCGGCGGTCAGCGGGACGCGGCGGCCCAGCCCGCGAGCAGTTCCGCCTCGCGCTCAGCCGAGATGCCGACGCCAGGGCGACCGGTACCGGGCACCCGGTCCTCCGCGCGGATGTCGCCAACCGTCTCACGCAGCGGCCGCGGCGTCAGCCCGGCCGCGAACGCCGCGGCCGGGTTGGCCCTGCTCATGTTCGCTGCTTCGCCCTCACCCTCCGCCCACAGCGGCAGCGCCGCGCCGTCGACGCCCTGTTCGAGCAGGAACTCGCTCGGGACCCAGGTGAGCTGCGTGCCCGGCGGCGCTACCTGGGCCGCGATCGTCTCGAGCATCTGGCCGAAGCCGAACGGCGGTGCCGGGCTGACCGTGTGAAACGTCCCGGTGATCGATCGTTCCAGCAGCGAGACAGTGAACGCGGCCTGGTCGCGCGCGTCGATGAGCTGGATCGGGTCATCCGGGTCGCCCGGCGCCAGCACTGCGCCGCCCCTGGCCAGCCGGTCCACCCACCAGGTGAACCTGTAGCTCTGGTCGTACGGCCCGATCACGTAGGTCGGCCGGATGATCGTCGTGTCCGGCCCGAACAGCTCGGTGCTCACCTGCTCACAGGCCACCTTGAGCCCGCCGTAGTTCTCGTCGGTGACCTCCGTCGCCTCGAGATCACCGACGTCGGCTAGCGGCGCGCTCTCGTCATAGTTCGGCGGCACCGACGGGCTGTACGCCGAGACGCTGGAGATGAAGACGTACCTGCCGCCGCGCCCGCGCAGGGCCGTCGCGAGCGAGCGCACCTGCCGCGGGAAATATGCGCACACGTCGACGGTCGCGTCCCAGCTGCCGTCGGCTAGCGCGGACAGATCGTCGTCTCGGTCGCCAGTCAGATGGGTGGCGTGCGGGAACAACTCAAGGCCCGTCTTGCCGCGATGGAACAGCGTGACGTCGTGGCCGGACTCGATGGCCGCCGCCGCGATGTGCCGGCCGACGAAGGCGGTGCCGCCGATCATGAGGATGCGCATCAGGCCGCTTCGATCGAGGCGAGCTGGGCAGCGATCGTCTGCGCTGTCGGGAACGTCAGGCCCACCAGCGTGATGTGCTTCCACCGCAGGACGCCGTCGGCGTCGATCACGAATACCGAGCGGCGCAGGCCCGCGCCGCCGAGCGTGATGCCGTACTGCCGGGCGACCGTCAGCCCCTCGTCAGCGAGCAGCGGGAATGCCAGCTTGTACTTGCGGGCGAACTGCTCGTGACTGGCCAGGCCCTGCGGGCTGATCGCCCAGACCGTGGCGCCGAAACTGGTGAAGCTTTCCAGGCCCGAGGTGTACGAGCAGAGCTGGCGCGTGCAGACCGCGGTGTTGTCGCCGGGATAGAAGGCGAGCACGATCGGCGTGCCGCGCTGCTCCGAGAGCGTGTACTCGGCGTGGGCTGCCTCGTCGCCAGTGAGCTCGATGCCGGGCAGGGTGAAATCTGGGGGTACCTGGCCGGTTTCCGGTGTCTTAGCCACGCGGGTCCTCCTGGCGCTCGTTGCTGCTAGTTGTCAACTGCGGCCCCGTTGAACAGGTTATGCGGTGGACACGCCGAGACGGGAGCTGACGGACGGTCATGGGTGATGATGGAACGGTGACGGGAGGGCGGCATGGCTAAAGCTGGCGGCTACAGCCTCTACCAGGAACTGGCCGGGTGGTGGCCGGTGATCTCGCCGCCGGCCGAGTACGCCGACGACGCCGGGGTGATCAGCGCCGTCTTCGCATCGGCCGCGGAGCCAGTGCGCAGCGTGCTGGATCTGGGCTGCGGCGGTGGGCACGTAGCCATGTACCTCAAGGACCGCCGGTCGATGACGCTGGTCGACCTCTCGGCCGAGATGCTTGAGGTCTCCGGGCAGCTGAACCCGGAGTGCGAGCATGTCCAGGGCGACATGCGGACGGTCCGGCTCGGGCGCCAGTTCGACGCGGTGCTCGTGCACGACGCGGTCGACTACGTGACGAGCCAGGAGGACCTGAGCCACGTGATCGACACGGCGTTCGCGCACTGCCGGCCTGGCGGACTGGCCGTCTTTGCCCCGGACCACACGGCCGAGACCTTCCGCGCCGGCAGCGGGGGAGGGGGCGGGCATGACGGCACCGGCCGCCAGGCGAGCTTCCGCGAGAAGACCTCCGATCCGGTCCCTGGTGACGACTGGATCCTGGTGGAATACGAGTTCACGCTGCGCGACGCGGACGGCACGGTGAATGTCGTCCCGGAGGCGCACCGGCTCGGGTCGTTCCGCCGGGATACCTGGCTGAGGCTGCTGCGGGCTGCCGGGTTCGCTGCCGAGGCCCGGCCAGGTGTTCAGGCCGGGAACGGGGCCGGATCCGCCAACGTCATGTTCATCGGCCGCCGTGATCTGGGGCCGTCGTGAGACGCCGTCGCCGGCCGAGGCAGCCGTGGGAACTGGGTGGCGGCATTCCGGGATCACTCTCGGGACCCCCGCTGCCGCCTGAGGCGTTCACCGGGCGCGGTGGCAGGATTCTCCCGCAGCGGCGGCATGCCCGGCAGCCGCGCACGGGCGATTGGCACGCACCGGCCTGGCTAGTCCCGGCTATCTTCGCGTGCATCCTCGTGGGGCTGGTCATCACTATCATCTTGACCGCCTAAAAGGGGCGAAAACGCCCCTAGAAGGCCACCGGCTGCTGCCCGCCCGCTCCTACGCCGGACGTTTGTACCGCCGGTACGAAATTTTCGCACCTGCGGTACAAACGTCGCTGCGACGGCCGAGTCGGCCGCGCCTGCCTGCCCGTTATGATCCGTTTTCTGGCGCGGAGAGCGGCAGCCAGACCCGGAACCGGGTGTCACCGGGCACAGATTCCACGCGCAGGTCCCCGTGATGTCGGCCGACGATGATGCGGTAGGAGATGTCGAGCCCGAGACCGGTTCCCTGGCC
>DASXKI010000087.1:0-14805 GCA_036496945.1 Streptosporangiaceae bacterium | reverse complement strand
GAGCACCGCCGCGCGCAATACGGCGAGAACCGCCTGTCTAGTAGACGGATAGCACCGGACCGGGGTTCACCGGAGCAGCCAAGTTCACCAGAGCGATCTAGTTCACCAGCGTGGTCAGGGCGCTTGCCGCCCGAGGACCAGGACGCCTGATGTCGCGAACATGCCGCCGTTGCCGAGGATCACGCTGATCTCCGCGTCCGGCACCTGGGCCGGCGCCTCGCCGCGCACCTGGCGCACGCCCTCCTGGATGGCGAACATGCCGTACATCCCGGTGTGGGTGTACGACAGGCCGCCGCCGTTGGTGTTCAGCGGCAGCCGGCCACCCGGCTCGGTGTTACCCTCCGCGATGAACGCGCCGGCGTCGCCCTTGGCCACGAAGCCGAGTGCCTCTAGCCCGTAGATCGGCACGTGCGCGAACGCGTCATAGATCATCATGTGCCGCACGTCCGCGGTCGTGATGCCCGCTTCCGCGAACGCCGCCTGGCCGGCCTGCCGGAACGCCTGCGACTCGGTGAAGTCCACCATCTGCGAGATCATCGGCGTCTCCATCGCCTCCCCGGTGCCGAGCACATGTACCGGCGGCTTCGGGAAGTCGGCCGCGCGATCGGCGGCGGTGACGATCAGTGCGCCGCCGCCGTCGGTGACCAGGCAGCACTCCAGCAGGTGGAACGGGTAGGCGACGAGCCGCGACGCCAGCACGTCCTCGACGGTGATGAGGTCGCGGAACATGGCCCGCGGGTTGCGCGCCGCCCACTTGCGCTGCGCGACCGCGACATAGGCCAGCTGCTCGTGGGTGAGGCCGTACTCCTTCATGTACCGCAGCGCCGGGATGGTGAAGGTCGAGGTCGGCCCGGTAGTGCCGTAGGGCGCTTCGAACTGGCCGGGTATCGAGGACCCTCCGCGCGGCCACGGGGCCGCTCCTACCCTCGAGCGGCCTGATTCACCGTGGGTGATCAGGACCGTAGTCGCATAGCCAGCCCGGATCGCCGCTGCGGCGTGCCTGACATGCAAGAGGAACGAGGTGCCGCCCACCGCGGTGCCATCCATCCACGCGGGCGTGATCCCGAGCGCATGCGCTACCTGGACCGGGCCCGGCGCGTTGACGGTGGCGATGCCGTCGATGTCGCGCATAGTCAGGCCTGCGTCGGCGACGGTGTTGACCGCGGCCTCGATGTGCAGCTGAAGGGTCGAGTGGTCCGGTAGCTTGCCCACCGCGTCGGTCTCGGCTGCACCGGCGATGATCACACCGCGTTCCCGGCTCATTGCTTTTCTCCTGCTGGCGCGAATACCGGGAGGCTGATGTCGGCGCGCTGCTCGAACGTCACCTCAAGGGCCATGTCGAGGACGAGGTCCTCGGGCGTGTTCGGCACGCCGACGATGTTGGTCATCATGCGCGGGCCCTCGGCCAGCTCGACCACGGCGATGGCGTAGGGGCCGTCGTCCTCGAAGCCGCGGGCAGGCCGGTGGTTGATCACGTACGAGTACAGGGTGGCCTGGCCGCTCGCGGTGAACCACTCGACGTCGGTGGAGCCGCAAGACGGGCAGATCGGCCGCGGGTAGAAGTACGGCTTGCCGCAGGCCCGGCAGCGCTGGAGTCTGAGCTCGCCGCGGGCGCAGCCGTCCCAGAACGGCTGCGTGTCGGGCGTCGGCTCGGGGGCGGGCTTAGTCATGCCGGGCGGCCCGCGATCGGCTGGAACGACCGCTCGACCTGTGCGGCCAGGTCGTCGAGCTGCCATGGCTCCTGCCCGATCAGCCGGACGACGGGCGCCATGTTGTTGTAGAGGGAGACCTCGAAGCCGGAAGAGTGCACGATCCGGCCGGTCAGCCAGCCGGAGCGCTCGCTGGCCAGGTAGGCGACGACCGTGGCCACGTTGTCAGGCGAGCGCCTGAGGTCCTCGTCGGACGGCCGGTCGGTGCGCTGCCGTTCGGCCGGGATCGAGTCGGTCATACGCGTCGCAGCGGCGGGGGATACCGCGTTGGCGGTCACGCCGTACTTGCCGAGGGAGTTCGCGCAGGACCAGGTGAGGCCCACGATGCCCATCTTGGCGGCGGCGTAGTTCGGCTGGCCCGGCGCGCCGTGCAGGCCCGAGACCGAGGTGAAGTTGATGATGCGGTTCTGCGCGGTCTCCTCGCGCAGCGAGCGCCAGTGCGCGGCGGCGAACTTGGACGTGTTGAACGTGCCCTTCAGGTGCACCCGGATGACGTCGTCCCACTCCTGCTCGGACATGTTGAAGATCATGCGGTCGCGCAAGATCCCGGCGACGTTGACCAGCACGTCAAGCCGGCCGAACTCGGCGATGGCGCTCTTGATCAGGCCCTCGGCGGCTGCGTGATCGGACACGTCCGCGCCGTTGGCGACGGCCTTGCCGCCCGCCTCAGCGATCTCGGCGACGACGTCGTGCGCCGGCCCGGTGTCGTTGCCCGAGCCGTCCACCGCGGCGCCGAGATCGTTCACCACGACGCTCGCGCCCTCGCGGGCCAGCAGCAAGGCAGTGGACCTGCCGATGCCGCGTCCTGCCCCGGTCACGATCGCGACCCGTCCGTCCAAGCTGCCCATCCAGCTCACCGCGCCTCTCTTATTCGCTAGCTGCCCGATACTAGAACGCTCTTCTGGAATTATCACTGAGACTCACGTCACATGTCTCGCCCCTGTCCGGCCAGCGAGGTAGGTCGGAGAACTCGTCACCGCGCTGTCCGATGCGGCTGAGCTGGTGATCGACAGCGGCACTGCAATCCCTAGCTGCGAAGTATGGAATAGGAGGCTAGGCCGTCCGAACATCGCCGAGTACGGTTGCACTACTCGCTCACGGCGAGTAAGTGACGTGGCCGCGACTGCCAGGTGGCTAGCCTCGGGAAGTCGAGGTCTGGCTAGCCGGGCGACGCGGTGAGGGGTGAGGCAGCCGGATGGTCGAGGCGCAGGCAAACAAGCGGGGAAGCAATTCCTGGCAGTGGGGCCGCACGGCGAGGACACAGCGTGCCCTGCTGGACGCCGCCCGCGACGTGTTCGCCAGGCAGGGCTTTGCCGAGGCCAGCATTGCCGATGTCGTCGAGCGAGCCGGGTCGAGCGTTGGCAGCCTGTATCACCACTTCGGTGGCAAGAGCGAGCTGTTCCTCGCGCTCTGGCAGGAGCATCAGCTCGCCTATGAGGACGCCGCGAGCACTGCGGTTGCGGCCGCTCGGCAGCACGGGGTGACCGACCCGGCCGAGCTGTTTGCCGCGGGGGCCCGTGCGTTCCTCGAGGGCAGCTGGCAGCGCCGCGACCTGGCCATGCTGTTTTCGACCGGAGACGGGCCGCCGGGGTTTGAGCTGATGAAGCGGCACCGCGGGCACGAGTGGATCCGCCAGAACGACGCGCTGCTGCGACTGCCGGACACCTCGCTGGACCGGCTGTACGCGGCCGTGCTGACGTCGGTGATCGGCGACGGCGCCCGCGAGGTCGCCGCGGCCCGCACGAGGACGCAGGCTATCCAGATCATCGACGCCGTCATCGAGTACACGCGTCGCCTCATGGCAGCCGGCCCGGCCCGGCCCTGACGCGCTCCCCTTGACAGTTGTCTGGCTGCCACGATTTCATCGGTCTAGAACGTGATTCTAAGATTGTCCGGTTTACGTGCGCCGGTGACCCGTGCTCCAGCGGCGTCGGCGCGGACTCCAGCCAGGGAGGCTCCCGTGGAACTTGATCTAGGCCCGGAGATCGCGCAGTTCCGCGCGGAGACGCGCGACTGGATCGCCCAGCACACCCCGGCTGGGCTGACCGAGCTCACCGACTGGACCAACGTCGTCACCACCGGCGGATACGGCAGCGAGCAGCGGGCCGGCGCGATGCAGAGCCCGCTGTACGCGGAGTGGGAGCGCGAGCTTTCCGATGCCAGGCGTATCTGCCCGCAGTGGCCGGAGGAGTTCGGCGGCGGGGGCCTGGACGCCGTCCACGTCGCGATCTTCAACGAGGAGCTCTACCAGGCGGGCGTGCCGCGGGTCGTCCGCGGCATGGGCGAGAGCCTGGTCGGTCCCTCGATCATCGTGCACGGCACGCCGGAGCAGCAGGCGCACTTCCTGCCCCGGATCATCACCGGCGAAGACGTGTACTGCCAGGGCTTCTCCGAGCCCGGCACCGGCTCGGACCTGGCGGGGCTGCAGACCAAGGGCGAGATTGACGGCGACGAGATCGTGATCACCGGCCAGAAGCTCTGGACGTCGGGCGCCGCCCGGGCGAACAAGATGTTCGTCCTCTGCCGCACCGACCCCGGCGCGGAGAAGCACGCGGGCATCTCGTTCGTGCTGATCGACTTCAAGGACCCGGCCGTCACCTACCAGCCAGTCCGGCAGATGTCAGGGGCCGCCGAGTTCTGCGAGGACTTCCTGGACGGTGTCCGGGCGCCGCTGTTCAACGTGATCGGAGGCCTCAACAACGGCTGGCGGGTCGCGATGACCACGCTCGGCTACGAGCGCGGCGGGTCGGCCACGATCATGCACCTCGCGTACGAGCGCGAGTTCTGGGAGCTGGTCGAGACGGCACGCAAGCGCGGTAACAGTACCGATCCGGAGATCCGGCAGAAGCTGGCCTGGGCCTATAGCCAGGTCGAGATCATGCGGTTCGCCGGCCTGCGGGCCCTTGCCCAGCTCGCGCAGGGCCGTCGGCCGGGACCGGAGGCGTCGATCAACAAGCTCTACTGGAGCGAGTATCACAAGAAGCTCGGCGAGATCGCGATGGACATCGAGGGCACCGACGGCCTGATCCGGCCGGCGGGCGACGGGTACGCGACCACGGCCTGGCAGAACGTCTTCCTCGCAAGCCGGTCCGGCTCCATCTACTCCGGCACCAACGAGATCCAGCGCAACATCATTGCGGAACGCGCCCTGGGCCTCCCCAAGGAGCCCCGGGTGAAGGCGTGACGGCGGCTGAAGGCGTGACAGCGGCTGAAGATGTGACGGCGGGGGCAAGCGTGACGACGACGAGCGGCGAGGCCCGGGAAGCAGCCCGGCAGCTGATCACGCCGGAACGGCTGCGGGACTTCTTCGCACCGCGCAGCATCGCCCTAGTCGGCGCGTCCGAGACGTCCGGCTGGGCGCGGTTCATCCTCGCGGCCAGCAGCGCCGTCGGTTACGCCGGCCCGCTACTGCCAGTGCACCCGAAGCACGACAAGATCTTCGGCCGACCGGCCGTCCGGACGCTGCGCGACCTGGCGGAGCCCGCCGACCTGGCCTTCATCCTCGCCCCGACCCAGGCGGTCGCGACCGTCATCGAAGACGCCGCAGCCGCCGGAGTCCGCAACGCGGTTGTCCTGGCCTCCGGTTACCGCGAGGCTGGCGCCGATGGCGTAGCACTCGAGGACAGCCTGATCGCCTCCGCTGCCAGCCATGGGATTGTGCTGCTCGGACCCAACTGTCTCGGCTTCCTCAACACTGCCGCCAAGGCCGCTCCGTACGCCCTGACCGTGCCGCTTCCGCTCACTCCGGGCCCGGTCGGGATCGCACTCCAGAGCGGAGCGCTGGCGAGCGTGCTGCTCGCCTTCGCCAGGGCGCACGCTATCGGCGTCAGCACAGTGGCGAGCCTCGGCAACGAGGCCATGATCACGACCGCGGACATGCTTGATTACCTGGTCGCTGACGAGCAGACCAAGGTCATCTGCATGTTCCTGGAGGAGATCGGCGACCCGACCGCGTTCAGCGCGGCGGCGCAGCGAGCCGACCAGGCCGGCAAGCCGATCGTCGCGCTGAAGGCAGGGGCCAGCCAGGCTGGCCAGCAGGCGGCGCTCGCGCACACCGGCGCCGTCGCCGGCGACGACGCCGTGGTCGATGCCGCGCTGCGGCAGCTCAACATCATCCGGGTCAACAGCGTCGAGGAACTGCTGACGACCGCGGCGCTGCTCGGCTACGACCGGCATCCGACCGGCCGTCGGATGGGCGTGCTGACCGCATCGGGCGGCGCCTGCGACATCATCGCCGACCGGGCCAGCGCACGCGGCATCGAGATCCCGCCGTTCGCGGCCGAGACGACCCAGGCGATCGCGGCGCACCTGCCGTCGTTCGCCACCGCCCGGAATCCCCTGGACGTGACCGGGTACGTGCTCGCCAACGCCCGGACCACGACGCTGACCGCCATCGACGAGGCGCTCGATGCAGCAGTGGAGGACCCCGGCCTTGACTTCGTGCTGTTCACCGGGATCACCGTTCCTGACGTCCGGCCGCCGGACGAAGCGGTCGTGGGCTTGCTCGAGACCCGGCTGGGCTGGATCGCGCAGCGGATGGCGTCGGCACCGATCCCGGTGATCCCGATCGCCTCCACGTGCGTGGACGTCACCGGGTACGCCAGGGAACTGCTCGGCAAGCACAACATTCAGCTGCTCGGCGGGATCGAGCTCAGTGTCCAGGCGATCGACAACGCCCTGCGCTGGCAGGACGGCCGCGGCAGTGTCAGGCCGCTGCCCGCGCGGCCGCCTGCGCCGTCCGGAACGGCGAGCGCCTGGACCGAGGCCGCGGCTCGTGACCTGCTCACGGCGGCCGGCCTGCCGGTTGTGCCCGGCCGGGTCGCACGGTCCGCCGACGAGGCGGTGGCCGTGGCGCGCGAGCTCGGCACCCCGGTGGCGATCAAGATCAGCTCGGCCGAGGTCAGCCACAAGTCCGACGTGGGCGGAGTGCTGCTGAACCTGTCCGGCGACGAGGCCGTCCGGGCTGGCTACGACCAGGTGGTCGCCGCCACGAAAACCCATAACGGCGGGAACGAAGTCCTTGTCACCTCGATGCGCACTGGCGGGGTCGAGGTTCTGGCCGGCATCACCATGGATCCGGGCTTCGGGCCGGTGCTCGCCGTGGGGCTCGGCGGCATCTGGGTCGAAGTGCTGCGCGACACGAGTCTGCGGGTACTGCCGGCTGGCCCGGACGAGGTGCGGCAGATGCTCGGCGAACTGCGCGCGCTGCCGCTGCTGCTCGGCGCTCGCGGTGGTGCGGCCGCTGATCTGGACGTGCTCGCCAAGGTCGTCGCCGGCATCGGGGAGCTGGCAGCGTCGGTGCCCGGCCTCGTGGCACTGGAAGTCAATCCGCTGTGGGTCAGCGGCGACCGGATAGAAGCGCTGGACGTGCTGGTCATCGCCGACCAGGCCACTGAAAATGACCACGTTAATAAGGTGAACGGAGCCGGATAGATGATCCTGGGTGTCAGTGCCGAGCAGGAGGAGCTCCGCGCCTCGGTTCGCCGTTTCCTGGCGGACCGCGCGCCGATCTCAGCGGTACGCGAGCTGATGGACACGACCGACGGACTCGACGCGGGCGTGTGGCGCCAGGCGGGCGAGCAGCTAGGGCTTCAGGGGATCGCGATCCCGGAGGAGTACGGCGGGGCCGGCTTCAGCTTCGCTGAGCAGGCGATCGTGCTGGAGGAACTTGGCGCGTCCTTGTACGGCGGGCCCTATCTTGCCAGCGCCGTGCTGGCTGCGACGGCGCTGCTGGCCAGCCCGGACGAGGACGCCCGGAAGGCTTACTTGCCGGGCATCGCTTCTGGCGACGTCATCGCGACGCTGGCCTTCACCGAGGAGGACGGCTCCTGGGAATCGGAGGCGATCCGGCTCGCCGCAGCAGGCGGCCCGGATGGCTGGCGGCTCGACGGCCGCAAGAGCTTCGTGCTGGACGGGCACACGGCAAACCTCATCCTTGTCGTCGCGCGCACCGGGGACGGGCTGAGCCTCTTCGCGGTTCCCGGCGACGCTAGCGAGCTGACCCGGATCGCGCTGCCCACGCTGGACCAGACCAGGAAGCTAGCCCGGCTTGACTTCTCCTCGGTGCCCGCGACGCTGATCGGGTCGGTCGGCGACGGCACCGCGGTGCTCAGCCACACGCTCGACGTCGCCGCGATCGCACAAGCGGCCGAACAGCTAGGCGGCGCCCAGCGCGCCCTGGACATGGCGGTGGAATACGCCAAGGTGCGGCACCAGTTCGGCCGCCCGATCGGCAGCTTCCAGGCGATCAAGCACCGCTGCGCCGACCTGCTACTCGAGGTCGAGTCGCTGCGCTCGGCCGTCCAGTATGCGGCTGCCGCCGTCGCCGAGAGCTCCACCGAGGTGCCGGTCGTCGCGTCCCTGGTCAAGGCGTACGCCTCGGACGTCTACTTCCATGTCGCTGCCGAGAACATCCAGATCCACGGCGGCATTGGCTTCACCTGGGAGCACGACGCGCACCTGTATTTCAAGCGGGCCAAGGCGAGCGAGCTGTTCCTCGGCGACGCCAGCTACCACCGCGAGCACCTGGCTACGCGCATCGGCTTGTAGCTGGAGCGGTCCACGGCCACACGGTGCGGACCGGGCGGCAGACGGGCCTCGGCACGCAGATGGTTGTCACCAGTCTGCGGGTGATTAGTGCCGCGCGTCAGTCGCCGGGTCGCTGAGACGCTGCCTGAGCTCCTCGGCGAGCGTGCTCAGGTCGGGCCCGAGGCTGGCGAGCTCCTGGACGACCTGGGCGGACGGCAGGTACTGCTTCCGTCTGCGAGCGCCCGCGGGCCGCTCGCCGGAGTTGTCGTGCCTCATGTCGAGCCGAGTCGAATCCGTCACCTCAGTCACAGTAGCCACAAACCGCGGGCCTGCCTCGTCGCGACACGCCTAAAGGATCTTGACCCTTGTGCTTGACGAAGGGTAAGTGTCCCGGTCAGGTGCGCCTTCGGCGCTAAGCCTGCGGTCGGCGGGCGTAGCGGGGGGCGTGCGGCCGGTACTCGCCGGTGATCGTCGCGAGCGGCAGGGCAGCCAGGAAATCGCGTGGCCCGTCGAAGTCCGGCATCTCCAGGTAGGCAGCGCCGATGCCGTCCGGGTCGTGCGCATCTGACCCGGCGGCACCGGGCAGCCCGTAGCGAGCTGCCAGATCCGCAGCCTGGCGGTTGCGCTCCTGATCCTCGATCTTGGCGTTGAAGACCTCGATGATGTCGGCGCGTCCCTCCGCGCACAGCTGGCTGGCGACGGTGCCGAGGCTGGAGCGGCCGGGGTCGAACGGATGCGGCAGGTAGATGAGCCCGCCCTGGGCCCGGATCAGCCCGGTCACCTCGGCCAGCGGCAGCACATAGGGGATCCGCTCCGTCAGGAACAGCCCGATCACGTCGCCTTCGCGCGTCCGGATCTCCTCGCCGACCAGCACCCGGGCGCCGATGCCGCGCTCGGCAGCGGCGACGGCAGCGGCTGTGACGTTGTGGTCGGTGATGAACACCACGTCCAGGCGCTCCTGCTCCACCCGCTCAGCGAGCTGGTCGATGCTGGTGACCGCATCACCCGACAGCGCGGTATGCACATGGCAGTCGACCCGCACCCAGCCCTGTCGGCTCACAGTGCTCGCAGCGCGTGCATCATTGGGCCTGCGGGACCGGGACGCCGAGCTCAGCCAGCAGTTCCTGCGAGTACGTGACGCGACCGGTCAGGCTCTGGGGCTCGCGATGGCACAGCATCAGGGCGGCCTCGGCCATCACCGAGGCCGGCTCGGAGTTCGCGGCACCCTCGGTGGTGAGGTGATGAAAGACGGTGCCTGGCGTCGGCACTACTTTCGTCGGTGACAGCGCGTTCACCGCGATGTTGTCCGGATAGAGCTCGGCCGCCAGGCCAGTGGAGAACCGCTCGATGGCCGCCTTGCACATCCCGTACACCGTGCCTCCTCGGCCGGCGAACGGACCAGGCGGCATGGTCGGATGCCTGGCGGCGATGGACGAGATGTTGAGGATCCAGCCGGCTCCGTGCTCGCGCAGACCCGGCAGGACAAGCCGGGCCAGGTGGAACGGCGCCTCGACCTGGACGGCAAACATCAGCGCGTAGTGCTTGGGACTGAAGTCCTCGACCTTGGTGAAGTACGTGACGGCGGCGTTGTTGACCAGGATGTCGGGCGACCCGAGCTGACGAGCCGTCTCGGCGACCAGCCGCTCCCGATCCTCGCCCTTGGACAAATCAGCGGTGATGGCGATCGCGGCGCCGCCAGCGGCTCGGATCTGCTCTGCTGTCTCACCGATCGTGCCGGCGAACCGCGAGGTGCCGGGTTCGGCCGTGCGCGCCGCGACGGCCACCGCAGCGCCCTCCGCGCCGAAGCGCCTGGCGGTCTCCGCGCCGATGCCGCGGCTAGCGCCGGTGATGATGGCCACCCGGCCGTCGAGCAGACCCATTCAGAACCTCCGAGCACGTGGGGAACGAGAAACCAGTGGTGGAGCGAAATACTAGAAGCGTGTTCTACTAGGCCATTGGACCCAGCCGGACCGACCGTGTCAATGCGGTTGGCCGGCCCGCTGCGCCTGGAGGCCATGATGCCGCTCAATCACAGTCTCGTCGGCGTGCCGGGGGAGCCGCTGGAACGCTCGTGGACGTCCACCGACGCGCTGCTGTACGCGATCGGGGTAGGCGCGGGCTTGGGCGATCCCCTCCAGGAACTTCAGTTCACGACGGAGAACACCGCCGGGGTCGACCAGCAGGTACTGCCCACCTTCGGTGTGCTGCTGGCGCAGGCCAGGATGTCGGGCGACCTCGGCGACTTCGACCGCGCGATGCTGGTGCACGCTGAGCAATCGATCGAACTGCACAAGCCGCTGCCGGTACACGGCACGCTGCGCACGTCCGCCATGGTCACCGGCATCTACGACAAGGGCTCCGGCGCGCTGGTCGAGACCCAGAACGAAGCGGTGGACGCTGTCACTGGCGAGCCCATGGTCACGACGCGCGGCAGTACGTTCATCCGGGGTGAGGGCGGTTTCGGCGGCGACCGCGGCACCGCGCCGCCGTGGGAGCTGCCTGAGCGCGCGCCCGATTACAAGGTGACGCAGCAGACCAGGCCCGAGCAGGCCTTGCTCTACCGGCTGTCCGGTGACCGGAACCCGCTGCACGCCGATCCTGCCTTCGCGGCCAGGGGTGGCTTCAGCCGGCCGATCCTGCACGGCCTGTGCACGTACGGGATCACCGGCCGGGTGCTGCTGCACGAGCTCTGCGGCTCCGACCCGGCGCGGTTCCGCTCGATGTCCGGCCGCTTCAGCAGGCCGGTGCTGCCCGGCGAGTCCCTGATCGTGTCGATCTGGGCAGGCGACGACGGAACTGCTCAGTTCCAGACCGCCAAGGAGGACGGCGCCGTCGTCATCGACCGGGGCGTCGTCCAGTTCCGCTAGCCGCCGCCGGTAGGTGAGCGGCATACGGGGCAGACTTCCTGCGCATAACCTTGGCCGGCGGGGATATCTCGCACGGGGTGGCGGGCCAGCGGCGCCGCCGCAGCAGAGCCATCGAGGAGAGCGCGCATGAGCATCGAGAAGCCTGAGGTCGACTTTCCCGGCGGGGAGCCGCCAGCCGGGCTGGAGATCACCGATATCTGGGAAGGTGACGGCGCCGTCGCCAAGGCAGGCGACACGGTCCAGGTCCACTACGTAGGCGTGGCCTACTCCACGGGCGAGGAGTTCGACGCCAGCTGGAGCCGCGGCGACCCGCTCGAGTTCCGGCTCGGTGTCGGGCAGGTCATCGCGGGCTGGGACCAGGGCGTGCAGGGAATGAAGGTCGGCGGACGGCGTCAGCTGATCATTCCGCCGGACCTGGCCTACGGCGACCGTGGTGCCGCACCCGTGATCGGGCCCGGCGAGACGCTGATCTTTGTGTGCGACCTAGTGTCGACGTGATGAGCTCGTCCTAGCGTCCCCAGGCGGCCAGACCTGTCGGTAGCTGCGGGCAGGCGCCCAGCTGTTCTGGCACGCTGGTGAACGTGGATCCAGATCTGGCAGAGCCGCAGCTCCCGGTCCCGGATCCGGCCCTGGTGGTCCTCGTGGGAGCGTCCGGCGCCGGCAAGTCGACCTGGGCAGCCGAACGGTACCTGGCGCGGGAGATCATGTCGTCCGACCAGCTCCGAGCCGTGGTAGGCAGCGGCGAGCATGACCTGGACGCTTCCGTCGATGCGTTCTCGCTGCTGGACCAGATCGTCGTCGCCCGCGCCCGCAGGCGGCTGACAACCGTGGTGGACACGCTTGGACTCGACACCGAGCGCAGGCTCGCCTTCCTGACGCTCGCCAGGCGATCGGGCCTGCCCGCGGTGGCCGTGCTGTTCGAGACCAAGCCGGCCCTGTGCCGTACGCGCAACCGAGCCCGCGATCGCCCGGTGCCGGCCGCGGTGCTCGACGCGCAACTCCGCCGCATCCCCGATGTGGCCGCGCAGCTAGCCGCCGAAGGCTGGGACCTGATCCTGCGCCCGGCGGCCGGTCTGGATGGCCAGCACGTGGAGCCTGGGCACACACCTGGCAGCAGGCAGGCGGCAGGCCAGCAGCGTACCCAGCCTGCCCAGCTGGCGTTCGTGCTGCAAGTTTCGCGGTTCGACTGGGCCGACGATCCGCCTGGCTGGCTCAGGTCCGTCGCGCTCGCCGCCGACGAAGCCGGTTTCGCCGGACTTGCGCTGATGGACCACCTCATCCAGATCCCGCAGGTCGGCCGGGCCTGGGAGCCGATCCCAGAACCGTGGGTGACGCTCGGCATGCTGGCTGGCCTGGATACTGATCTGCGGCTTGGCACGCTGGTCACGCCGGTCACGTTCCGCGCACCCGGCGTCCTTGCCAAGGCGACCGCCACCCTCGACGTGCTGAGCGGTGGCCGGGCCTTCTGCGGGATCGGCGCGGGCTGGTGGGACCGAGAGCACGCCGGATTCGGGCTGCCCTTCCCGTCGGCCGCCAGCAGGCTCGACATGCTGGAGACAGCTATCGAGACACTCCGCGCCCTGTGGCAGCCAGGCACCAAGGAGTACAACGGCAGCCGCGTGCACCTGCCCGAGACGACCTGCTACCCGCGTCCGGTCTCCGCGATCCCGGTCATCGTCGGCGGCAGTGGCGACCGGACTCTCCGGATTGCTGCACGCCTCGGCGACGGCTGCAACTTGCCGTCCGACACCGAAGTGCTGGACGCTCGGATCGCCGCCTTCCGGAAGCACTGCCAGGAGGCCGGGCGTGATGCCGCCGACGTCGCAGTCACCGTTCTGGACGTGCCGGTGGTCGGGCACGACCGGGATCACGCGGCCCGTCTCGTCGAGTCGCTGCGCGGGCGAGTAAGCGCGGCCGCGTTCGCTCGCAGGCATCACGCCGGCGTCGCTGCTGATCACATCGGCCGTTACCGGTTGCTGGCCGAGCGCGGCGTCAGCACGGTCTTTGTGGCCCTGCCTGACCTGACCGGTCCCGACGATCTCGGCCGCCTTGCGCCCATCGTCACAGCCTTCGCCTGAACGCTGGCTCCGAGCCGGCGCCGCCGTTACCGCGGACGTACCTCGCGGACGCGGCGGCCGTTCTCCAGGTAGACGATGGCGTGCTTGCGCGGCGCGCCATTGCGCTTGCGCACGGCATTGACGCGACGGCGGATCGGCGCGCGCAGCAGTGTGAGGGCCTCGGCTACCGGCACCAGCCGGTGCTCGGATATCTCCTCGGGCTGGAGTGCGACGCCAGCTAGCGCCGAATCAGTCAGCGCCCCGCAGTCGAACAGGAACCGGATGCCACCGGGATTCCCGTCCCGCCACAGGCGGAAGTCCATGCACACCAGACGCGCGCGAGAGACGTCGAGGCCGCACTCTTCGCAAACTTCGCGCTGGCATGCCTGCCACGGCGTCTCGCCGTCGTCCTCCATGACGCCGCCGGGAATCGTCCAGCCCGACTTGTACGTCGGCTTCAGGATGAGCAGCCGGCCTCGGCGATCAAAGATCAGCGCGCCGGCCGAGGCCGGCACCCTGGGTAGCACGAACTCGTCTTCGGCGGCTACGTCGCCGGTCCCTTCAGCCATGATTCACCCTATGTAGCTGCCTGTGTCCCGGCTGCGCGGGACAGCGTCCTCGCCGCCCGACATGCTGCCTGCGCCGCCGGGCACAGGCGTCGAGGCGGCGGTAGATTGTCCGGATGGCGACGTTCATTACCCGGCTGGACCATGCGAGCAGCGCGATCCGGCTCGCGGTGAAGGACCTCATCGATCTGGCCGGCGTCCCGACAACGGCGGGCAGCCGCGCCCTGGCCGACATCGCAACGCCAGCGGAGGCAGACGCGCCGTGCCTGGCCGGAGCGCGAGCCGCGCGCGTGGCGATCGTCGGCAAAGTCAACTTGCACGAGCTGGCCTTTGGCGCCTCCGGCGTGAACCACTACTTCGGTACGCCGGTCAACCCGCTCGACCCGGACCTGGTGCCGGGCGGATCCTCCAGCGGTTCCGCGGTCGCGGTCGCCGACGGCGAAGCCGACATCGCCTACGGCTCGGATACCGGTGGGTCGATCCGGATCCCCGCGGCATTCTGCGGCGTGACCGGCCTGAAGACGACTCATGGCCGGGTCAGTCTTGAGGGCGTCTGGCCGCTGGCCCCGGGCCTGGACACCGTCGGCCCGATGGCGCTGGACGTGGCCGGCGTCGCAGCCGGGATGACGCTGCTCGAGCCCGGGTTCACGCTCGACGCGCCGCCCGCAGCACGCGTCGGGCGGATCCGACCGCCCGGATTCGACGTCGACCCCCTGATCGACGCCGCGATCGACGCTTCGCTGGTCCGCAGCGGCTTCGAGGTAGCCGAGATCGACCTGCCCGGCTGGCCTGATGCACGCGAAGCCGTGGGCGTGATCATCGACGCCGAGGCGGCCGATTCCAACCGGGCTCTACTCGACGATCCGGCCCGCCGCGACCTGCTCGGCGCCGACGTCCGCGCCCGCCTCACCGACGGCGCGCAGACCACACCAGCCGAGCTAGCCCACGCCAAGGCGTACCAGTCCACCTGGCGCACCATGATGGCCCGCGCGCTAGAAGGCGTAGACGTACTGGTCCTGCCGACAGTCCCGTTCTTCCCGCCACGACTGGCAGACGCAGCCCGCCAGCCCTACACAGT
>DASXKI010000086.1:0-11660 GCA_036496945.1 Streptosporangiaceae bacterium | reverse complement strand
GAGGCTGAACTCATCAAGCTGGGTCCGCGACAGCCCCCACCGGTCCACGATCATCTCCGCGCCCAGGCCCTGGTTCGGCGCTATGCCCTGGTACCGGGCCCGGAACCCCTCCCCGAACGGCCACTTGCCCGCGACCGACATCCCCATCGGCACCCGGCTCATCGACTCCACGCCCCCGGCGACCACGACGTCGTAGTGGCCGGCGATCACGCTCGCCGCGGCGAAGCTCACCGCCTGCTGCGACGATCCGCACTGGCGGTCCACCGTCACTCCGGGCACCGTCTCGGGCCAGCCCGCGCCGAGGACTGCGGTCCTGGCGATGTCGACGGCCTGCTCGCCGACCTGGCCTACGCAGCCCCAGATGACATCCTCGACGATCGCCGGGTCGATCCCCGACCGCTCGGCCACCGCTGTCAGCACATGCGCGGACAGGTCAGCGGGCTGAACCTCCGCCAGGCCGCCGTTCCGCTTGCCGACCGGAGTCCGGACCGCCTGGACAATGACTGCGTCGCGCATGTGACCCTCCGGTACGGCCCGCTGGCTCTCCAGGCAGGCCTAGGTTCTCACAGACAAGGTAGCTAACTACGATAGCTAGCTTATGGTCGCGAGGCGAGGGCCCACCTACAGCAGGCCATGCAGCGGCTGCCACCCCGCGGCGCAGCTAGCTGAACATGTCGAGCACCGTCGCAGACTTCAGCTGTGCCGACAGCAGGGTCCGAGCCGCGACGTCCATGTGGATGCGCCAGTGCTGCTGCGCTGCGGCTGCGTCCTGGGCCTGGACGAGGGCGATGAGCTTGCGGTAGGACTTGACGACTTTCATGAAATTGGAGACAGCCGTCGCAGCGTCGCCAGGGTGGCGAGTGGCCAGGAGCAGGTGCGTCTCCACGACCTCGCGCAAGACCTGGGACTGAATCGCCAGCGTCTTGTTGCCGGCGCGCTGCATGAGCAGGTCATGGAATCGCTGTGAGCAGCGGGACCAGTCCGCGACGTCAGGGGGCACCGCACCGGAGGTGATGAGGCCCTCCAGCTCATCGGCGCAGGCTGTCAGGTCGGCCAGATCCTGGCTCGTCCTGCGATCAGCTAGCAGCCCGGCGGCGACAGGCTCGAGCAGGGACCGTGCTTCGTACACGTCGGCGACGGTGGTGCCCGACGTCTGCATCAGCAGTCCGACGTAGCGCGCGGCCACCTCGACGCGGGGCGCGGTGATGCGCGCGCCGCGCGCGCCGCGCCTGATCTCGATCAGCGACTCGGTCTCAAGTATCCGGAACGCCTCCCGCAGCGTCGGCCGGGACACGTCAAACTGCCGCATCAGCTCGATTTCGGCAGGCAGGCTGGCGCCCTCAGCCAGCTCACCGCGCACGATCTTGCCACGCAAGTAGCCGGCGATCATCTCGCCGGTCTTGACCTGCCGCATGTTATGACCGATGGGCCGAGTGTCGCTGACCATCAGGATCTGCTCCTCCCGGCGAGTGGCTACGCAGTCAACGTAGTGCTGCTAGCACACCAAGTACTCCACCTACGGCGCTAAGGGTAACGGAGGGTCCCGGCACGGGTCCGGCGGAGAATCTCCTGCGCGGCCTCCTGAGCTGTGTACCCCGGCTCGGCCAGCACGTGACGCGGGTCGATGCTGGCTCCGGCGAACTGAGCGTGCATGTGGCGGGTCGCCGCCTCGTCGGTGAAGCCGTGACCAGTCCGGTTGGCGACCCGCGCTACGCACTGCTCGGCGGAGGGGAGCAGAACGGCGTAGTGCAGGGACTCGACGCCGGCGGCAGCCGCGAACGCCCCGACGAACCACGGTCCGACGACACCGTCGTACACAGTGTCGTAGCCGCCCGCCGAGTAACGGCCCGCAGCGGCAGCGGCAGCCTGCGTGATCACCTCGTTCTGGTCGTGGGCTCCGGGCAGCCACGGTGCGATGGCGCCACGTGCGACGAAGGCGAAGAACGCGTCGCCTTCCACCAGCACGCTGCGCTCGAACTCGCGCGCGAGTGCCCGTGCCACTGTCGACTTCCCGGCACCGGGCGGACCGCTCACGAGGATTAGCGAGGTCATGGACGTCGCCCTCTACACCGGGATGGCGGCGCCGTTCACGAGCCCGGCGTCCGGGCTGGCGAGGTAGACGTAGGTCCTGGCGATATCGGGCACCTTCGGCCAGGAGCCATGATCGGCCGACGGCAGCGCCGCGCGGTTGGCTGGCGTGTCGATGACTGTCGGTACCACGCAGTTCACGGTGACGCCGGTGCCGCGCACCTCGTCGGCAGCCATCGTGACCAGATGCAGCACGCCGAGCTTGCTCACCGAGTAGGCGAACCCGGAGCCGGTGTAGGCCGCCGCCGCCCGGCTGGCGGTATGCACGAGCCGGCCCTGGTCGGCGGGTTGCATCACGCGAAGCGCGTGCTTAGTGATGATGGCCGCCGACACCAGGTTCAATTCGATCTGACGATGCAACTCGGCGACGTCCAACTCGGCCAGCGGCCGCTTGGGCGCAAACCCGCCGATAGTGTTGATCACGGCCCACGGCGCCGGGCTGGCGTCGAACAACTCCGCGACGGCGGAATCGTCCAGGACGTCGACGGCTCGGTACGTGAGGCCGGTCAGCTGCCGGTCGGCCGGCGGCTCGGCCAGGTCCGCGCCGGTGACGGACGCGCCCGCGTTGGCGAACGCGGTGGCAACGCCAGCGCCCAGTGCGCCTGCCGCCCCGAACACCAGCACCTGCCGGCCGGTGTATCCCCTGTCGGCCATGGTTTCTCTCCCCTGCTCGTCTGGCCTGCTCGTCGGGCGGGCTCGTCAGGCGGTACTTCAACCGTCGACCCGCAACGATGCCACCAGGTACGCCACGCCGAAGGGATCTTCGCAGTACCGGATCTCGCTGCTTGACCGGCTGCTGGTCATGGCCCCGGCCAGCACCTGCCAGGCAGCCCGTCCGGTGGCCATCAGCTCCCGCGCCAGCACCGGGTCTAGCGCCAGCAGCGCGCTCATGTCGACGGCCCGGATGGCCCGCTCGACCTCGGCGTCGAATGGCACGCTGCGGTCGTCCAGGTAGCCCGGCGCCTTGAGTCCGCGCCGGGCGCTGCCGTCAGCCATCACGAGCAGTGCAACCCGCGCGCTGGCGCCTGCAAGTCGCGCGCCGATGGCCTCGCAGGTTGCGGCTGGCTCCAGGTCGCTAACCGCTTGCAGCTCCCGGCGGCCCGCGTAGCCCGCCTGATCGAGTAGCCGGGAGGCGAGGCCGAGGGGCAGCGGCAGTGGCAGCCGGCTCTCGCTCGCCGCGAGACGGACCTCAGTGCCGCCACCCGCACTGCCGCAACCTTCAGCGCCGCCGTCAGCGCCGGCCCCGAGCGCGGGCGCGTACGCCGACAGCTCCAGTCGCCCGCCTGCAGGCCAGGTGCGGGTATCCGCCGCAACGCCCACGACGGCGATCAGGTCGGGCTCGTCCGCCACGAGGGCGACGGTCGCGTCATTGCAGGCCTGGCGCAGCTTAGGCACGACCGGGTCGGCACCAGTGAGCTCGCGGGCGAGTAGGGGCGGAGCCGGGCACAAGGCGGCTGAGATGATCATTGCTAGGCCAGGCCCCTAACGGCCCTGGCCGGCGGCCGGTCACCGCGGATGGCCGACACCATGTCCACGACCTGGCGAGACTCGGTGACCTGGTGCACCCGGAAGATCCGCGCACCCAGCCACGCGCAGACCGATGTCGCCGCGAGCGTGCCGGGCAGGCGGTGCTCGGGCGGCAGGTTCAGCGTCTCGCCGACGAAGTCCTTGTTGGACAGCGACACCAGCACCGGCCACCCCGTTCCGGTCATTTCTCCCAGGCGCCGGGTGATCTCCAGTGAGTGCCAGGTGTTCTTGCCGAAGTCGTGCGCGGCGTCGATCACGATCCGCTCAGGCTGGACGCCTGCGGCCACCGCGCGGCGAGCCAGGCCCATCGTGTGCTCGAGCACGTCGGCCATCACGTCGGCGTAGGCGACCCGGAACGGCCGGGTCCGCGGCAGCTGCTTACCGACGTGCGCGCACACCAGCCCGGCGCCGAACTCGGCCGCGACGTCGGCCAGCCGCTGGTCGTAGCCGCCCCAGCTGTCGTTCAGCAGGTCGGCGCCGGCCTCGCAGGCGGCCCTGCCCGTCTCGTGGCGCCAGGTATCCACGCTGATCACGATGGCGGGGTAACGGGCGCGGATCGCGCCGATGAACCCGGCCGTCCGCCGGATCTCCTCCGCGACGTCCACGGTGGCACCGGGGGCGGCAGGGATGCCGCCCACGTCGACGATGTCGGCGCCCTCGCGGATGACCTGGTCGACCCGCGCCATCGCCGCGGACTCATCCCAGGTCAGCCCTGGCCGGAAGAAGGAGTCGGGCGTCCTGTTGACGATGCCCATGATCAAGGGCTGCGATGGCGGGAACGAGGAACGGCCCAGGCGCAGTGGCCCCTGGGCGCGCGGTTCGCTGGCGTCACTCATGGCGGCGTTACTCATGGCGGCGTTACTCATGCCGGTGTTACTCATGCCGGTGTCAGTCGCCGCGGGCCGTGGCCGCAGGCGGCCGCTCGGCGACCGGGACCGGCCGCGCCACCGGACGCACCTGGCCAGTCTCGTCGCGCACGAACTGACGGAGCTCGGAAGCGGCGGCGGCAATGCCGGGCCGCCGCCGATCGGCGACCATCAGCAGCTCCGCCGCCATCACCGCCAGATCATGATTGGCCTGGTGCCGGTGGGCGCGCGAGCCCAGGTCCACCTGCGCGACTGCATCGAGTCCGTAACGGGCCGCGGTGTCCATGAGCGTCGCGAGTTCGACGCCGTAGCCGACCGGGATGGGGAGCGACTCCATAAGGCTCCGCCTGGCCGCCCACTCGCCGGCCAGCGGCTGCACGACGCCTGCGAGCTCGGGCCACCACAGGCTGATCAGCGGGCGTGCCACCAGCTCGGTCACACGCCCGCCCTCGGTCGAGGTAGAGCCGTCGGTCTCGGTGCGCACCCGGGTGTAGAAGCCCTTGACCAGCTGCACATCCGGCACCGCCAGCAGCGGACCGACGAGGCCGGAAACGAAGTGCGGGCCCCAGCTGGTGAGGTCGGCGTCGACAAAGACGAGCAGGTCCCCGGTGGTGACCAGAAGCGACTTCCACAGCGCCTCGCCCTTGCCGGCGAAGCTCCCGGCCGCCGGCTGAACCTCCGCCGTGCGGTACACCACCGCCCCCGCCCGGGTAGCGACCTCAGCGGTCGCGTCAGTCGAGTCGGAGTCCATTACGACCAGTTCGTCGACCAGCGGCACCTCGTCGACCAGGGACCGAGCGATGGCGCCGACGACGGCGGCAACGGTGCGCTGCTCGTTCCTTGCCGGGATGACGACGCTGATCGTGGCGCCCTGCCGCTTCTTGGCCGCCAGCAGCCGGTCAGGCGGCCAGTCCTGCCAGCGTGACGTGCGGCGGGCGAACCAGGACTGAGTGCGGTCGTTCATGACCCGGCAAGCCTAATCGAGGGTTAGCTTTGCCGGACTGAGCGGACGCCCATGACGGCGAAACACGCGCGATCCGGCAGCCGCCCGTGACGGTCAAGGCGTGCGCATTGCATAGCAGCGGTCATGCCGTGAGGCGGGCGTGACCACTTCTTGTGGCTACGCTCCCCCGTCGGGGTTGACCGGTGGCTTCGTCGTTATCCTCCACCTGAGCCTGGGCATAACCTGCCGGGTGCGGACCCGGCTTCGCCTTCGATGTGGAGCGCTCCTGCTGGTCGCATGCCTGCCGGGGGCCCTACTCGCGGCCGCATGCACACCCGGCCATGGCGCTGCGCTGGCTCCGCGTGCGACTGGCCGTGGCCCGGCGATCCTTCAAGTAATTCCCGCCGCCTTTCAGCTTCCGGCACCGATCGCACGCGAGGTCGTGCTTCCTCACGGCCGGGACCTGTTGATCGCCGGCGGGCTCACTCCAGGGCATGCATCGACCTCCGACGTGACCGTGCTGGATCCGGCGACGGGCCAGACAAGCCACCTGGGCCGGCTTGCTGCAGCAGCGCACGATTCCGGCGGCGCGCTGCTGGCCGGCCGGCCGGTTGTCTTCGGGGGCGGAACCGCGGCCAGCACGGCAAGCGTGCAGGCGATTACGGGCCCGGGCGCGGCGAGGATGCTAGGGACGCTGCCGCAGCCGCGGTCTGACCTGGCCGCGGTGACGGTCCAGGGCATCGCTTACCTGATCGGAGGTTACGACGGGGCCAGCTACGCGGACAGCGTGATGGCGACCAGGGACGGCCGTCACTTCAGCACGCTGACCACGCTGCCAGTTCCCGTACGCTACCCGGGCGTCGCCGTGATCGGCGACCAGATCTGGGTATTCGGCGGGCAGACCAAAGCGGGCCTAACCGCGGCGATTCAGCAGATCGACGTCAGCACTGGCACGGCACGTGTGGTCGGCCAGCTGCCGTATCCGCTGGCTGGAGAAGCAGGATTCACGCTGGGCGGCGCGATCTATCTGGCCGGTGGCCAGATGGCACCAGGCGGTACCCCGTCGAGCTCCCGAAGTGCCTCGCTCAGCACAAGCGGTCGGGTGCTTCGCTACAACCCAGCCAGTGGCGTGACTAGCGCGGCGGGCCAGCTCCCCGTACCCGTCGCCTATGGCGCTGGGACCGTCGTGGGCGGCACGGCGTTTCTCCTCGGCGGCCTGGACGGGCAGGCGCTGGTCCCGACGGTGACCACACTCCGGCTCGTCCGAAAGGGCGAGAGGGTGCCGCAGGCGGCGGCCAGGCCGACTGACAAGACGGCCGGGGGAACCGACAAGGCGACTGGGGCGACTGCACAGGCGGCCGGGGCAGCTGACAAGGCGGCCGGGGCAACTGATAAGGCTGCCGCTGGTGCCAGCCTGCCGGCCGGGCTGACAACCACTCCGTGGCTCGCGCCCGCCAGCGGACAAGGACAGTTGGCCCGCGGTTCCGACTCGTCAGCGCTCCCCGCAGATGTACTGATCGCCGATCACCTGAACAACCGGCTAGTGATCGTCGACCCGCAAGGCCGCATCAGGTGGAGCTTCCCGCGTCCGGGCGACCTGGCGCAGGGCCAGACGTTCCTGGTCCCAGACGACGCGTTCTTCTCCCCGGACGGTAGGTACATCGTCGCCACCGAGGAGGACGACCAGGTCATCAGCGTCATCGACGTCGCCACACGCAAGATCGTCTACAGGTATGGGACACCGGGAGTGCCCGGGCTGGGACCGAACCACGTGAACAATCCCGATGACGCCATGATGCTGCCCAACGGCGACATTCTCGCCGCCGACATCAAGAACTGCCGGATCATCGTGATCAAGCCTCCGGAGCACCGCCCGTGGCGCCTCATCGGCCAGGCCAGCTATGTCTGTGCGCACGATCCGCCGGTAAGGTACGGCAGTCCAAACGGGGCATTCCCGATGACCAATGGCAAATACCTCGTGACCGAGATCAACGGCGACTGGGTCGATGAAATGGACCTGGCTGGGCACGTATCGTGGTCCATTCACGCGCCAGGTGTGGCATACCCGTCCGACACCAACGAGGTCTACCCCGGCTGCTTCCTCACCGCCGACTACTCCAGCGCCGGGCAGGTCGTCGAGTTCGACTCGCAAGGTCGTCTGCTGTGGCAGTTCGGCGGACTGAACCACCCGTCACTGGCGCTGCCACTCCCCAATGGCGACGTACTGGTCAACGATGACTTCAACCACCGGGTCATCGTGATCGACCCGGCCACGCAGCGAATCGTGTGGCAGTACGGGCACACCGGCGTGTCGGGCTCGGCGCCGGGATACCTGAACGACCCCGATGGCGTGGATCTCGTGCCGCCAGACTCCATGCTGATGACGCATGCGACGACCGTCGGCGGACCCTAGCCCGCAAGTTTGCGTGCTGCTCGGTGCCGAGGGAGGTAACCACGTGCCATGGTTCCTGATCGTGGTCGCCGGACTGTTCGAGACCGGCTTCGCGGTTTTGCTCAAGCAGAGTCATAACTTCACCCGGCTGTGGCCGACGGTGGGCTTCGCGGCGTGCGCGTTGATCAGCTTCGGGCTGCTGACCTTGGCGCTGCGCCGGCTCGAGGTAGGCCCGGCTTACGCTGTGTGGACCGGGATCGGCGCGGCCGGGACAGCTCTCGTCGGTATCGTCGCGCTGGGTGAATCGAACTCGGTGCTCAAGCTCGTGTCGATCGGCGTGATCCTGGCCGGCGTAGTCGGACTCAATCTCTCGGGTGTCACGCCGTGATCCGGCCCCGCCGTTTGGCCGGCAGCGGCTGCCGCGGCGCCCGGTCGTCCGGGATCCAGTTAGCCTAACCAAGAGCTAGCGGACGGAGCGGACGCCCATCACGGCGAACGCGCCGGCGATGCCGCAGCAGCCCCCGACGATGAACAGCGTCCGGTAGCCGCCCAGATGGCTGATGATGAGCGCGGCAAACAGCGGCGCGATCACCTGTGGGCCGGCGTTGGCGATGTTGAGCACGCCGAGGTCACGGGCAGCGTCCTCGCTGCGCGGCAGGACCAGCGTGACCAGCGCAGCGTCGACCGACAGGTAGCAGCCGAACGCGAGCCCGGTGAACGCGGCGAAGATCTCGACGGTGGTGAACGTCGGCGACAGAACGGGCAGGATGCAGCCTGCGCCGGCGATCGCGGACGACAAGATGACGAATGGCTTGCGCCGGTCCAGGCGGTCCGACGCCGGCCCGGCGATCGCCGCCGCGAGGACGGCGCCGACCGCGCTGATCGCCGCCAGCACGGTGACGCCCTGCGCTGGCTTCATGGTGCCGGGCAGCCTTATGTAGTCCGTCAGGATGTACAGCTCGTAGCTGACGACGAGGAAGTAGCCAAGGATGGCCGCCGCCCTGCTCACGAAGACGAGCGCGAAATCCCGGTGCCGCAGCGCGGACACGAACTCCCCGAGCCGCGCTCGCGCTGGGCGGGCGTCCCGCGGCGGCCAGGCTAGACCTGCCGTTGGTGAGTCCGCGGTCGTCAGCACGAAGTACCACGCCGACAGCACCAGCAACACGCCGAGCGCCACGTATCCCCCGGCCAGGTGCCGGGAAAACATGCTGGCCAGTCCGACGCCGGCGACACCGCCGAGGACGGAGGCCACGCCCGCGACCGACGACGCCGCGCCGCGGCGCGCGGGCGGGACCCGGTCGGGGACAACGGCCGTCAGCGGTGCCTGGTACAGGTTCGCCACAGCCTGGGCCAGGCACCAGGCAACCAGGACCAGCAGGACGGCACCCGCCTGGCCGAGGAGCGTCAGCATCAGGAGCAGGACGGCGGACGCGGCGACAAGCCACGGCGCGCGGCGGCCGAACCGGGACCGGGTACGGTCCGACAACGCGCCGCCCACCGGGTTGAAGACCAGCGCGAAGACCGCGCTCACGCCGGCCACAACGCCCAGCACGGCGATCTTGTGCGCGCGGTCGATGCGCTCGATCTGGAGCGGCAGCAGGACGGTGCCGACGCCGGCGTACATGGCTGACAGCCCGCCGCCGGCGATGCCCAGGCTGACGAGCAGCCGCCTGAATCCGGCCCGCCTCCGTACCGCGGCACCGGGCCGGGCCAGGTCCATGTCGGTCATCAGACGCTCCCGGCCTATGCGCTGTTCTGACTGGGCGTGTGCTTGCTCGGGCTCCGCCTGCTCGGGGTCAGCCGATGACGATGGTCGTGGTCAGGCGGACGTCGTCGATGCTGTGCGCGGCCTGGATTGTGTATTCCCCGGCGACCGTTGACCAGCCGCCATCCCAGACTTGCCAGGTCCGCGCTGGCAGGTCGATACGGACGGTCTGGCTGCCATCCGGGTCGGCCGTCACGCTCGCGAATCCGGCGAGCCACCGCCGCGGCCGGCTGGCGTCTGCCGTGGCGGTATCGGCTACGGCCGGGCCGACGTAGACCTGGATCACCTCTCGCCCGGCTCGCGTGCCGGTGTTGCGCACTCTGACGGTGACCTGGTCAGCGGCGGCTTCGATCTGCTCGTAGCGCCAGGTCGTGTAGCCGAGCCCGTGCCCGAACGCGTACCGGGGCGCCACGCCGCTCCGGTCCCAGGCCCGGTAGCCGATGAACACTCCCTCGTCGTAGCCGAGTGCGCCGCCCGCCGGCGTCGTGTTCAGCACCGGGCAGTCGGCCGCGACGACCGGCCAGGTCGTGGGCAACCGGCCGCCTGGCTCCGTCGTGCCGAGCAGCACGTCGGCGATAGCGTGGCCGGCCTCCTGGCCGGGGAACCAGGCGAGCAGCACGGCCGCGACGTCGTCCGCCCACGGCAGCTCCACTGGCGAGCCCGCGTTGACGATTACCACAGTGCGCGGGTTGGCGGCGGCGACACGGCGCACCAGTTCGTCCTGCCGGCCGGGCAGGGCCAGCGTCGTGCGGTCGAAGCCTTCCGATTCCACTTCCTCGGTCGTGCCCACGACGACGACCGCGACGTCGCTGGCACGCGCCAGGGCCTCGGCCTCGGCGAGCAGTTCCTCCGCGGTGCCGACCGGGGCGCCGTAGCCCAGCGTCAGCGACACCACGGCGAAGACCGGGTCCAGCCTGATGCGCTGGGTCAGCGACACCTCGACCTGGTCGCCTGCGGCAAGCTCCAGCGGGACCCGCTGCTCGGGCGGCGCGAGGAACGTGGTCGCGAAGTCGTCGGACTCGGCGGCGATGTGGCCGTCGAAGAGGGGCTGGCCAGCCGCCGTCAACCGGAACTGGCCGATGCCGCGGATCCCGAGCTGGTGCGTGCCGCCGTCCTCGGCGGTCAGTGTGCCGGAGATCTCGACCGACGCGAGGGTCGCACGTTCGACGCCGACGGGCAGCTCCATCCAGCGGCCGGCGCCGGTGGCCAGCGCGGTCTGGTACAGAGTCGCGCCGGCCGCGTCGCGGAAGGTCGCCCGCAGGCCGTGCCAGTGCGGCGCGGCGGCTGGGACAAGCTTGCCGGTGCGAGGGTCGGCCCCGAGGGCGAAAGACAGCTTCACCGCGTCGGGCAGGGCGGCGCTCAGGCCCTCCAGTGGGGAGACGATCTGCGCGGGGAACACGGTCGCGCTTCCACCCCCCAGCACGCGGGCATCTCTGGCCAGCGCCCCGATCATGGCCACGCTCGACAGCGTCGCCGGATCCAGTGGCAGAACCGTGTTCGCGGCGAGGACGAACGAGCGTGCGGCGATCTCTCGGGCCAGGCTCGCGCCATCGATCACGGCGGGCCGGCGGGCTGGCGGCACGGACTCCGGTGCGCCTGCCAGTGCGCCGACGCGCGCCGCGAGCCGCAGCAGGCGGCGCACCTGCTCGTCGACGATCTCGACGGGGACCTGGCCGTCGCGTACGGCCGCTACAAGCTTGTCGCCCCACGGGCTGCCCATGGCGGGCATGGCGATGTCCAGGCCGCCGTTGGCCGCGCCCGCGGTGTCACGCGTGGCGAGCCAGTCCGACACGATCACGCCGTCGAAGCCCCATTCGTGCTTCAGCACGCCGCGCTGGAGTGCCGCGTTGTCCGTCATGGACACGCCGTTGACGCTGTTGTACGCCGACATGACGCCCCAGGCGCCGGCCTCGCGGATGATCGTCTCGAACGGCGCCAGATACAGCTCGCGGAGCGTGCGCTCGCTGACCTCGACGCTGACGGTGAAGCGCTCGGTCTCGAAGTCGTTGGCCACGAAGTGCTTGACTGTCGTGGCGACGCCCTGGTCCTGCACGCCCGCCACGTAGCCGGTCCCGATCT
>DASXKI010000085.1:0-4992 GCA_036496945.1 Streptosporangiaceae bacterium | reverse complement strand
AGGGCCACTGGGCGCCGACCGAGCCGCGGAACTCCTGCAGGGTGTGATGGTCGTCGGTAGCGATCGTGGCCATCTGCGTGTACGCGACTGCCATCTCCGGGTAGTGCTCGGCCAGTTCCAGGTGTTGGCGGTGCTCTTTCGGGCAGTAGTTGCCGCGCGCGAGCGTGAGGATCATCGGGTCCCGGCCCTGGAGCTCGCTCAGAGTTCGGACGGTGCTGGTGTGGTCGGGTAGCGCATAGTCGGGGAAAGTGCCGCCGGGGACGATGTCGGAACGCACGGTAAGACCGCCTCTCCTCTGGCGCCGGGGGCGCCACCTGGACGGTGCTCATGTCGGCTTGCCGCATGGGCCTGGGTATACCTGGAAACACCGGTGAGCCTGCCGTTAGGGAGTGCCCGGCGGCGCTCATGCCCACACGTCCGCCTCGCCAGGAAGCCTCGGGGGCTCTGCAATCCTCGAGCAGTTCGCGGACCGGCCCGCGATTGCTTGGGGCCTCCCCTGAACAGGGCCCCCACCAGGTGACAGGGCTCAGCCGGGGAGGTCCTCGGGGCGCTTCGCGGCAAGCTTGCCGTGCAGCAGGCCGGTGGACTGGCCGACTTCGATGAGATATCCGTCCGGGTCGCGCATGTAGCAGCGGATCTCGGCTCCGCGGTCGATGGGCGGGGTGACGAATTCGGCTCCCTTCTCCTTCCAGGCCTCGTAACAGGCCTGGATATCAGCGACTCGCAGGTTCAGGAAAATCGAGGTCGTGTCGCCCGGCTGGTAGTCGACTACCGTGATGCCTGGCTTGTCGGGAGTGGGCGGCCCGCCTGGGTTCATAATGATCCACGAGTTGGACAGCCTGACGGTGCATGGATTCTCGTCCAGGACCACCGTGCCGCCCAGGACACGCGAGTAGAAGTCCCGGGACCGCGCAACACTGCGGACGGTGATGAACAGCGTCGCCAGGATGCCGTCGTCGGGTGCGGGAAAGTCGGCGTAGTCCATTCGGGGCGCGGGTTCTGTCATGGTTGCTCCGTTCCGGGTGGCATGAGGGGGTCGCTCTTCGAGCGACGGTCCTGCTGGTCAACTCTTCCCTCGGCGTGGCCGGGCAGACGTCCGAGCGCGCCGAGTTCCAGCGACGGCGTGATCGGTTTAGCCGCGCCGATCGGCTCCGCGCACTGTGATGGCGGTCGACGGAAGCGCTCGAAATCGCGCGACCGATCAGCGGATTCGGGGTCGTCTTCGACTTCACCGCCCCGTCGCTGACACTTATTCTTTATTCGTCATCTGCTGGTTCCCGGCATTGGCTGAGCTGCTCCGCTCAGTCTCGGCACGGGCGGCTAGTGCTCAATGGCGGTGCGGAGCAACCATATGTTCGAGAGGTTCACCGACCGGGCGCGGCGGGTTGTGGTCCTGGCTCAGGAAGAGGCCAGGATGCTCAATCACCACTACGTCGGCACCGAGCACATCCTGCTAGGCCTCATCCACGAGGGTGGAGGCGTGGCAGCGAAAGCCCTGGAGTCCCTGGGGATCAGTCTGGAGGCCGTGCGCCAGCAGGTCGAGGAGATCATCGGCCAGGGGACGGAGGCGCCGTCCGGTCACATCCCTATCACTGCGCGCACCAAGAAGGTGCTGGAGCTGTCGCTGCGCGAGGCACTACAGCTTGGCCACAACTACATCGGCAACTAGCACATCCTGCTGGGCCTGATCCGCGACGCTGATGGGGTCGCCGCGGAGATCATGGTCAAGCTTGGCTCTGACCTGATCCGGGTCCGCCAACAGGTCATCCACCTGCTGCACGGTGAGCACAGCGAAGAACTCGAGACCGCGCACACTGAGCTGCAGCCCGGCTCGGCGCGCGGGAGTGAGCGCCGGCTGCTGGCTGCGCTGCAAGCTCGGGTCAGCGCGATCGAGTCACGCTTGCCGGTCATCGAGCGGCGCGTGGGCACCGGGGCAGACACGGGCGACCTGGACCGGCAGATCGATCAGGCCCAAGGTGAGCGAGAGGCCGCTGCCGACGTCCAAGAGTACGAGCGGGCCGCCTCGCTGCGTGACCGGGGAAAGCAACTGCTCGCCGAGAAGGCTGCTCGCCAGGAAGAGTGGTCGGCCGCGCACCCCGACCTGGCATCTCTGGCCCAAAAATGCCGTGAGTTGAGCCGCGAAATCGACCGCCTGCGTGCCCTGCTGCGCCAGCACGGCATCGACGCCGAAGACACGCCGGCATGACAGCCGAGCACGAGCTTGCCAGGCGGAGCTGAAGACCTCGGCGTGGGCATCGGGGGCCGGCGATGCGGCTGATCAGCGCGGTTACCTGCCTCTGGGCTTGGCCCTGCTCGGCTTAGCCTTCTTCGGAGGCATCGCGCCGACGTAGGTGAATGCCCGGCCCATCCAGTCAGCCGCCCGCTCCGGATCCGCACGCCAGGCCGGCGGCAGGCTCAGGTAGCCGCCCATCGGGCGCTCGGCCGGGCCAAAGGGCCCGGCGCCGTCGACGGCCGCTAGCTCGTCGCGATCGGCGTCTGCCAGGCGGACGCCGACCGACGCGCCGAACAGGCCGGCGAACATGTTGCCTTTGACGAAGGCGCCGAGGTTGCCGAACATCGGTTTGACCTCGATCCAGGGGTTGTCGGGCAGCAGCGACCTGAAGTACTCCCTGTCGGCATCGGTTGGCTTGGGGATCTCCATCGGTGGTCGTTCTCCTCTCGCCACGGAGCTGTGCTGCGTGGGCTCAGCTACGCTGCCTGCCAGCCTGTCACTGCTTGCCCTGCGCGCCGTGCTAGACAAGCAGATCAGGCCAGGACACCCATCCTGGCGATAACCCCCGGCCAAGCGGAGAAGCATCTATGTCGGATGACGCACTAACCATGGATCGAATTCGGGCCGCGGCGGCGCGGCTGGACGGCGTCGCGCACCGGACGCCGCTGCTCAGTTCCACCATGCTGGACGAGCGCTGTGGTGTCCGGGTGCTGCTGAAGGCCGAGCCGTTCCAGCGCAGCGGTTCGTTCAAATTCCGCGGCGCCTATAACCGATTGAGCCTGCTGGATCCGGCCGCTAAGGCGGCCGGCGTGGTCGCATTCTCTTCCGGGAACCACGGTGCCGCCGTCGCGCTGGCCGCCAGACTGCTCGGCATCGACGCCGTCATTGTGGTGCCGGCTACCGGCTCGGCCGCGAAGCTGGCCGCGATCGAGGGCTACGGCGCGCAGCTGCGCCCCTATGACCCGCAGACCGAGAGCCGCGAGGAAGTCGCGGCGCAGATTGCCGCCGCGCGGTCGATGACGCTCGTGCGGCCATTCGATGACTACGACATCATGGCCGGCCAGGGCACGGCCGGCCTGGAGCTGGCCGATCAGGCGCCGGAGCTTGACCTGGTGCTGCTGCCGGTGGGCGGCGGCGGGCTCGCTGCGGGCGTCTCCACCGCGGTCAAGGGGCTGCTGCCGCGGGCGTCCGTGATCGGCGTCGAGCCCAAGGCCGCCAGCGACACGAGCCAGTCCATGGCAGCCGGGCATCGAGTCAGCATTCCCGAACCCGAGACCGTCGCCGAGGGGCTGCGAGCCAGGCAGCCAGGGGAGCTGACATTCGCGGTGAACTCGCGCCTGCTCGACGACGTCGTCACCGTGACGGAGGACGACATCATCGACGCCATGCGGTTCTGCTTCACCAGGCTCAAGATCGTGGTCGAGCCCAGCGGGGCCGTGCCGCTCGCGGCGCTGCTATCCGGTGCCGTCACGCCGCCTGGATGCACCGTGGTCGTCCTATCGGGCGGCAACATCGATCCGGCGGATTTCGGCGCGCTGACGGCTACTCGGCAGACGGCGTGACCGGTCAGTCGAGGGCTCCGGCCAGCCGCAGGGCCATCTGCGCGTAGCGATGCTGAAGATCAGGGATGCCGAGCGGGTAGTGCTCGAGAGTCCACTCGCTGATGTGCACGCACATGTTGCCGATGGTCGCCGAGCACAGCATGGCTGCCGGGCGATCGTTGCCGCCGACGAGGCGGAAGGTGCCTTGCTGCGCGCCGTCGAGCAGGATCCCGGTCAGCCGGTCGCGCATCCGCCGGCGAATATCCCGGATCTCCTGGCCCCGGACGCCGGTCAGGACGGTGAACTCCCGGCTGGCTACCCGCGACTGCTTCTTGAACAAAGCGGTGTGTGCTACCAGGAAGCGTACGGTCGACGCCAGTTGCACGGCCGGGTCGGGGCCCGCGTCGGCCAGAGTCGCCGCCATCTGCCTGTCGACCTGCAGGTGAATGTCCCGCACCAGCACATAGAGCAGGTGATCCTTGGACGAGAAGTGGTTGTAGAGCGCACCGGGCGTCAGGCCGCAGGCGCCGGTGATCTCCCGGACGGTCGTGGCCAGGGCGCCGCGCGCGTAGAACAGGTCGATGGCGGCCGTGGCGAGCTTGCGCTGGAGGGGCGAGCCGCCGATGGGCAGGCTGCCACCCGCCGGCGCCTCAGTGTCAGCGGTCATCTGGTGAACCATCACAGTCATGGATCGAAGTCAGGTATGTCTGTGTTTGACGCCTGTTCCGGCCGGATGGTTGTCATCAGTCGCTTGACAAATCAGGGCCCGTCAGCGTACGACTGTATAGCTGTGTGAACGTACATTTATGTCATGACAGCGCCACGCGCGTCCGCTGTGACGGCCGCAGACGCGTGCCAGAAGGCCCGGGCCGACTCCCCTCCTCCCGGCCCGGGTCAGGCACGCTCCTGGGCCCCATCTGGTGCTGTCACGGCCTCACGCCAGCGCCGGTAGGCCCGCTAGGGCCTCCTCAATGGCCCGGTCGCTGAGCTGAAGATCCCGTAGCTCGCCGGACAGGTAGTCGCTGTAAGCGGCCAGGTCGAGCAGGCCGTGTCCGCACAAGGCGGTCAGGATGACCTTCTCCTCGCCGGTCTCCTTGCACCGCAGCGCCTCCTCGATGCACGCCGCAACCGCGTGCGTCGGTTCGGGCGCCGGCACGATGCCCTCGGTCCTGGCGAACCGAAGCCCGGCCGCGAAACACTCCGACTGGGGCTTGGCCA
>DASXKI010000084.1:0-11133 GCA_036496945.1 Streptosporangiaceae bacterium | reverse complement strand
CCACCGAGACGATCGCCAGCACCCAGAATCCGACGAGCCTGGCAGTCTCGGCCGCCGGGCCGGCCAGCACAATGGCATGGCCCAGGGTTGAGTGGCTCATTGCTCCTCCCCTGGCTCAGTTCGTGCCAGCATCGCGCCCAGGCGGTAGTAGTCCTCCTCGGTCTCGCCGAGTCGCATCGGGTGCGGCGGCGCCTCCATACCGTCCTGGAGCGGCGCGACCAGCTGCTCCTTGGTCCAGATCAGGCTCTCCCGGCTGTCGTCGGCCAGCTCGTACTCGTTGGTCATCGTCAGCGCCCGCGTCGGGCACGCCTCGATGCACAGCCCGCACAAGATGCAGCGCAGGTAGTTGATCTGGTACACGCGGCCGTACCGCTCGCCGGGCGAGTACCGCTCCTCGGCTGTGTTGTCCGCGCCCTCCACGTAGATCGCGTCTGCCGGGCACGCCCAGGCGCAAAGCTCGCAGCCGATGCACTTCTCCAGCCCGTCCGGCCACCGGTTCAGCTGGTGACGGCCGTGGAATCGCGGCGCTGTCGGCAGCTTCACTTCCGGGTACTCGACGGTGTCGACCTTGCGGAACATCTGCCGGAAGGTCACGCCAAAACCCTTGACCGAGTTGAGGAAGTCGGGCATCTCAGACCTCCTTCGTATCGTCGCCGGTCACGCCAGCCAGCAGCGACTCGCCGGGGCTCGCACGTCCGATGCCGTGGTAATGCGGTAGATCCAACGGCGGCGTCGGGAACGGGGCCGTCATTGGTGCTTCTTCGCCTGCCTCCGCGCGCTCTTCCGCGGCCGCCGCGGCCACGCGTTCAGCTCGCTGCCCAGAAGATTCCCAGCGCCACACGAGCGCCAGGAGCACGACGACGATCAGGCCAGCGATGATGTACACGGCCGGGCTGCCGCCCTGGCGCCGGTAGACCCGCGCCGTGGCTACCACGAGCGTCCAGGTGAGTCCGGCCGGGATGAGCACCTTCCAGCCGAGCTTCATCAGCTGGTCGTACCGGATCCGCGGCAGCGAGGCTCGCAGCCAGAAGAACACGAATACAAAGGTGACCACCTTGCCCATGAACCACAGCACTGGCCACCAGCCGGTGTCCGCGCCTGACCACACGCTGATCGGCCACGGTGCTCGCCAGCCACCAAGGAAGAGCGTGGTCGCGAGCGCGGAAACAGTAAGCACGGCGCAGTACTCGGCCAGCTGGATCATCGCGAACTTCAGCGAGGAGTACTCGGTGTGGTAGCCACCAACCAGCTCCCCCTCGCCCTCGGGCAGGTCGAAGGGCAGCCGGTTGGTCTCGCCGACCATGGTGACCAGGTAGATCACGAACGACGGCAGGAGCAGGATCGCGTACCACGACGGCCAGTGCCAGGTGTAGCCGAAGAAGCTGAATGCGGGCCCGTGGATCTGTGCCGCGACAATATTTGAGGTTGACAGGGATCCCGCGTACAGGAAGACCGGCACGAACGACAGGCTCATGGCGATCTCGTAGCTGATCACCTGGGCTGACGACCGGAGCCCGCCGAGCAGCGAGTACGGCGACTGGGCCGACCACCCAGCTAGCACGATGCCGTAGACGCCCAACGAGCTCATCGCCAGCACCAGCAGCACCGCAACGGGCAGGTCGGTCAGCTGGAGTGGCGTCCGGTGGCCGCCAATCGAGACGATCGGTCCCCACGGGATGATCGCGAAGGCGATGAACGCTGGGATCACAGAGATTGCCGGGGCGATCACGAACAGCAGCTTGTCCACGCCGCGCGGCACGATGTCTTCCATCAGCGCCAGCTTGATGCCGTCCATGAGCGACTGCAGCAAGCCGAACTTCCCCGCCCGGTTCGGTCCGGGACGTTGCTGCATCCGGCCGATGATGCGCCGCTCCGCCCAGATCGCGATCAGTGCGCCCAGCAAGAGGAACACGAAGACGATCAGGACCTTGATGATGACGATCCACCACGGGTCGTGGCCGAAGCTGGCCAGCGTCGGGACGTTGCTGGCCGGTGTCGCGGCAGCTAGGCCAGTCATTCCGCGCTCCTCACGGGTACCCCGCTGCTGACCGAGACCATCGCGCCATGACCTGCCCGCAGCGCCGACCTGACGGCGCTGCCGGCCGAGTTGGTCGGCAGCCAGACGACACGGTCAGGCATGTCTGCGATCTCCACGGGAACACTAATTGCGCCGTGGCGGGTTGCCACGGTTACCTTGCCGCCATCGGCTGTGCCGGCCTCGGCTGCGGTCGCGGCTGACATCCGCGCGACGGCGGCGCGTGCCGTGCCGGCCAGATTCGGCTCGCCGTCCTGCATCCGGCCGGCGTCGAGGAGATTATGCCAGGTGGCCAGCAGCGCCCGGCCTGGACCCGCATGCTCGAGTCCCAGCTGGCCGATCTGACCCACCGGCGCCTCGGGCGCGGCCTGATGAGAGGCCGACAGCTGGCCAGGTGTGGCCTGGCCGAATGCGGGCGACAGCGCTGGCGACTGCGTCGACTGGGTCAGCAAGGTGAGCTCGCTGCGGGCCGCGGCCGCGTCCGGCAGGCCGAGGTGCACATCCATCTCATCGGCGAGCGCGGCCAGCACGGCGAGGTCCGTCCGGACTGACGGCACCGAGAGCGCAGCGGTGAACGAGCCCGGGCGACCCTCCCAGTTCACGAACGTGCCGTGCTTCTCGGCCACGGCCGCGACCGGGAACACCACGTCGGCCCGGTCGGTGACCTCGCTAACGCGAAGCTCCAGGCTGACCACGAAGCCTGCCGCCTCGATGGCGGCCAGCGCCGCCGCCGGGTCGGGCAGGTCGCTCGGGTCCACGCCGCCGATCAGCAGCGCCGCGATGTCGCCGCGGCCGGCCGCCGCGAGGATTTCGCTCGAGCTGAGGCCAGGGTCGGTCGGCAGCGAGGCGACGCCCCAGGCCCGCGCGACCTCGCGCGTGACCGCGGCCGTGCCGAGCCGGCGACCGCCAGGCAGCAGGTTCGGCAGCGCACCCGCCTCGATCGCGCCGCGCTCGCCGGCGCGACGCGGGATCCAGGCAAGCTGCGCACCGGTCTGCGCTGACAGCCGGGCGGCCGCGGACAGGGCGCCGGGCACCTCGGCCAGCCGCTCTCCGACGAGGATCACTGCGCCTGGCTTGCGCAACGCTGCCGCGGCCGCGGCGCCGGCATCTGCTAGCCCAGTCTCTGCTAGCCCGGTCTCAGCCAGCCCAGTCTCTGCGAGCCCGGTAAGGCCAGCCGCCTCGGCTCCTGGCACCGTCGGCAGCAGTGTGCCAGACAGCTTCGTCAGGCCGAGGCTGGCGAACGCCGCGAGCGAGTACACCGCCATGCCGCGCTGCCGGACCGCCTTGCGGAGCCGGAGGAACACGATGGGGCTCTCGTCCTCGGGCTCGAACCCGGCCAGGAGTACGGCGGGCGCCCGCTCGAGCTCGGCGTACGTGAGGTTCACCCGGCCTGCCACATGCTCGGCGAGGAACTGGAGCTCCTCGGCCGAGTGCGGCCTGGCTCGCATGTCGATGTCGTTGCTGGCCAGCGCTACTCGGGCGAACTTGGCGTAGGCGTAGGCGTCCTCGAGCGTCAGCCGACCGCCGGGCAGCACGCCAGCGCGGCCGCGAGCCGCCAGCAGGCCGCGTGCCGCGGCCGCCAGTGCCTCCGGCCAGGAGGCGGGCTGGAGCACCCCGCTCTCATCGCGGACGAGCGGGCTGACCAGCCGGTCGGGCTGGGTGGCATAGGTAAAGGCCCACCGGCCCTTGTCGCAGTTCCATTCCTCGTTAACGGCGGGCTCGTTGCCGGCCAGCCGCCTGGTGACGGCGCCGCGGCGGTGGTCGGTTCGCTGGCGGCAGCCGGCGGCGCAGTGCTCGCACACGCTCGGGGTGGACACAAGGTCGAACGGCCGGGCCCGGAACCGGTAGGACGCCCCGGTGAGCGCGCCGACCGGGCAGATCTGCACCGTGTTGCCGGCGAAGTAGGAGTCGAACGGCACGCCCTCGGCGACGCCGACCTGCTCGTGCGGACCCCGGTCGAGCAGCTCGATCAGCGGGTCGCCGGCGATCTCGTCAGCGAACCTGGTGCACCTGGCGCACTGCACGCACCGCTCGCGGTCCAGCAGCACCTGGGCAGACAGCGCGATGGGCTTCGGGAAGGTTCGCTTGGCTCCGTCGAACCTGGTCTCGCCCTGGCCGGTGGACATCGCCTGATTCTGGAGCGGGCACTCGCCGCCCTTGTCGCACATCGGGCAGTCGAGCGGGTGGTTGACCAGCAGCAGCTCCATGATCCCGCGCTGCGCCTTCTCCGCCACTGGCGAGGTCAGCTGGGTGCGGACGACCATGCCGTCGGTCACCGTGGTCGTGCAGGACGCAGGCGGCTTTGGCTGACCCTCGATCTGCACCAGGCACTGCCGGCAGGCCCCGACGGGAGACAGCAGTGGGTGGTCGCAGAATCTCGGGATCTGGATGCCCAGCTGCTCGGCGGCCCGGATGACCAGCGTGCCCTTCGGCACCGTGATCTCGAAACCGTCGATGGTCACTCTCACGCCATCGGCTGGGCCGGTCGCGGGCTGCACTGTCATCGGGCCGGCTCCAAGGCAAAGAGTGTCGAGGCGGCCGGATCGAACGGGCAGCCGCCAAGGCGCTGATGCTCGATGTACTCGTCACGGAAGTACTTGATCGACGAGGCGACCGGCGCCTGGATCGAGTCGCCGAGCGCGCAGAACGCTCGGCCGGTGATGTTGTCGCAGATGTCCAGCAGTTTGTCCAGGTCGGCCTCGCTGCCCTGACCCGCCTCAAGCTGCTGTAGCAGCTGGCGCACCCAGTAGCTGCCCTCCCGGCACGGCGTGCACTTGCCGCACGACTCATGCTCGTAGAACTGGATCCAGCGCAGCACGACGCGGACCACGCAGGTCGTCTCGTCGAAGAGCTGGACCGAGCGCGTGCCGAGCATAGACCCGGCCGCGGCCACCGACTCGTAGTCGAGCGGGACGTCCAGGTGCTCCTCGGTGAACAGCGGCGTGGACGAGCCACCGGGCGTCCAGAACTTCAGTCGGTGCCCGGCCCTGATGCCGCCGGCCAGGTCGAGCAGCTCGCGCAGCGTGACGCCGAGTGGCGCCTCATACTGGCCGGGCGTGGTGACGTGGCCGGACAGCGAGAACAGCCCGAAGCCCTTGGACTTCTCCGTGCCGAAGCGGGCGAACTGCGCGGCGCCGTACTGGAGGATGTACGGCACTGAGGCGATCGACTCGACGTTGTTGACCACGGTCGGGCAGGCGTAAAGGCCGGCCACCGCGGGGAATGGCGGCTTGAGCCTCGGCTGGCCGCGCATCCCTTCTAGCGAGTCAAGCAGCGCCGTCTCCTCGCCGCAGATGTACGCGCCTGCGCCCGCGTGCACGACGAGGTCCAGGTTCAGCCCTGAGCCGAGGATCTTCTCGCCGAGGTAGCCCGCCGCCTTGGCCTCGGCCACGGCGAACTGGAGGCGCCGGTTGACATGCAGCACCTCGCCCCGCACGTAGATGAATGCCTTCTCGGCCCGGATCGCGTAGCTGGCGATGATGATGCCCTCGATCAGCGCCTGCGGGTTGGCCAGCATGGTCGGCATGTCCTTGCAGGCGCCCGGCTCCGACTCATCGGCGTTGACTACCAGGTAGTGCGGCTTGCCATCACCCTGCGGGATGAAGCCCCACTTGACCCCGGTAGGAAAGCCGGCCCCGCCGCGCCCGCGCAGGGCCGAGTCCTTCAGTGTCTGGATGACCTGATCGGGCTGCATGGCCAGGGCCTTGGGCAGCGCCTGATATCCGCCGTTGCGCCGGTAGGCGGCCAGAGTGAAGGAGTCGGGCTCGTCCCAGCGGGCGCTGAGCTCGGGGATAAGGATCGTCGACACTACTGCTTGCCTCCAGCACCGGTACTTGCACCGTCGTCAGGCGTCCAGCCTTGCTCCTTGGCGATGCGTAGGCCCGCCAGCGTCGCGGGCCCGGCGGTGTGCCCTTCGGCCGCCTGGCCGTCGGGGAAGCCGGCCAGGATCTTCGACGCCTGCTTCCAGGTGCACAGGCGCGGCGCGCCGCGAGTGGGCTTGACGTCGGCGCCGGCCCGGAGCTCGTCGACCAGATCACGCGCCGACTGGCGCGTCATGTCGTCGAAGAACTCCCAGTTGACCATGACCACTGGCGCGTAGTCGCAGGCTGCGTTGCACTCCACGTGCTCGAAGCTGACCTTGCCGTCCGGCGTGGTCTCGTCGATGCCGACGCCCAGGTGCTCCTGGAGCTCGGCCAGGATCGCGTCGCCACCCATGACCCCGCATAGCGCCGTGGTGCAGACGCCGACATGGAACTCGCCGATCGGCTTGCGCTTGTACATCGTGTAGAACGACACGACGCCGGTGATGTCGGCCTCGGTCAGGCCGAGCTGCCCGGCGCAGAATTCGATGCCGTCGTTCGAGACGTAGCCCTCCTCGGACTGCACCAGGTGCAGCAGCGGCAGCAAGGCCGAGCGGGTCTTCGGGTACCGGCCGATGATCTCGGCGGCTAGCGGCACAAGTCTGGCCCGCGCCTCGTCGCTGAGCGCCATTACCTGTCCACGCCTCCCATCACGGGATCGATGCTGGCGACCGCGGCGATGACGTCGGCGATCATGCCGCCTTCGCACATCACAGAGACCGATTGCAGGTTGGTGAAGGACGGATCGCGGAAATGCACCCGGTAGGGCCTGGTGCCTCCGTCACTGACGGCATGACAGCCAAGCTCGCCGCGTGGCGACTCCACCGCCGCATAGACCTGCCCGGCGGGTACCCGGAAGCCCTCAGTGACGAGCTTGAAGTGGTGGATCAGCGCCTCCATGGACTGGCTCATGATGTGCGCGATGTGATCGGGCGAGTTGCCCATCCCGTCCGGGCCGAGAGCCAGCTTCGCTGGCCAGCCGATCTTGGCGTCACCGATCATCACTGGCTGGCCAGCGGTCTCGGTCAGACGGTCCACGCACTGGCCGATGATCCGCAGCGACTGGTCGAGCTCGTCCATCCGGACCAGGTACCGGCCGAATGCGTCGGCGCTGGTCTGCACCGGCACGTCGAACTCGTACGTCTCGTAGCCGCAGTACGGCTGGCTCTTGCGCAGGTCCCAGGGCAGCCCGGCCGCGCGCAAGATCGGGCCGGTGACGCCGAGCGACATGCAGCCTGTCACGTCCAGGTGGGCGACTTTCCTGGTCCTAGCCAGGAAGGCGGGTGCGGCATCGAAGAGCGCCCGGATCTCGCCGAGCAGACCCGGCATGATCCGAACGTACTCGCGCAGCCGCTCCAGCGCGCCGGCGGGCAAGTCCTGCGCGACCCCGCCCGGCCGGATGAAGGCGTGGTTCATCCGTAGCCCGGTAATGAGCTCGAGCAGGTCGAGCGTCTTCTCCCGCTCACGCATGCCGTAAATGAACACGGTGGTCGCGCCCAGTTCCAGGCCCATGGTCCCGATCGCTGTCAGGTGCGAGCCGATTCGGTTCAGCTCCATCATCAGCACCCTGATGACGGTGGCCCGGTCGGGGATCTCCGCCGAGATGCCAAGCAGCCGCTCCACCGCCAGGCAGTACGCGGTCTCGTTGAACAGCGGCGACAGGTAGTCCATCCGGGTGCAGAACGTCACGCCCTGCGTCCAGTTGCGGTACTCCATGTTCTTCTCGATGCCAGTGTGCAGGTACCCGATCACCGGGCGAAGCTCGGTCACGGTCTCGCCGTCCAGAGTCACCACCAGCCGCAGGACACCGTGCGTCGACGGGTGCTGGGGGCCTATGTTGACGACCATGCGCTCTTCGCCGGACCGGTCGTCGCCGCCGGCGGCCGCGGCAACGACCTCGTCCCAGTCCTGGCCGGCGACGTGGTAGACGCGGCCTTCGTCGTCCTCGTAAGTAGCGCCGGCGTAACCGGCGCCGGCCTCACTGGCGCCGCCAGTGCCGGTCGCCGTGGCACCGTGTGTCTGGTGATCAGCCGGGGCGGTCACTCGTAAGACCTCCGCTCGTCCGGCGGCGGGATGGTCGCGCCGCGGTATTCCACCGGGATGCCGCCAAGCGGGTAGTCCTTCCGCTGCGGGTGCCCGCGCCAGTCGTCCGGCATCTCGATCCTGGTCAGGGCGGGATGGCCGTCGAAGATCAGGCCGAAGAAGTCCCAGGTCTCACGCTCGTGAAAGTCGCAGGTGGGATAGATATCGACCAGCGACGGCACATGCGGGTCGGCGTCCGGTGCCGTCACCTCCACCCGCAGCCTGCGATTGTGCGTGATCGACAGCAGGTGGTAGACGGCGCGCAGTTCCTGGCCCGTCTCGGCCGGATAGTGCACGCCCGAGACGCCGAGGCACATCTCGAAGGCCAGCGTCGGGTCATCCCGCAGCTTCGCCGCGACCGCCGTGAGGTGCTCGCGGCGAACGTAGAAGGTGAGATCGCCATTGGCCACGAGCACCTGCTCGACCGCGGCGCCGAAGCTGGAGCCCGTCTGGGTCAGCGCGGTCTCCAGGTTGTCGGCGATCTCGTCGAAGTACGAGCCATATGGCCGCGGGCTCCCTATCCGGGGCGCCCGGCGTACCTGGAGGCCGCCGTAGCCGGACGTGTCGCCCGTCGTCGAGGTCCCGAACATGCCGGTCCTGGCCACCCGCTCGGCGAGCCGGTCCTGGCCGGCGAGCACGGCCGGGTCGGGCACAGCAGTGCTGCCCCGTCCGGTGCCGTCCTGCGCCTCATCGCTACGCTCAGTCACGGCGTCGCACCCGGATTCGGACCCTGCGCAGCCTGGTCCAGCAGGCCGAGCTGCGCTCGCCCGCCCGGCTGCACCGAACTGCTGGCCGTGAGCGGCACCCGCCGCAGCCGGGCCTCCTCGAGCTCGGTCACCTGGCGCTCCCTGTTCACGCCCAGCTTCATGTTCTGGATCTTGTCGTGCAACTTGACGATGGCGTCCAGCAGCATCTCCGGCCTGGGCGGACAGCCCGGCAGGTAGATGTCGACCGGGACCAGGTGATCGACACCCTGGACGATCGCGTAGTTGTTGAACATGCCGCCGCTGGACGCGCACACGCCCATCGAGATGACCCACTTGGGGTCGGACATCTGGTCGTAGATCTGCCGCAGCACCGGCGCCATCTTTTGGCTGACCCGGCCAGCCACGATCATCAGGTCGGCCTGTCGCGGGGTGTTCGACGCCCGCTCCATGCCGAACCTGGCCAGGTCGTGCCGCGGGCCGCCGGTCGCCATCAGTTCGATCGCACAGCACGCGAGGCCGAACGTGGCCGGCCAGACCGAGCTCTTGCGTGCGTAGCCAGCCAGCTTCTCGACAGACGTCAGCAAGACGCCGGCGGGCAGCTTTTCCTCAATACCCATGACTCAATCCCACTCCAGGCCGCCACGGCGCCACACGTAGACGTACGCGATCAGCACCGTGACGATGAACGTGAACATCTCGACCAGGCCGAAGACCCCGAGCTTGTCGAAAAAGACCGCCCACGGGTACAGGAAGATGATCTCGACGTCGAACACGATGAAGAGCATCGCGGTCAGGTAGTACTTGACCGGGAACCTGATGCCCTGCGGCTGCCTCGTCGGCTCGATGCCGCACTCATAGGCCTCCAGTTTGGCCCTGTTCCACCGCTTCGGGCCGGACGCCGAGCCCGCGACTAGCGAGAACACGGCGAACACCGCCGCCAGCGCGGCTAGGAGCAGGATCGGCACATAGAGACTCACTGCCCTGTCACCCCCTTATCTGGATCAGCTGTTATCTGGATCTGCCGTTGTCTGGATCAGCCGTTACCTGGATCAGCACTGCTGGGCACCTTATGGGTAGGCATTGACTGTTACGCCGCGGGCGTCATCTTAGACACCGCGTTGATCAGCCGGTCCACTGCATCGCCGCCGCGGGTCTCGGTCAGGTTGCCAAGGAACTTCATGGTGAAGCGCATGATGTACGGGCGCTTCACCCCGTGCTTGGTGGCGAAACGCATGAACGACGGCTTGCCGATCAGGTCCACAAAGACACGGCCGAGCGTGTAGTAGCCGCCGTAAGCCTCTTTGAGCTGGCGGGGATAGGTCTGCAGGACCCGCTCCCCGGCCGCCGCCGACGGCCGCGCTAGCGCCTGGGTAATGACCCGGGCCGCAAGCTCTCCGGACTCGAGCGCGTACGCGATGCCCTCGCCATTGAAGGGATTCACCATGCCGCCGGAGTCACCGGCCAGCAGCAGGCCCCTGGTGTAGTGCGGCGTGCGATTGAAGCCCATCGGCAGCGCGGCGCCGCGGACCGGCTGGGTCCGGTTCTCCTCGCTGAACCCCCACTCTGCTGGCATCGCGGCAAGCCATTTGCGCAGGAGGTCGCGGTAGTCGATGTCGCCGAAGCCCTTGGAGGTGTTGAGCAGTCCGAGCCCCACGTTGGAGGTCCCGTCCCCCATGCCGAAGATCCAGCCGTAGCCGGGCAGCAGCGAGCTGCCGTCCCAGAGGTCAAGCCAGGCCTCGAGGTAGTCGTCGTCGTGGCGGGGCGAGGTGTAGTAGGTGCGCACCGCGACCCCGAGCGGCCTGTCGTCGCGCTTGTGCAGGCCCATGGCGACGGATAGTCGGGAGGAATTGCCGTCGGCGGCGACCACCAGCCGACCCCGGAACTGCCGGCCGTCCCTGGCCGTCACCCCGGTGATGCGGCCAGTCCTGTCGTCGAGCAGCGGGCCGGTCACGTTGACGCCCTCGAGCAGCCGGGCACCAGCCTTCTGCGCGTGCCGGGCGAGGATCTGGTCGAAGTCTGCTCGGGTCCGCACCAGGCCGTAGCCCGGGTAGCTGGACAGGTCAGGCCAGTCGAGCTCGATCCGGCCGCCGCCGCCGATTATCCGCAGGCCCTTGTTGCGCAGCCAGCCTTCGCTCGCCGGTGTCGGCACGCCCATGGTGGTCAGGGCCTTCACGGCGCGCGGGGTAAGCCCGTCGCCGCAGACCTTCTCTCGCGGGAAGGTGGACTTTTCCAGAACCAGCACATCGACGCCAGTGCTGGCCAGGTAGTAGGCCACGGCCGAGCCGGCCGGCCCGGCACCGACGACGATGACGTCGGCGCTCTCGTCTGGTCTTGCGGCACGCGCAGCACCGACCGGCTCACGCTGAGGGGCCAAGTCTGGCGTGCCGGCGGGGGGTGCTTGCTCGGTCACGGACCCGTCCTGATCTGTCTTGTGAACCTCTTCACAAGA
>DASXKI010000083.1:0-8865 GCA_036496945.1 Streptosporangiaceae bacterium | reverse complement strand
CCGCTCAGGATCTGGTGACGCATGACAAGTACGGTCTTGGTACCGTGCTCGGCGTGGAGGACGAGGTTGCCGTGCTCGTGGACTTTGGCCCGCAGCAGGTGCGGATCCCGGTCCCGTGCTCCAAGCTCTTCAAGCTCTGACTTACCGCCGTTGATTTGCCGCCGTCTGCTCGGCTAAGAGGGGCAGGCGGTAGTTGGCGTGATCAGGTCCGGGCGGGCGGTCCAGGCTAGCTAGTGGTCACGCGAAAAGCGGTCCCACACGCGGCGAGTTGCGCCGCCCGCGGTCCGCGGCGGCGTCGCGGACCGACCGGTGCCACAGCAGGTAGATCAGGAGTGCCCATTGCTGCCGGTGCCGGTGCGGACCGGAGCCCTCCGTGAGCAGGCGGCCTACCTCGCGGCGGTCCAGCAGCGAGCCGTCGCAGTCGGCGGCGAGCTCGCGTAGCCAGGAGCCGAGCCCTCCCTCGAGCCAGGCATGGAACGGCACCGGGAACCCGAGCTTCGGCCGGCGCGCCGTCTCTGCTGGAACTAGCCGGGCGGCCGCCTCGCGCAGCGCCACCTTCGTCTGCCGGCCCGCGACCCGATGACGAAGCGGCAGCCTCGCCGCGGCAGCGTAGACCTCCGGGTCAAGGAATGGCACGCGCACTTCAAGCGAGTGCGCCATCGCCATCATGTCGGTCTTGGCCAGGATGCTGCTCGGCAGCCACGTCTGGAGGGTGATCGCCTGCATCCGCACCAGATCAGGCTGCCCCGCAACAGCCGCGTAGTGCGGCGTCACCAGATCGAAGGACGACGCCGGCTCGCCTCCCTGCGCGACAGCGGGAGCCAGCAGCCGGCGTTTCTGCTGGTCGCTGAACACCGGGACGTTGCCGAGGTAGCGCTGCTCCAAGCGTGTCGTGCCGCGCTGCAGGTAGCCTTTGCCCTTGGTTCCGTCAGGCAGCCGCCCGGCCAGCCATCCGAGCGCCGGACGCAGGAACGCCGGAACCCGATCGAATGCCCTCAGCACCTCGGGCTGGCGGAAGATCGGGTAGCCAGCGAATAGCTCGTCAGCCCCCTCGCCGGACAGCACCGCTTTGACATCCCGCGCGGCGGCGCGCGCGAGGAACCACAAGGCGGGCGCGCTGGGGTCGGCCAGCGGACTCTGCTGCGCCGCGACGATCTGCGGCAGCGCCTCGAGGTAGTCATGTTCGGTGATGACCTCCTCGACATGGTCGGTGCCGAGGCGCGCGGCCAAGTCGCGCGCCGCGGACAGCTCGTCGTTCGCGCCCTCGGCCATCTCGAAGCCGATACTGAACGTCTTCAGCGGGGTCAGCCGGGCCGCAGCGGTTGCGAGCATGCTCGAGTCGACCCCGCTCGACAGGTAAGCACCGACCGGCACGTCGGCCGCCAGGTGCGCGGCCACCGAGTCTTGCAGCGCAGCCTCGACGTCGTCGGCGCTCGCCCGCAGGCTCCGGTCGGGTCCCGGCGTAAGGCGCGGCCGCCAGTAACGGTTCACGCGGATCTCGCCGCGGCACACGGTCGCGTCGTGGGCAGGCGGGAGCTTGACCAGGTCGCACCACGGGGTGGCGGGATCAGGCACATAGCCGAAGCTCAGGTAGTGCCAGAGCGATGCCGGGTCGAGGTCCAGCGGGCCGGTGGCGGCCATCACTGTGGCCGCTTCGGAGGCGAAGAACACGTGCTGGGGCGTACGCAGCATGAACAGCGGCTTGATCCCGAACCTGTCACGAGCGAGGAACAGTACTTCCGCCTGCCGGTCGTACACGGCCAGCGCGAACATGCCCCGCAGCCGCTTGACGAATGAGCTGCCCCATTGCTCGTAGAGGTGCGGGATCAGCTCGGAGTCGCCGTGGCCGCGGATGTCGTGACCGCGAGCGGTGAGCTCGCGGCTCAGCTCGACGTGGTTGTAGATCTCGCCGTTGAACACCGACCAGAGCCGGCCACGCTCATCGGCCGCTGGCTGGTGGCCGCCTGCAAGATCGAGCAGCGCGAGCCGGCGGCAAATCAGCTGGGTGTTATCCAGAGCGATCCCGCCTCCGTCGTCGGGGCCGCGGTGGCGCATGGCGGCGCCAAGGGCCTCCGCCGACGGGTCCATGCCGCCCTCGGCGTGGCGCACCCAGCCCGCGATTCCACACATATGCAACCGCCTCTCGCCTTGCGGATGACCAATCCCCTCGCCGGGTCACCGGTGACCGCCTCTTTTGGTAAAGAAGCGGCAACCCACGGCCCATCAGCACGGCAGTGATCAGCCGGCCCTTTACGTCAGGCTTAGCCCGAGGAGCCGTACTGGATCGGGACGCTGATGGCTTGGGCTCTCGCCCAGGCGGCGGAACCGGCGGCAAGCTGCCAGACGGTCAGCCTGGCGTTTTTGACGGCGAGGGCGTCGAGCCCGCCCGCGGCGCCCGGCGCCAGCGTGGCGGTACCCGCCGGCAGTGCGGGTAGTGACTGCCACGCGGCTGCCGGGCCCGCGATGGTTTCGCCGCGGTTGCCGGTGAGTACTACTGCGGCCGTGTTGCCGGGACCGAAGGAGACCGAGATCGGCGTCGCCCCGGTCAGCTTGAACTGCGGGGACAGGGCCCAGTGGCTGCCACTGTCGGCAGACCAGGCGGCGAGGAGGCTGTCGGTTGGTCCGGTGCCCGCCTCTAGAAGCGCAGTCGTTCCGCTTGCTGTGCTGGTCAGCCTGAGCACCTGCACTCGCTGGCTGGCCAGGGAGGCGGGCAGCGCGGGTCCTGCCGCACGCCATGTCCCGCTGGTGCCGGTGAAGATGCCAGCGGTTCCCGGCCGGCCGCATGTGCCGCCGAGCAGGGGCAGCCCGGCTGGGCTGAATGTGGCCGCGGTGACGGTCTGCAGCCCGCAGCGCTTGCCGACCGGAGTCGCGGCCAGGGACCGCAGGGTGGCGAGTGTCGTCCAGCTGGTGTAGCCGGGTGCGGCCACGGTGACCGTGCCGCCGGCGGTCAGCGCGAGTAGATGCCCGCTGCCTGGTGCCGTGGCCAGGGCGTCGGGGACGTCGGCAAGGGCCGCGTCGAGGGGGCTCACGGATGACCACGCCTGGCCGCCGTCATGGGTCACCGTCAGGGGCGTGTAGGTGAGGTACTGGCTGGGCCGGAAGCCGGTGATCATCGACTGGCCGGCACCGGCCAGGACGAGGCCGCCGTTATCGGGTGTGCCGGGCGGGGTGACCAGCTTCCAGTCCGCGGCCCCGGCGGGGCGCTCGAACAGCTGCCAGAAGTTGTTGTTCGTGGCGACGGAGCCGCCCATCACGGCGACGGCCCAGCTACCGGCGGGCGTCACGAGGGATGTGGCCAGAAAAGGCGACCCGGCCGGCGTGGCCTCGGCCGCAGGGCCTGGCGCGGCGGGGGCCGCGCTGCCGCAGCCGGCGATCAGTGCCGCGGCGGCAAAGGCCACCGCGACGGCAGCCGGACGGGCTGGAGTTCTCATGAGTGCCCCAGTAGCTGGCGGGCGGCGTCGGTCAGTTGGGCGGCGAAGGACGACTTGGTGGCCTGCGTTCCAGGGCCCGTGTCGAAGCCCAGTTCCTGCCGCATGTGGCCGTTCTGGTCGATGACGAAGGCGTAGTCGCCGTGGCCGACCATCGACCCGGCCGGGAGAATTTCCGCTTGCGGCACGCCGTAATGGCCCCAGACCTGCTGCAACTGGGCGCTGGTGCCGGTCAGGTACAGCCAGTTCGGCACCCCGTCCAGGCCCTCCTGGCGGTCGAACGCCTGGAGGTAGCCAACCTGGATGTTGATGGGGTTGTAGTTGATCGCGACCAGCTCGACGTGCTGGGAGTCTGCGGACAGCAGCTGACCGGCCTGCCGGAACTCCTGCGCGATCAGGGGGCAGTCCACCGAGCAGGTGTCGTCCAGGAATGTCAGCAGGACCACCTTGCCGCGCAGGCTCGCCAGCGTGACGGTTCGGCCGGCCTGGTCGTTGAGCGTAAAAGCGGGTGCCGGGAAGTTCTCGGGAGCACTGGAGCCGTTGATCGCCTCCGCCAGGATGGTGTCAGCGACCGGGTTCGCCTGGGCGGCTGCCATCGGCGCCGCGCCCAGGATGATCACGCCGATCGAGCCCACGGCCGCGACGGAGCTGATGCTGGCTGAAGCCAGCGCGCGCGGCGCGGCCGCTGCCCGTATCTGGTCCCGCCACTTCGCCGCTGCGCGCGTGGGGCCAGCTGGCTCGAGCGCTGCCGCATGGTCGCGGGCGGGCACCGCGACAAGGGCCAGGTATCCGCCGATAGCGAGCAGGGCGAACGGGATCATGCTGTTGGGGTCGGTGCCCAGGCCGCCGAAGAAGCCGAAGTCCTCGATCAGCACCCAGTCCGCCAGGCACAGCACGGTGAAGCCGATGAGCACGGGCCGGATCAGCCGCGGCCGGCCTGTCAGGAACACCGCACCCGTCACGGCGAGGGCGGCCACGGTGAACAGGTTGACCGCGAAACCGTGCGCCTCGTCGAACCCGGTGAACGCGGTGACCCAGGCGGACAGGGCATGCGGCTGCGGGGTCGGCGCCATCGCCGAGGTCATGCCGGCCAGAGTGCCGGGCTGTCCCTGCGTGGTTCCCTGCCAGAACCCGCGGCCGGGCCACGCCTGCAGGACCGCCATGCCCAGCAGGAACACCCCCGTGCCGCTGAGAACTGCCCGGCCGAGCCGCCGGCTGTGCCAGGCCCGGTCCGGCAGCGCGATCAGCGCGCCGGCGACCGCATAGACGAGCACCGCTCCGGGCGCGCCGAACAGCCAGGTCAGGCCAGGCGCGAAGATCCCGCCGAAGGACTCGCCGAACACCCAGACCACCAGGCCCCAGCCGATGGAGACCAGCCCGGCGAGGCGGGACAGCGGCCCCCGCACGGCCGTGATCAGCCAGATGCCGAGGCCGACCTGGATCCACACCGCCGACGCCCCGGCCTGCAGCGGGTGAAACGACCACGCGATCCCGGCCCAGTTCACCACCGCCTGCACCCAGTGCGGCGAGCTCGCCGCGGTCGGCTGGATCACCTGGGACGGGAGGCCGATCGCCATCTTCGGCTGGGCTTGCAAGATCCCGTCGAACAGCCACAGCACGCCGAAGCTGATCCGCAACACCTGACGCCAGGCGGGCTCAGCCGGCACAGGAGCGCCGGCAGGGACGCTTCCTGCCGCAGTCGACGGCATCCAGGCCCGCAAGCCCAGCCACGCCAGGCCAACCACGAGGAATATCAGCAGAGCGATCAGCCCCTGATGCAGCAGCGCGGCCTTGAACGCTGCCACGACCGTCGGGTCGCTGACATTCACTCCGGAGTTCATCCCGGGCATGACGCGGTCTCCTCTTCCGGCTCGCTCGTCCGCCCTTGCGGCAGGGTGGCTTGGGTCTGGGCTGGCTGCCGGGTTCTGGCGGGCGGGCTGCTGTCGCCGAAGCGGCGCAGCCGTACGCTGCTTGCGACGACGAACGCCGAGGAGGCCGCCATCGCCGCGCCGGCGATCAGGGGGTTGAGGAGCCCGGCGGCCGCCAGCGGGATCGCGGCGATGTTGTAGCCGAACGCCCACGCCAGGTTCCGTCGGATCACCGCGAGGGTTGCCCGGGCCAGGCTGATCGCCTCTGGGATCACCGCGAGGTCATCGCGCAGCAGGATCAGGTCCGCGGCGCTGATCGCCACGTCGGTACCCGAGCCGAGGGCCAGGCCCAGGTCCGCGGCGGCCAGTGCAGGCCCGTCGTTGATGCCGTCCCCGGCCATCGCGACCCGTCGGCCATGCGCCTGCAGGTCCTGGACCACGGCAACTTTGCCCCCGGGCAGCGCCTCGGCGATCACTTCATCGACGCCGGCTTCGGCGGCGATCGCCCTGGCCACCGCCTCGCTGTCCCCGGTCAGCAGCACCGTGCGCAGGCCGAGCCGCCGCAGCGCGGCGACCGCGGCAGGGGCCGACGGCTTGATCGTGTCGGCGACGGCGACCGCGCCGCGAGCCTGGCCGTCCCAGCCGGCCAGCACGACCGTGCGGCCAGCCCGCTCCCACTCGGCACACTGGCCCGCCAGGGCCGCAGGGACTGTGAGCCCCCGGTCGCGGAGCAGCTTCTCCCGGCCGGCGGTCACCTCGGTGCCGTCCACCGTGCCGCGGACGCCGAGGCCTGGCAGTGCCACGAATTGGCCAGCCTGCTGCAGCTGCCCCAATTCGGTGCGCGCGAACGAGCTAACCGCCGCCGCGACCGGGTGCCCGGAGCCGTCCTCGACCGCGCCGAGGTATCGAATCAGGTCCGGGCGACTGGTGCCGGGCGCGGGCTGAACCGCGGTCACTGTCATGATCCCGGTGGTGATGGTCCCGGTCTTGTCCAGCAGCACCGCATCGACGCTCCGGGAGGCCTCCAGCGCCTGGTAGCCCTTGATGAAGATGCCGAGCTGCGCGCCCCGCCCGCACGCCACTACCAGAGCGGCCGGGGTCGCCAGCCCCAGCGCGCACGGGCAGGCGATGATCAGCACGGCAAGGCAGGCGCTGAAGGCGCGTTCGGCGGGCGCGCCGGCGAGCAGCCAGCCGGCCAGGGTGAGCGCCGCGGCGGCCAGGACGGCCGGGACGAACACGCCGCAGATCCGGTCGGCGAGCCGCTGCACGGCTGACTTGTCCGCCTGGGCGCGGTCGACGAGAGCGATCAGGTGCGCCAGCTGCGTGTCATCGCCGGTGCGGGTGGCAGCCACGACCAGCCGTCCGCTGACCACGACCGCGCCCGCGGTCACCGGATCTCCGGCAGCGGCCTCGGCGGGCACGGACTCCCCGGTCATCATGCTGGTGTCGACGGCCGACTCGCCGAACTCCACGACGCCGTCGGCGGCGATGACCTCTCCCGGCCTGGTCACGAACCGGTCACCGGGCCGCAGCTGGGCGGCCGGCACCCGGCGCTCTGTCCCGTCCGCATCCAGGACGCTGGCATCCTTCGCCCCGGCTGCCGCCAGATCGCGCATTGCGTCCCCGGCGTCGCGGCGAGCGCGTGCCTCATACCACCGGCCGGCCAGCAAGAAAGTGGTCACCGATGCGGCCACCTCGAGGTAGATCCCGCCGCCAGAAGCGTGGATCAGCAACTGCAGCGCGCTTACCCGGGCTGGCCGGGCGTCCAGGACGAACATCGCGTACGCCGACCAGCCGCACGCCGCGGCGATGCCCAGCGACACCAGCGTGTCCATCGATGCCGAGCCATGCCGTGCGGCCTTCAGCGCCGCGGCGTGGAACGGCCACGCGGCCCAGCCGGCAACCGGCACCGCCAGGGCGACGAGCACCCACTGCCAGCCAGGGAACCGGAAGGCGGGGAACAACGACAACTGCACGGACAGGTCGCTCAGCGGTACGAAGAACACCAGCGCCACGATCAGCCGGCGACGCAGGTAGGTAACCCTGTCCGCATCCGGCCCGTCGGCACCGGCAGCCGCCGGACCCTCGGCCGGCCGGGGACGCGCTAGTTCGGCGCCGTAGCCAGCCTGTTCAACCGCCTCAATCAGCCGGTCTACCGAAATCGATGGCGGAACCGACACCGTGGCTTTCTCGGTCGCGAAGTTCACCGACGCTGCGACATCGCCCACTGCGCCGAGTTTCTTCTCCACCCGGGCCGCACACGCCGCGCATGTCATGCCCTGGATCGAGAGCACGACTTCCGTCAGTTCCGGCGCCGACATGGCGCCCGGAACCGCAGCCGATGTCATTCAGCCCTGCCTTCCGGCCGGATAGTCCGGCCAGCCCGCGAAATTAGTGGGGCGAGCCCGCCACCTGCTGGCTCGCGGCGATGCGGCGCAACGCCGCCGCACGGCGGCAATCTACACACGCGTGAATCCGATAAGCAACTTAATGACGACGGTAAGCGCGGCCTATTCTCGGCCCAGATACCCCTGGCGGGTTTCTGGAATACCCTGGCCCGGTATTAATGCCGACTGCGTGCATACGTCCAGGCAGTACCTTCAGATACCTCCGCAGGGTTATTGGCATACCCGGCTGGGGTTTAAGGAAAGTCAGGTACAGGCGGACCTGTGATCGGCTATTTACTGCCCCAGCTTGCGGTCACTGAGCGAGCCGGATTACCTTTTACTCGTCATGCGCGAGACTGAAATCCAGCTGCCAGTGCAAGGGGCCCGCCACCAAGGCGGCGGCACCCGCGCGCAGGCCGCCGCGAGGACGCTCAGGTGACCGGACCAGCCTGGCTCGCAGTCGCCGTCGCGGCGCTCATGTTGCTGATCGCCGCTAGCTGCGCGGTCCGCCTGAGCATCTCGAGGTCGCGCGGTCGTGCGACCGAGACCGACGCTGACGGGCTGCACGTGCTGATGGGCGTGGCCATGGCCGGAATGCTCGAGCCCCGTCTCAGCCCCGTTCCCGGCACGGTGTGGCAGGCCGTCTTCGCGGCCGCCGCGGCCTGGTTCGCCTGGCGGGCCGTCCGTACCCGCACCCGCGCCCGCAGCCGCTGGCCGCGGGGCTGGCAGTGCGTGCACCCCGGTCCGCACGCCATTGAATGCGCCGCCATGGTCTACATGCTCCTGCCGGCAGGGACCGCCGGCTACCGGCAAGCCATGGCGATGCCCGGTATGAGCGGGCCTGCTGCTGCAGGCAACCCGGCGGTCGCACTGGTGTTTGCCCTGTTCATGCTTGGCTACGTCCTCTGGGCGACCGACAGGCTCGCTGCCCTGTCGCGAGCCAGGGCCGTCACGGCCGACTGGCCGGCCGTCACCCAGGCCAGTGCTGCTGGAGCGGCGCTGGCCCCCCGATTCGCCGCCTGCTACAAGATCGCGATGGGCGTCGCCATGGGCTACATGCTCATCACGATGCTGTGAGCTGCTGAGTCAGCGTTTGGCGAAGAAGTCGCGGATGTTGGCGAATAGCAGGGCGATGGCGGCGAGGATGAGGAGAACAGCGACGGCAAGTCGCCAGTTACCGAT
>DASXKI010000082.1:0-3113 GCA_036496945.1 Streptosporangiaceae bacterium | reverse complement strand
CTACAACCGCGAACATGTGTCGGCCTACTTCGAGGCGGCAGGCCGCGCGGCCATGGTGCTGACGGAGTTTCGCGCGCCCTTCCGGGGTCGGTCCACGCAGGTCAACGCATGGTGGGGGTCCTTCGACCTCGCGGTGAGCCTGTTCTCAGGCCAGCCGGCGGAGCCTCCGTCCGATGACTTCATCATGCGCAACGCCATGGACGCGCAAGAGGTGGCGATCGGCTGGTGGCCGGGCGATCCGCGTCATCCGACGGCGGCGTTCTACGCCTATGCCCATCCTGCGCCGTCCGGGTATGGCGACGGGAAGCTCGCTCCCGAGGCCGCGCACTGGGACGCCGGGCTCGGTGAATACCTCCTCGCCTGGGATGACGTCCGGGCCAGCGACGATCCGCATGCGGCGGCGCTGGAGTTCGCCCGGTCGGCCTTCAGCCACGCGTGCGCTACCTGCCGATGGGACCCGGCGCTCGCCGCAAGCGCGCATGGCACGCCACCGCCTGTGCACTGAACAACGCGCCCGCGCTGGCTGGTGCCTGACGTAAACGAGCAGTCCCGCGATCGCTAGCCCCGGCCGGACCCGAAGGCTGGCATGCTGGCCGGGTGAACTCTGAATCGCCGCCCCCCTCGACCCGCCGCGCTCGGCTGTGGGACGCAGCTGAGGCCAGGAACGTCCCGCTGCGTGCAATCCTCGTCACGGTCGGCGTGGTGGTGCTCGCGTTCCTGGGCTGGCGCATTGTTGACCGGCTGCGCGGAGTGCTCCTGCTGCTCGTGGTCGCCGGCTTCATCACGCTGCTGCTGAACCCGCTGGTTGTGACGCTGCACGGATGGCTCGGCCGGCGCGGGATCGCCGTCGCGGTCGTAACGCTGCTAGCCGTCTTCGCATTCGCGGGGCTGGCGGTGGCTTTCGGGTACCCGCTGGTCAACGGCATCAGCCATCTCGCTGGCAGTCTGCCTACCTACGTCAGCAGGGCGCAGCAAGGCAAGGGGTGGATCGGGCACCTCGTGACCAAGTACCACCTCCAGGCGTGGGTGGTGAAGAACGCGCCCAAGCTCGCCGGTTATGGCCGTGACCTGGCCAGTCCAGCGCTCAGCCTGGGCAAGGGCGCGTTGTCGCTGATCTTCTCGCTGCTCACCATCTTCGTGCTGGTCGTGCTGATGCTGCTGGAAGGGCCGAAGCTGCGCACCGGGCTGCTCGGCCTCATGGCGCCCGACCGTGCCGAGCGCTACACCAAGGTGGCACGGGAGGTCAACCGGTCCGTCCTCGGGTACATGCTCGGTAACTTCGCCACGTCGGTCATCGCCGGTGTCGTCGTGCTCGCCACGCTGCTGCTGCTCGGGGTGCCGTTCCCGTTCCTGTGGGCGTTGTGGGTCGCCCTGGTCGATTTCCTGCCGATGATCGGCGGCGCGCTGGCCGGCATTCCGGTCGTGCTCTTCGCGCTGACTCACTCGCTCTCGGCCGGGATCCTGACCCTGGTCGTCTTCCTTGTCTACACCCAGGTCGAGAACCACGTCCTGAATCCCGTCATCATGAGCCGCACCGTCCGGATCAACCCGTTGCTAGTCCTAGTCGCGATCCTGGTCGGCGCCTCCCTCGGCAGCTGGATCGGCGGCTTTTTCGGCGGGTTCGTGGCCGCTCTGTTGGCGATCCCGACGGCCGGGGCGATCCAGGTCATCGTGAAGGCGATCTGGCGGTCAACGGCGCCAGCGCCTGCCGATCCTGGCGCCGCTCAGCCTGGTGACCTCAAGGCGAGCACGCCGGGCCCGGCGGGGCCGGCGATGCCAGTCACGGACTGACGCCCGCCAGCGGCAGCCGGGACGGCGGCTTGATCTCCTCCAGCCGCAGGTACGTCACGAGCCGCTCACCGCCACGGGCGGCGAGCGTGGCCAGCACCTGCTGAAGCTCGCTGACGTCCCTGGCTACCACGGTGAGGAGGTAGTCGATCTCGCCGGTCACGTTGTCGGCGGCGATGATCTGCGGAAGCGCCCGGACGTGGTCCTCGAACAGGCGCGTCGACCTGGGGTCGTGCCGGCCCAGCGCGGCACCGACGTACATCTGGAGCGGGAATCCGACGGCCGCCGGATCGAGCCGCGCGCTGATGACCTTGATGACACCCGACTGCTTGAGTCGCCGGACCCGGTGCAGCGTCGCAGCCGGGGACAGGCCAACCAGGCGAGCCAGTTCGACGTTCGTGCGGTCTGCATCTGCCTGTAGCTCGGCGAGCAGCTGGAGATCAATTTCATCAAGTTCAAAGGCCATGACGCCAAACATTATCTTGTTCTAGCGGCGACTGGCCGAATCTGGCCTCGTTCCTAGTAAACCAGAGGCATGACCTACAACCGTCGCTTCGTCTTCCCGGCGCTCCTGGCTGCGGGAGTGTTGTGGGGAACCACCGTGCCGCTGTCCAAGGTTGCCCTCGGCTGGCTCCCGCCGGGGTGGCTGGCGTTCGCCAGGTTTGCCCTGGCCGCCGCGGTACTGATGGTGGCGAGCCGGTCGCGACTTCGGGCGGCATTCAGCCCGGCCATCGTGATCACTGGCGCGATCGGTTACGGCGGGTCGGTCCTGTTCCAGAACCTGGGCATCGAGCGGACGAGCGTGACGCACGCGGCGCTGCTGATCGGCGCCACGCCCGTCCTGGTCGCGATCACCGCGGCCGTCCTCGGGCACAGCGTGGCACGCCCGCTGGCCTGGGCGGGATTCGCGCTGTCGCTGGCTGGCGTGGGCTTCATCGCCGGCGGGCACGGTTCGGGTTCAAGCCTGGGCGGCGACGCGCTGGTCCTGGCCGCGCAACTGATCTCGGCCGGATTTACGGTGTCGCAGGCCAGGTTGCTGCGCGGCCGTGACCCGATCGCGGTCACTGCGCTCCAGCTCATGGCGGCCGGCGTCGCCGTGCTGCCGATCGCGCTCATCACCGAGCATCATGCGGCCGGACCGGCCAGCCCCGCGGCGCTGCTGGCGACCATCGGGCTGGTGCTGGCGGGCACCGTGCTGCCAACGTCGCTGTTTGCGTTTGGCCAGAGCCGGGTGTCTGCTGACATAGCCGGCGCCTTCCTGAACCTCGAGCCGCTGGTGGGTGCCGCCATGGGCATCGCGCTGTTTGCCGAGCCGGCCGGACCAG
>DASXKI010000081.1:0-12240 GCA_036496945.1 Streptosporangiaceae bacterium | reverse complement strand
GACGGAGACACCGGGCCCGACGGAGACACCGGGCCCGACGGAGACACCGGGCCCGACGGAGACAGCGAACCCGACGGAGACAGCGGACCCGACGGAGACAGCGGACCGGACGGCGGCAGCGGGAGCGCGGTGTCGTCGTGGCCTGGCCCGCTGCCCGTCAGCTGAGCCGGTTCCCCCGCCGGCAGATCGCCCGATGACAGCAGCCTGCTCGTCGCCAGTGCCACCAGGCCTAGGCAGGCAGCAGCGAGCAGGCAGTACAGCACGAGTCCAGCCGACCCGCGCGGCGCGACCGGGACCGGCGGGATCGCCGCCGGGCCACCACCGAAGTGGGCCACACCGGCCATGCCTGCTGCTGGCGGCGGCGCGGCGGCCAGGTGCCCGGCCGCGGTCAGCGCCGCAGCCGCGTCCACCACGCCGAAGCCGATCTGCTCATCCCAGCCGCCGGGTGGCCGTGTACTCGGCGTCGTGCTGCTCGTGATGGCCGAGATGACCTGCGAGTCGGTCAGGGTCGGGTACTTGGCCTTGATGAGAGCGACGACGCCCGCGGTCAACGCGCAGGCCGGACTCGTGCCGCTGACGTACCAGTACCCTCCGTCGCGGCCCTGCGCCGGAACCCGGACGCCGGGAGCGGCCACCTGGACCGAGAGATTCTCGCTGGAAAAGCTCGACACCTGGCCGCTGCTGCTCACCGCGCCGACCGCAAGCACGCCAGGGTAGTCAGCCGGGAACGAGTACGGCGCATGCCCGTCCCCGGTTGCTCCCGCCGCATTACCGGAATTGCCGGCCGACGCCACGACCACCACATTGTGTTCGTAGGCATCCTGGAGCGCGGCTCGCACAGGACGGCTCTGCAGGTTGTACCCGAGCGACATGCTGATGACCTGGGCGTGGTGATTCACCGCGTAGGTGATGGCGTTGGCGAGCTCGCGCTGGCCGCGCGCGGCCGACTCCGCCTGGTACTTCGCGCTGTTCGGGTCAGTGCCATCAGTGATGACCCTGATCGACAGGACCGTCGACTGCGGCGCGCTGCCGAGGATGCCGCTGGCTCCGCCGTCGTGGCCGTGCCCGGCAATCAGGGACGCCATCCACGTGCCGTGCACGCCCCAGTTCGGGTCCGACGGCGGCGTGCCGACCCCGGTGAAGTTCGGCCCTGTCCTGACGCTGCCGACTAGGTCGGAGACGACCGGATTGACGCCGCTGTCGATGACGGCGACGACGACGCCCTTGCCCTGCGACGCTGACCAGGCCGACGGAAGGTTGAGCTCGCCGAGCACCCATTGCTGCGAGCTCCGCGCGATATCTGCCCTGGCTGGCATCGCGCCCAGCAGCGTCACCTGAAGACCGGCGAGCACGGCAACCGTCACCGCTGCCACGCGGCGCCGCTGGCGCCGCCGGCGGCGCCGCGCGGCTGGCTCCGGCGCGCTCCGGATCCGGGCGCCCTGCCGCGGCGCGGTCAGCATCCGGGTGCTCCGGGACAGACGAGCGGTGGCAGCGGCGCGCCGAGTGCCCGCTCAGCTGAACTGACCAGGCCGGATGCCAGGCTCAACAGCTCGTTGGACAGGTACGGGTCGGCAGACAGCGCCACGCGATGCCGACCGTCGGCGAACCCCGCCGTCGACAAGATCACATATGGCCCGGTGCCGCCCGCCTGCGTCAGCTGCCGTTCCGCATCGCCGAACCCGGCCGCCGGCGTGCGAGCGACGCGCAGCGCCCGGACGAGCGCTGGCGAGGTGTGGCCTGAGCCTGTCAGGTCCTGGACGATCATGTGCTGCTCAGCAGTGCTGGCGAGCACGGCCACGGTGATCGTCGCCACCAGGGCGCCGGATGAGTCTGCGTAGGTCGCCCGCATGGCGGCCGCGCATCCGTGCTGGCTGAGAAGCCGCTCGGCCAGGCCGGACGTGGCGGCCGCGCAGGTGGTCGTCGGGCTGATGCTCAGCAAGCGTGCCTGCAGCGTCAGGTTGCTGTCCGAGTAGAGATCCATGCCCGGCACGGTGTAGCTGACCAGGCCCGGAAAGATCGTCCCGGCAGGCAGGGCCCGCCAGCGCCGTTCGAGCTCCCAGGTGGCTATCTGGCGTCGCTGGCCCACCGTGAACTGGCGCGGCAGCAGGTTATGCGCGATCCCGACCGCGGACACGGCCAGGCCCATGAGGCCCACTGCCAGCAGGGCACCAAACGCCGCCAGCCGACGGCCGCGCCGCGGGCTGACCGGGCGCACTTGATCATCATCAGGCAGGCCAGGGCCGTCATCGCTGGCGGGGCCGTCCGGCAAGCTCTCGTCCGGCTCTGGCTGCCACGTCACACCCGGATTTTACGGCCTGCGTGCGCTTGTGCTGCTCACTCCAACCCAGACTGCTTAGTAAGTCGGCAGGCTCGGGTCGACCTGGCTGACCCAGGCAAGCACGCCGCCACCGACGTGCACAGCGTCGGCAAAGCCGGCGTTCTTGACCACGGCCAGGGCTTCCGCGCTGCGGACGCCGCTCTTGCAGTGCAGCACGATCCGCTTGTCCTGCGGCAGTTTCTCCAGCGCGGCGCCGGTCAGGAACTGGTCCTTCGGGATCAGCGTCGCGCCGGGGATCGAGACGATCTCGTACTCGTTCGGCTCGCGCACGTCGACCAGGAAGATGTCGTCGCCCCGGTCCAGCATGTCCTTGAGCTCCGCCGCGGAGATCGTCGAGCCGGATGCCGCCTCCGCGGCGTCCGCCGATACCGCCCCGCAGAACGCGTCGTAGTCGATCAGCTCAGTGATTGTCGGGTTCTTCCCGCAGATGGCGCACTCGGGGTCCTTGCGAACGCGGACGGTCCGGTAGCTCATTTCCAGGGCGTCATAGATCATCAGCCGGCCGGCGAGGGTGTCGCCGATCCCGGTGATGAGCTTGATCGCCTCGGTCACCTGGATGGATCCGATCGACCCGCACAGCACGCCCAGCACGCCGCCCTCAGCGCAGGAGGGCACCATGCCCGGCGGCGGCGGGTCCGGGTACAGGCAGCGGTAGCAGGGACCGTACTCGGCCCAGAACACGCTGGCCTGCCCGTCGAAGCGGAAAATCGAGCCCCAGACGTACGGCTTGCCCAGCAGCACGCACGCATCGTTGACCATGTACCGGGTTGCGAAGTTGTCCGTGCCGTCGACGATCAGGTCATACCCGGAGAAGATCTCCATCACGTTGTCGGTGGTCAGCGCCTCGGTGTGCACCTGGACGTTAACGTACGGGTTGATCTCCACGATGCTGTCCCTGGCGGACTCAGCCTTCAGCCGGCCCACGTCGGACTGGCCGTGGATGATCTGCCGCTGGAGGTTCGACTCGTCCACGACGTCAAAGTCGATGACGCCAAGCGTGCCCACCCCGGCTGCGGCCAGGTAGAGCAGGGCCGGCGAGCCCAGGCCACCAGCACCCACGCACAGCACCTTGGCATTCTTCAGCCGCTTCTGGCCCGTCATCCCGACCTCGGGAATGATCAGGTGCCGCGAGTAGCGCATGACTTCGTCGACGGTGAGGTCGGCGGCCGGCTCAACCAGCGGTGGCAGTGTCGACACAGTGGTCTCCTGGGTGGTGTCTTTGTTACTAAGTCGCTTGAACCAGCGCGGAGGCCAGCGCATTCCGCCGCCGGAAATGTCACCGGCAGGGAGTACAACTCCTCACATGCAGCAGATTCCGCCCCAGCAGTTACCTGGGCCCACTCCCGATTCTCCCGCTAGGCCAACCGGCATTCCCATGCTGCCGACCCGCGTCCAGCGGCCGGGCCGGCAAGCGCCGCTGCCCGATGCTGTCGCGGTCCGGCAGTGTGCGGTGCCAGAGACGGCACCGCCCTTTGACGCCGAGACACCGCCCGCGACCAGGCAGGATGCAACCAATATTCAAGGGAACGGGGCCGTCACCCCCGCCGCCGCCCGCCCGCCCGAGGAAGACCCGGCCGCGCCCAACCAGGCCGAGACAGCCCTGGCAGAAACAGACCTAGCAGAGACACATCTGGCAGAGACAGACGTGCCAGCGACGGACGCGCCAGCGACGGACGCGCCAGATTTCGGCGTGCCAGCGACAGACGCGCCTGTGACAGACGCGCCAGATTTCGGCGTGCCAGCGACGCGCCGACCTCAGCCGGGCCCGCCGGACGGCTGGCCGAGCCACTTCGCCCAGGTCCTGGCCGAGACGCTGGCAGGCTCCCGGCCCGCTCAGCAGCTCACTCCCTGGACGACGGAGCAAACCCGCAAGCGCATCCGGCAGCTTGGCCCGATGCTGGCGACCGATCAGCAGCCCAAGGTCCGCCGCATCATGACCTCGGCGCCGGCTGCGGACGTGCTCGAAATGACCGCTGTGGTGGGATTCGGGCCCCGCGTCCGGGTGCTCGCGCTCCGGCTAGAACGCGAGCAGGCGCGCTCCTACCGCCAGGGCAGCAGCCGATGGTGCTGTACAGCGATCGAGTCCGCCTGAGCCGAGCAGGACAGTCCCCGCTAGCGGCCGCGCGCGGACGACGGCGGGGACCGGCGGCGGCCCCGTTCCCGTCCTGGCTTGGTGTTACTGACGGTTGCGGGGATCGCCGTGGCACAGCTTGAACTTGCGGCCCGACCCGCAGGGGCACGGCGCGTTGCGGCCGACGTTGGCATACTCGCCGTCCGCCGCGGCGGCGGTAGTGTGCTCGGCTCGGCCCGTCGCGTCCTCGCTGGGCGCGCTGTAGCTCAGGTTCCCGGACCGCTGCGGCCGCGCGAGCCCACGGGCCAGGCCGGCCGGGAGGCTCGGCTCGGCGTCCGCGCCCGCAGGCTGCTGGGCCTGGCTAGCAGGCTGCTGCCTGGCCGCCTTGCCCTGCTGGGCTGGGCTGCCCTGCTGGGATGAGCTGCCCTGCTGCGCTGGGCCCTGCTGGGCTGGGCTGGGCTGCTGGCGGGACTGGGCCTGTTGCCGAGACTGGGCAGGCTGCCGAGACTGGGCAGGCTGGCTCGCCTCGCGTCGCTCGAGCGCCGGGGCCGACGGGGCCGGGGCGGTCTGCGTCAGGCTGATGACCGGTCCTGCCGGAGTGCCGTCGGCACCGTCCTCGGCCATGATCGGATTCTCCTGGACCTGCACCTGGAGGTTGAACAGGCTGCCGACCGAGTCTTCCTTGATCCCGTCCATCATGGCCGTGAACATGTCGTAGCCCTCGCGCTGATACTCGATCAACGGGTCGCGCTGGCCGTACCCGCGCAGGCTCACGCCCTCGCGCAGGTAGTCCATCTCATACAGGTGCTCGCGCCACTTGCGGTCGAGCACGGAGAGCACGACGCGGCGCTCCACCTCGCGCATGATCTCGGGGGTCAGCTCCTGCTCGCGCCGCTGGTAGGCCGCCTGGGCGTCATTCCTGACTGCCTCGACGAGAAGTTCGGTGGTCAGGAAGGACTTCTCGCCGCCCGCGTCTTCGACGAGGTCGTCGATAGTGAGGCTGACCGGGTACAGCTGCTTCAGTGCGCGCCAGAGCTTGTCGAGATCCCACTCCTCGGGGAAGCCGCCGGCGGTCTCGCCCGTGACGTAGCCCTCGGTCACGTCATCGATCATGCCGCTGATCTGCGGCTCGAGGTCCGCGCCTTCCAAGACGCTGCGCCGCTCGTCGTAGACCACCTTGCGCTGGCGGTTCATGACGTCGTCGTACTTCAGCACGTCCTTGCGGATCTCGAAGTTCAGCGACTCGACGTTGGACTGCGCCGACCGGATCGCCCGGCTGACCGGCTTGGACTCCAGCGGCATGTCCGGCGGCGTCTTCATCAGCTGCATCAGGTGCGCGATCTTGTCGCCGTTGAACCTGATCATCAGCTCGTCCTCGAGCGACAGGTAGAACCTGGACTCGCCGGGGTCACCCTGGCGTCCGGACCGGCCGCGGAGCTGGTTGTCGATCCGGCGGGACTCGTGCCGCTCGGTGCCGAGCACGTAAAGGCCGCCGACGGCCACGACCTCCTCGTGCTCCTCGGCCACGGCCTTGCGCGCCTTCTCCACAGCCTCCGGCCAGGCAGCCTCGTAGTCCTCGGGCGTGTCGGCTGGCGACAGGCCGCGCTGGTGCAGTTCAAGGTCCGCGATGAACTCCGGGTTGCCGCCCAGCATGATGTCGGTGCCGCGGCCGGCCATGTTCGTGGCGACGGTCACCGCGCCCTTGCGGCCGGCCTGCGCGATGATCGCGGCCTCCCGCTCGTGGTACTTCGCGTTCAGTACCTCGTGCGGCACGCCCTGGCGCTTGAGCGCCCTGGATACCCGCTCGGACTTCTCCACGCTGGTGGTGCCCACCAGCACCGGCTGGCCTGCAGCGTGGCGCTCGACGATGTCCTCGACCAGTGCGTCGTACTTGGCTTCCTCGGTCTGGTACACCAGGTCCGGCTCGTCGGCCCTGATCATCGGCATGTTCGTCGGGATCGGCACGACGCCCAGGGTGTAGGTCTGGTGGAACTCATTAGCTTCGGTGATGGCCGTTCCGGTCATGCCGGAGAGCTTCTCGTAGAGCCGGAAGTAGTTCTGCAGCGTGATCGTCGCGAGCGTCTGGTTCTCGTCCTTGATCTGCACGCCCTCCTTGGCCTCCACGGCCTGGTGCATGCCCTCGCTCCAGCGGCGCCCCTGCAGGATTCGGCCGGTGAACTCGTCCACGATCAGGACCTCGCCGCTCATCACGACGTAGTCCTTGTCCTTCGAGTACAGCTCCTTGGCCTTGATCGCGTTGTTCAGGAAGCTGATCAGCGGCGTATTCACGCTCTCGTAGAGGTTGTCGATGCCGAGCCAGTCCTCGACCTTCTCGACGCCTGCCTCGAGGATGCCGACGGTCCGCTTCTTCTCGTCGACCTCGTAGTCGCCTTCGCCGTCCTCGCCCCGGCGCAGCCTCGGGGCTATCTTGGCGAACTCCTGGTACCAGATGCTGTTCTGGTCGACCGGGCCGCTGATGATCAGCGGGGTCCTGGCCTCGTCGATCAGGATCGAGTCGACCTCGTCGACGATGGCGAAGTAGTGGCCCCGCTGAACGCACTCATCCAGGCCCCAGGCCATGTTGTCGCGCAGGTAATCGAAGCCGAACTCGTTGTTCGTGCCGTAGGTGATGTCGGCCGCGTAGTGGCGGCGACGCTCCTCCGGGTCCATATTGGCCAGGATCACGCCGACCTCGAGACCGAGGAACCTGTGCACCCGGCCCATCCACTCCGCGTGATACCTGGCCAGGTAGTCGTTCACCGTGACGACGTGGACGCCGCGACCAGTCAGCGCGTTGAGGTAGGACGGCAGGACCGCGGTCAGGGTCTTGCCCTCACCAGTCTTCATCTCGGCGATGTTGCCCAGATGCAGCGCGGCGCCGCCCATCAACTGCACGTCGAAGTGCCGCTGGCCAAGGACACGGGTCGCCGCCTCGCGGACGGTCGCGAACGCCTCCGGGAGCAGGTCATCGAGGGTCTGGCCGTTGGCGTACCGCTCCTTGAGCTCACTGGTCATCGCCCGCAGCTCAGCGTCGGTCAGCGACCGGAAGTCTTCCTCGATCGAATTGACCTGGCTGACGACGGCCCTGAGCTTGCGCAGCGTCTTGCCCTCGCCAGCGCGAAGGATGTTGTCAATGATGGCTGGCACTTGTTGTCGCGCTCCCTGCGGATCCTCTGGCTTGGTATCTGGCTTGCCATTCCCCGCTAGCTGCCGGCTAGCTACCTAGCTGCGGCTGAGCAGGCTGGCAGCGGAGGCGGGGCCGTGGGCCGCTCCCGTAGCAGTTAACGCCATGGCGGGAACTAGCGTTCCTGCTTCACCGTCATCGTAGGCGAGATAGCCGGCGAAGCCGAGTCCGCTGCGGTCAGAAACCTTCCCGCACACTCAGATATGGGGCCGAGTACGCACCAGCACTGGCCCCTGACCACAATGATAGGTACAACGACAGGCGGTAGGAGAGGAGCAGCGCGCATGACGAACCAGGTGGGGCCGGCCACGGGTAGTGGGTCGGTGGCAGACCCTGGGTCGGGCGCGGCGGGCGCGCGGGCTGCCGGCGGCGCGACCGCGGCAGCCACGGCAGGCTCCGGCGGTCAGGATGTTGCTTTCGTCTCCCAGGTGCCGGGGACGCCGGTCTCGTTCCCCTCTTACCATGGCCGGACCGTCTCATGGGTGGCCGTCACGCTCATCTGCGCGGCCTTCCTGGCTGGCGGCCTCGCGCTGACGTTCGGGCCGATCTGGTGGCTGTTCTGGGTTTCGCTCGGCGTCGCCGTGATCGGCGGCCTCCTCGCCGCCGGGACCGGGATCTTCGACGACTGGTATTAAGCCGACGCTTGGGCAAACGCCGCATATGGCGGATATTGGGTATATAGCAGCTGTTGCTAATACGGAAGCTGTCGGTAGCTGGCGGTAGCCTCCGTGTCGTGGCCGGTCCCCCTTTGCCAGCGCCTCAGATCACGCTGAGCCAGGACGAAGCACGCACGATCACGCTGCAGTCGCAGGGGCTTGTCGGCGCAGACGCCCGGAAGGGCGGCGTGCCAGCCATGCTCAGGCAGCTTGGCGCCGTCCAGCTGGACACCATCAGCGTCCTCGCGCGCTCGCACGAGCTCGTCGCCTACGCCCGCCTCGGCGCGATTCCGCGAGGACAGGTCGAACGCGCGTACTGGCATCCCCGCCAGCCCGCCGCCTTCGAGTACTGGTCGCACGCGGCGTGCGTGCTGCCGCTGGAGGAGTGGCCGTTCTACGCGTTCCGTCGGCGTGCCTTCGCGAGGCGGGGGCTGCGCTGGCACCAGAGCCACCCCGAGGTCTGCCGCCGCGTGCTGGACAGGATCAGAGCCGAAGGCCCGCTCACCGCAACAGAGCTTGGCGGCGCCAAGAACGGCGGCGCCTGGTGGGACTGGTCCGACACCAAGATCGCGGTCGAGTGGCTGCTCGATACGGGCGAGGTGATCTGCGCGCGGCGGACCGGCTGGCGCCGCGTCTACGACCTGCCAGAGCGTGTGCTGCCAGCCGACCTGGCCGCCATGGAGCTCACCGACGCCGAGTGCATCGCCCGCCTTGCTGGCGTGGCGGCCAGGGCCCTTGGCGTCGTTACCCAGGCAGATCTATCGGACTATCAACGCATTAGCTACAAAGGCGCTGCCCTGCGCCATGACGGCCAGGAGCTATCAGCCGCGTCGGCGGCCGAAGCGGCCGGACTGGTCCCCGTCCAGATCACCACCGGGCGCACCGGCTTGGCACAGCGGGCCTGGGCGGACCCGGCGGCGGTCCAGCCAGCCAGCCCGCCCGGCGCGGGCCGGCGCGGCCGGCATCGGACGACGCTGCTCTCACCATTCGACTCGCTGGTCTGGGACCGCAAGCGGACGTTGCGCGTGTTCGGATTCGAGCACAGCCTGGAGGCCTACGTCCCCCAGGCCAAACGGGTCCACGGCTACTTCACGATGCCGCTGCTGGCAGGCGGGCGGCTCGTCGGCCGCGTGGACCCGGCGCGCTCGGGCACCACGCTCATCGCCCGAAAGCTCACCATGGACAAGCCCGCGGCAGCTGAGCCGATGGCCCGGGCGCTGGTCGAGGCGGCTGCCTGGGTCGGCTGCGACACCGTCAAGCTCCAGCAGATCGAGCCGCCCCACCTGGAGGCGCGCCTGCGGTCCGCACTAGCCGAGCACGGCGCCTGACCGGCCGGTCTAGTCTTCGCCAGAGAAGCGCTCCCAGGCCGACTGGCGCGTCATACCGAGCGCCTCGCCGATCCTGGTCCAGGTGATCCCCCGGCCGCGTGCCTGCCGGACCCAGCCGGTTAGCTGCTGCTCAACCTGGGCTTCGGCTGCAGCCACCAGAGGCAGGTGGCGGAGCACATCGTCGTCGGACATGTGCTGTTCCCAGCTGGCGACCTCGTCCTGCCCTGACTCCTGCTTCGGAGTTGCTATCAGCTCGGCGCACAGGCCGACACACTCATTGCAGATGAAGACGCCAGGCCCGGCGACCAGCCTGGCAACCGCTTCTGGTGGCTTCCGGCAGAACGAGCAGGCAACGTTGCCCAACAGCTCGCTGACGGCCATCCCTGGCCTCCCGATCCCCGGCACGTTGTCAGGCATTGCCTGACGCTGTCAGGAATGACCTTACGCTTGTCAGGTTGCTCCTGACAACGACTCGCAGTTCGGGCTCAGCCGAACTCGATGAGCTTCTCCCGCACCGCCACCATGACGGCTTCCATGCGGGAGTGGATCTGGAGCTTCTCCAGGATGTTGCGCACGTGGTTTTTCACCGTGTTCTCGGAGATGAAGAGCTCTTTCGCGATATCGCGGTTGTTCATCCCCCTGGCCACGAGCCGCAGGACCTGGATCTCGCGGTCTGTCAGCCGCGGCGCGGGGACCTGCTGCGGCGGCTCGTCGTCGTCCCGCCCGGCCAGCGCGGCAAACTCGGTCAGCAGCTTGCCTGCCATCGACGGGTTGATGAGCGACTGGCCGCCGTGCACTGCCCGCACAGTGTCAGCGACCTCATCGAGCGGGATGTCCTTGAGGAGGTAGCCGCTCGCCCCGGCCCTGATCGCGTCGAACAGGTCGTCTTCCTCGTCGCTGATCGTCAGCATCACGATCTTGGTGCTCGGCGCCAGGTCCTTCATGGCCCGGCACGCCTCGATCCCGCTGCTACGGGGCATGCGGATATCCATGAGCACCACGTCGGGAACAGACTCGGCAGCCTTGCTGACCGCTTCCTCGCCGTCACTGGCCTCGCCGACCAGCTCGATATCGGGCTCGGACTCCAGCACCATCTCCAGGCCCCGGCGGAACAGTGCGTGATCGTCCACGATGAGCGTCCGGATCGGCTCGGCCGCCACCTTGCCGTCGGGGCCATCACGATCACCGCTATCCGGCCGGCTGCTCGCTTCCACCCGGCTGTCGCCGGAGACGCCCGGGACACCGGGGACGCCCGCGACACCGGGGACGCCGACCCGATTCTCAGGTGCCTCCGGGCTGACCCCGGCACTGCGGCCCATGATCGTTCCTCCCTTGGCGGCCGGGCCGACTGTCTCCCTGGTCGGTCCGGCCAGACCCTGACCCAGCGATGCTTGTGCCTGAACTCTCGCCGACGTCGGCTCCAGGCGCAACCCGACGCCATGGCCGGCCTGACGGCCCTCGGCGGGATGCGAGCGGTTAGGCGGGCCTGGCTTGGGGGCCTGCGGCCCGCGCCACCTACCCGGCGCAGAGCCTAGCGATGGCGGACGTGCGCCCGTTGGCGGGCCTGGCTGCCTGACGCCGCCTGGCTCGGCGTGACTGGCTGGCGCCCGGCCGGGATCGCGCCGTTGACCGGCGCCCGGCTCCGGGCTATGACCTGACCATTCTCCGATGCGTCGCCGTCGGGCGGCAGCACCGCTGCGTGATCCTCGACCAGCCTGATCACGCCGTACTGGTAGCCGCGCCGCCGGTACACGACGCTCGGCAGGCCGCATGCGGTGTCGGTGAAGAGGAAGAAGTCGTGGCCGATCATCTCCATCTCGAACAGCGCCTGGTCGATCTTCATCGGCGCGGCGGCATGGAACTTCTCCCGCACGACGAGCGGGCCATCACCGTCCATCTCGACCGGGACAAGATCCTCAGCCTCAGCCTCAGCCGGGGCCTCGGCATCGGCGCGGTCGGCGGCTTCCGCCATGACCGCCATCGCCTCGATGGCGGCTGCGCCGTGGCCAGCCAGGAGTCCGCCGCCCGCCCCGAGCCTGATCGCGGGCAGTTCTGCGTCGGACGCCAGGTCGGCCTCGGGCACGTCGCCGAGCCGGACGGCGGAATGGGGACCATGACGGTCCTTGCGCCGATCGCAAGCTCGGCGCAGGCGGGATTCCAGCTTCGCGAGAGCCATGTCCAGGGCGGCGAACCTGTCCTCAGCTGCCGCCTCGGCGCGAATCTTCGGCCCGCGTGAGATCAAGGTGAGCTCGACTCGCTCCTTCAGGCCTGATAGCCGCGGATTGTGCTCTTCCGTGACCTCAACGTCGACCCTGATGGCCTTGCTGTCGAGCTTCTCGATCTTGGCGAGCTTGGCTGCCGCATGCTTCCGGAACCTTTCCAGCACCTCGGTGTGCCGGGCCTTGAAGATGATGTCCACGTAGGAACTCCCTTCGTGTCCGGTCAAGAGCGGCACCCGTCCGGCCGACCTGGTCTTCTACCCCACATCCGCCTGCTGAGGGGCTCGCGGCCGCTTGTGCCACTACTACCCTTCTCCCTACCCGGGGGACATCGGATCCCCCGGTGGGGCAGGACTTACTTCTAAGCCGCACCGTGATCGGTCGACAACAAGTCGCCTTACGTGGACCGCTTTGCCTGCGGCTGGCATCGGCTAGCCAGGCCGT
>DASXKI010000080.1:0-2198 GCA_036496945.1 Streptosporangiaceae bacterium | reverse complement strand
GACTGCTCGCATTAGAATCCCTCCCTCTTGCCTTATCACCGTCTCGAAGCGGACATTTCGACATGAGTCAACGAATCAAGCAGAGCCGCACAAGGACCCGTACTTCAGCACTCACCTAGAGACGGTTCGTAGAGAACGTCGATCCGTTCAGCGGCTCGGCCAGAGCGGCGTAGACCACAGCGCCGAAGGCCAGGTGCGGCACGATGTCGCTGAGCCACGCGGTCGCGTCCCACGTTCGCGGATCGCTGACGCCGAGCGCAGCTGTCGTCAGGTCGGTCGCCAGCATGGCGGCGCCACCGATCGTGGCCGGGCCGGCCAGCGGCCCGAGCCTGCGTACGGCGCCCCGGAACCGGCCCGCCGCGGTGCCGACCGCGACACCGGTCGCGATGCCAGCCAGCGCGCCGAGGCCTTCCAGCCGGCTCTGGTGTGTCTCGCCGCCACTGGGCATCGTCAGGCCGATACGTCTGGCCAGCTCCTCCACCACCTGGTCCGGCGTGCGGCTGGCCGGACGTCCGCGCAGGGCCATGTCCCCATAGCCCACGGCGTTGAGCACTGTCGTCCCGGCCGCTCCGGCCATAGCACCGTTAAGCACGTTCTTCAGCTCTGGCATCACATCTCATCCTGTTCAGCTGATCAGCGTCGATAGCTAGAGTCGGCCACAACGCAGACGGCCAGACCTCAGTAATCACTACGGAACTCCGCGGCGGGCCCTACCGCCTCGGGGGCTTCGCCGCGAGCCCTCCGCCTGACCACAATCCGCTGATCCGGTCGTGCCCGGGGCCATCAGGTCCGGGGCTCGCGATGGTGGCGGGATCGGCCGGTTAGTAGTTCCGCCCCCCGAATCCAGTAGCAACTACTGAGGCCTGACGGCCAGCGCTGTGGCCGACTGTAGCTAGCGAAACATTCGACGAGGAAGCTGAGGTAGCAGCAAATGGCGGGACGGGTTCAGGGCAAGGTGGCTTTCGTTACCGGGGCGGCGCGCGGCCAGGGCCGCAGTCACGCGATCCGGCTGGCTGAAGAGGGCGCCGACATCATCGCGGTGGATATCTGCAGGGACTATGAGACGGCGGGTTACCCGATGGCCACCGAGGAGGACCTGGCGCAGACGGTCAAGGCTGTGGAGGCGCTGGACCGCCAGGTCATCGCGACACGGGCCGATGTGCGGGACGCCGGCGCGCTGAAGGCTGCGGTCGATGAGGGGGTCGCCCAGCTCGGGCAGCTGAACATCGTCTGCGCCAATGCGGGCATCTGCACGGTGCAGGCCTGGGACGAGGTGACCCCCGCCGTCTGGCAGGACACGCTGGACACCAACCTGACCGGAGTGTGGAACACGATGGTGGTCAGTGCCCCGCATCTGATCGCGGCTGGCGGCGGCTCGATCATCTGCACGAGCTCGACCGCGGGTATCAAGGGCCTGCCGTTCCTGGCCCCGTACGTGGCAGCCAAGCATGGCGTCGTCGGCATCGCGCGGACGATGGCCAACGAGCTGGCCCAGTACAAGATCCGGGTCAACACAGTGCACCCGACCGGGGTCAATACCCCGATGCTGACGGGCCTGGGTGGCCTGGACCCGCTGCTCAGCCGGGATCCGAACCTGGGCCCGATCTTCATGAACACGCTGCCGGTGGAGGTCGTCGAGCCGCGCGATATCAGCAACGCGGTGCTGTTCCTGGCCTCCGACGAGGCCCAGTACGTGACCGGCCTGGAGCTCACCGTCGACGCCGGGAACACGACCCGCTGAGCCGGTGCCGCAGGTACCCGGTCTGAGCGGAGAAGCAGATGGCTGGACGAGTAGCGGGGAAGGTCGCCTTCATCACTGGCGCGGCACGCGGCCAGTGCCGCAGCCTCGCGGTCCGCCTGGCCGCCGAAGGCGCCGACATCATCGCGGTGGACATCGCCGAGGAGATCGAGAGCGTAAGGCGGTTTTACCCTGGCGCGAGCAAGGCCGACTTGGCCGGGTCGGCCGCGGCATGATCGCCGGAAGCGATGTCAGCGGTAATGGCAGCCGGGCCGGGTACGCTGACCTGGCGCGGCTCGGCCCGGTCCGGACCCGGATCGCGGCCCGCGTGGTGGGCCGCGAGCGTGAGCTCGAGCTGATCCTGGCGGCGGTGGCCGCGGGCCGGGACATGCTGATCGAGGGGCCGCCGGGAACGTCGAAGAGCACGCTGCTGCGGGCGATCACCGCGGAATGGGGCGTG
>DASXKI010000079.1:0-3594 GCA_036496945.1 Streptosporangiaceae bacterium | reverse complement strand
CCGGGCCGGGTGCGATTGGGGCGCTGACTCCGTACCAGGACCTGCCATAGTCGGCGGTTCCCGCCAGCGACGTGCAGTCGTGGGTCGCGCACGGCGGCCCGGCCTGGCCGATGACGGCACCGACAACGTTATCGGTGCCGTCCTGCGCGCCCACGAAGGTCACGGACGTGGGCCGGAAGCGCGCAGGCGGGACCGTTCCCGACGTGGTGATCGACAGATAGCTGTGGCTGGGCGGTGGAATCGGGGCACTGGCGCTCGCATCTGGACCGGCGCTGCCGGTCGTGCTACGGCTGGCGCTTGGCTGCAGCGACGACGGCGTGGACCCGGCCGCGACTGGCGGATTGTGGCCGCCGGCCGGCTGTCCGCTGATAACGAGCCGCGGCACCGTGACCGCGCCCGCGAGCACCACCGCGCAGCCGGCCGCCGCGAGCACAGCCTGCCGGGTCTTGCGCTGCCGCGCCCGGCGCCGGATCTGGTCAAGCGAGCCTGGCGGCGGCTGGAGCGGGCGCACGTCGCTGCTCAGCCAGTCGTCGATCTCGTCGCGCGGGCTAGTCACGTGGTTCTCCCAGCGCTGCCTTCAGGCGGGCTCTGGCGTGGAAGAGGTCGGCCTTGATGGTCCCCTCCGGGCGGCCCAGCATGACGGCCACCTCCTTCAGCCCGAAGCCGCCGTAGTAGTGCAGCAGGAACGGGCTGCGCAGTCGTTCGGGCAGCGACTGGATCAGCGCCCGGACGTCGACGTCCTGGGCCGGATGATAGGCAGGATCGGCCGGTCCGGCGGCTGTCATGACTCTGATGGCGTTGCGCTCCCGGCCGGTCTTGCGCCAGTGATCCCGGACCAGGTTGGTGGCGATCATGTAGAGGTAACTCTGCGGGTTGTCCAGTCCCGACCAGCGGGATAGCAGCCGGGTGAACGCCTCCGACGCGATCTCGTGCGCGGTCTCGTCGTCATCGACGAGCCTGCGCACCCATCCGGCGAGCCGCGGGTAGCAGGCATTGAACAGGTCCTCTACTGCCTGCTGATCCGCGGTGCGGAGCCTTGCCACCGTGCTCCTCTGGTTAACAGGGCTCCTCTGCCCGGCCGCACTCGCTGTCCCCAGCGGCAACGTTAGCTGAAAGTTCCCCGTGCCTTCCAGAGATGCGGCGCGGGGATGGAGCACGGCGCAGCCCGCGCTCGTCACGCCGTCTTGCATAGCTCCATCACGTCTCCACCGTTTTGGGGCGGGCAGTGCCGGTTGGCAGGGCGGCGCGCCTGGGCCTGGGGGTGCCATTTGGGCGGACAGCAGTCGGTTGGTACGGCAATGACGTTCCTGACATATTCGGCGCATGCCGGGCACTAGCTAAGACGACGGGCGGCCGAGACGGTTGCAGTTGGCAGCGCTTTTTTGTGACGGGCCGGGTGAGTACACTGGATGCAGATAGTAGGACGTCCAACTAATTTTGGACGCAGGTACGGTACGGCCGGAGGAGCTTCATGGACACAGGTGCGGCGGGCGAGCAGGGCCGCGAGCGCTGGCAACGCCGGTACGACGCTTCACGCAAGCGCGACGCCGACTTCACCACGCTGTCCGGAGTCAAGGTGGACCCTGTCTATGGCCCGCCCGCTGGCGCCGTGGTGCCGGGCTTCGACCGGATCGGCTGGCCGGGGGAGTTCCCGTTCACGCGCGGGCTCTACCCCGGCGGTTACCGCGGCCGGACCTGGACGATCCGCCAGTTCTCCGGCTTCGGCAACGCCCGCCAGACCAACGAGCGGTACAAGATGCTGCTCAAGGCCGGCGGCGGCGGGCTGTCGGTGGCATTCGACATGCCGACACTCATGGGCCGCGATTCTGATGACCCGCGGTCGGCCGGCGAGGTCGGCCACTGCGGCGTCGCGATCGACTCGACGGCCGACCTGGAGGCTTTGTTCGGCGGGATTCCGCTGGCCGACATCACGACGTCGATGACAATCAGCGGGCCTGCGGTGCCGGTCTTCTGCATGTACCTGGCCGCAGCGCAGCGGCAGGGCGCCGACGTGGGCCGCCTGAACGGCACGCTCCAGACGGACATTTTCAAGGAGTACATCGCCCAGAAGGAGTGGCTGTTCCCGCCGGAGCCGCACCTGCGGCTCATCGGCGATCTGATGGAGTACTGCGCGCAGCACATCCCGGACTACAAGCCGCTGTCGGTGTCGGGCTACCACATCAGGGAGGCGGGCTCGACAGCTGCGCAGGAACTGGCGTTCACCCTGGCCGACGGGTTCGCCTACGTCGAGCTCGGGCTCTCGCGCGGGCTCGACATTGAGGTCTTCGCACCCGGGCTGTCCTTCTTCTTCGACGCACACGTTGACTTCTTCGAGGAGATCGCCAAGTTCCGCGCCGCCCGCCGGATCTGGGCGCGCTGGCTGCGCGATGAGTACGGCGCCAAGACCGAGCGCGCGCAGTGGCTCCGCTTCCACACGCAGACGCCGGGGTGTCGCTCACCGCCCAGCAGCCTGACAACAACATCGTGCGCACCGCCATCGAGGCGCTGGCCGCTGTCCTCGGGGGCACGAACTCCCTGCATACCAACGCCCTCGATGAGGTGCTCGCGCTGCCAAGCGCCAAGGCCGCCGAGATCGCGCTGCGCACGCAGCAGGTGATCATGGAAGAGACAGGCGTGGTCAACGTTGCCGACCCGCTCGGCGGCTCCTGGTATCTCGAGGCACTGACCGACAAGCTCGAGGCCGAAGCCGAGGCCGTTTTCGCGCGGATCAAGGCGATGAGCCCGGACGGCACTATGACCGGCGGCATCCTGCGGGGCATCGAGGACGGCTGGTTCATGTCGGAGATCGCCGAGGCGTCCTTTGCCTATCAGCAGAAGCTGGAGAAGGGCGACAAGCGCGTCGTCGGCGTCAACTGCTACACCGAGACCGTAGAGCAGCCGATCGAGATCTTGCGGGTCAGTCACGAGGTGGAGACCGAGCAGGTCGCCGACCTGCGGCAGCGGCGAGCCGGCCGCAACCAGGCCGCGGTGGACGAAGCGCTGTCGGCGATGCTGGCCGCCGCCCGATCCGGCGAGAACATGATCCCGTCGATGGTCGCGGCAGCAAGCGCCGAGGCCACGCTCGGCGAGATCTGCGGTGTCCTGCGCGATGAGTGGGGCGGGTATTTCGAGGCGCCGGCCTTCTGACGGCAGCCCGCCCGCGAGCCGGGCCCGGCGAGCTCAGCAACGAAGTGGCCGGCCCGAAGCGTCCGGCACCCGAAGCGGTGAGCTACTGACGCAGTACTTCTGGTCATGCGGCAGGATGGAGTCATGAAGCAGCCGCGGGACTTTTCCCTCCATGGCGCCATTGACCTGGGCGCGCGCCAGGCCGCAGTGCAGCGCAGGCAGCGCGCCGCAGAGCAGGGCTCGACCGCCGGAGGCGAGCAGGGCGCACAGTCCGCTCTCATCATCGAAGTCACCGACGAGACGTTCAACACCGACGTCGTGGCCCGGTCGCGCACCGTGCCTGTCGTCCTCGACCTCTGGGCCGAGTGGTGCGGGCCATGCAAGCAGCTCGGGCCGATCCTGGAGAAGCTCGCGACCGAGGCCAACGGCGCGTTCGTGCTCGCCAAGGTCGACGTCGACGCCAATCCA
>DASXKI010000078.1:0-33745 GCA_036496945.1 Streptosporangiaceae bacterium | reverse complement strand
GACCGGAGCTCTGGTTCTCCACAAGTGGCCAACCTATCCCGGGCTGCGGCGCCGCGGCCCGACCGGTACGCTCGCTCGCGACCGCGTCGAACCTCGCGTGCGACCGCGTTTAATCGGAGGCCGTGTCCAATCGGAGCCGCGTCCATCGGAGCCACGTCCAACCAGAGGCAGGAGCGCAGATGGGCCGATCCGCACTTGTGACCGGAGGCAACCGCGGCATCGGCCTGGCGATCGCGCGCCGGCTTGCCGCCGGCGGGGACAGCGTGACCGTGACCTCCACATCCGGCCAGCCCGTCGACGGGTTCACCGTTGCCGCTTGCGATATCAGGCACACCACGCAGGTGGATTCCGCGTTCAAGGTCGCCGAGGAGGCGCATGGACCGGTCGAGGTGCTGGTCGCCAACGCTGGCATCACCAAGGACCAGATCCTGGCCCTCATGAGCGAGGACGACTTCGCCGACGTCGTCAACACCAACCTGACCGGTGCATACCGGGTCGCCAAGCGGGCCGTGCGCGGCATGATCAGGCTACGCCGCGGCCGGATCGTCCTCGTCTCCTCGGTCGTCGGCCTGCTTGGCTCGGGCGGGCAGGCCAACTACGCGGCATCGAAGGCGGGCCTGGTGGGCTTCGGCCGGTCCCTGGCCCGCGAGCTGGCCAGCCGTAATATCACGGTCAACATCGTCGCCCCCGGATTCGTCGACACTGACATGACGAAGGCGCTGACCGACGACCAGCGCAAGGCCATCCTCGCCGGGGTGCCGCTTGGCCGCTACGCCGAGCCTGATGAGGTCGCGGCCGCCGTGGCCTTCCTGGCCAGCCCCGACGCGGGCTACATCACCGGCGCGGTGCTGCCGGTCGATGGCGGACTCGGCATGGGCCACTGACGGCCCCGTTCCTGACTGAACTACCACCGTTCCCGAACTAGCGGAGGTTCCTCGCCATGGGCATCCTGGACGGCAAGCGGATCCTGGTGACCGGTGTGCTCACGGACGCGTCGATCGCGTTTCATGTCGCGCGCATCGCCCAGCAGGAGGGTGCCACCGTGGTGCTGACCGGCTTTGGCCGGCTCAGCCTCGTGGAGCGAATCGCCAGGCGGCTGCCCGAGCCGCCGCCGGTGCTCGAGCTTGACGTCACCAATGACGGGCAGCTGGCGTCCCTCTCCGAGCGCATATCCGAGCACGTGGCCGGGCTGGACGGCGTCGTTCACGGCATCGGGAACGCGCCCGCCAGCGCGCTCGGCGGCAACTTCCTGCACACCAGCTGGCCGGACGTGGCGGTGGCGATGCAGGTGTCGGCGTATTCGCTGAAGTCGCTGGCCATGGCTGCGCTGCCGCTGATGGGGCCGGGTGGCTCGATCGTCGGGATGGACTTCGACGCGAGCGTGGCCTGGCCTGCCTACGACTGGATGGGCGTGGCCAAGGCCGCGCTGGAATCGACGGCCAGGTACCTGGCCCGTGACCTCGGGCCGCGTGGCATCCGGGTCAACCTGATGTCCGCCGGTCCGGTCAAGACGATGGCGGCGCGCAGCATCCCCGGTTTCGACCAGTTCGAGGGAGTCTGGGCGCAGCGGGCGCCGCTCGGCTGGGACCTGAGCAACGCCGAGCCCGCTGCCCGCGGGTGCGTGGCGCTGCTGTCGGACTGGTTCCCGGCCACGACCGGGGAAATCGTGCACGTCGACGGCGGCGCACACGCGATGGGCGCCTGATCCCGCAAGCGACGCGGCAACACAGCGGGCTGGCAGGTGGGGCCTTTGTGACCTGGGTCAACACCTTCCGCGATGGTGAGTTGCAGTCCTATAATCACCAGGTCACTGTCGCATCACGATTCGCGACTGAATGCCTGTGGCGTTCCCGAATTCGCCATGGAAGTCCTACTATGACGCGACGGCTCGCCGCCTGGCGGGTCATCGTGCCGTGGGGCAGTGGCCTCCCGGTCACTGAACCGAAGACAAGAACCCTCACGGAAGAAAGTGGGAGGAGGAGAGTGTCGATGCGGACACATACACGCAGCGGGCTGGCCCTGTCGGGGCTGGCTGTTGCGGCGCTCGCAGTCGCGGCATGCAGCAGCTCAGCAACGCCGTCAGCAGGACCGTCGTCGTCTGGCGCACCCAGCTTGAACAGTGGCTTGCAGGGACTCAACCCCGGTACCGGGACGCCCAAGCAGGGCGGGACGCTCAACCTGGTGGGCACCGGTGACGTCACCTACATGGACTACAACATCAGCTATTACACGATCGACGCCCTGGGCCAGCGCCTGTGGCAGCGGGGCCTGTATGGCTACTCGTCCACGCCGGGACAGACCACGAACGTCGTGCCCGACCTTGCTACTGCGGCGCCCGTCATCACCAATGGCGGCAAGACCTACGCGGTCACCATCCGGACCGGCGCGCAGTGGAACACCACGCCGGCCCGCCAGGTCACGGCCGCTGACGCTCTGCTGGGCCTGAAGCGGGCGTGCAACCCGGTCGTGCCGTTCGGCGGACTGCCGGACTTCGAGTCCATCATCGTCGGGTACACCCAGTTCTGCACCGGCTTCCAGGCCCTCGGGTCGACGGCCACTGTGTCGAAAATCAAGAACTACGTCGACACCCACCAGATCTCGGGTGTGACGGTGTCCGGCCAGACGATCACCTACAACCTGACCCAGCCGGCCTCGTACTTCACCGATGAGCTGCAGCTGGACGCTTTCAGCCCGGCCCCGGTGGAGAGCCTTGCCTACGTGCCGGGCAGCGCGACAAGTCAGCAGCACACGATCGCCGACGGGCCGTACCAGGTGCAGACCTACGTGCCGACCCGGAAGATCACCTGGGTCCGCAACCCGGCCTGGCAGGCGTCCTCGGACCCGATCCGGAAGGCCTACGTTGACCAGATCAACGTGACCGAGACCGGTGACCAGACGACCAACCAGACCGAGCTGCAGACCAACACGGCGGCAGCGGGCGCAGAGTGGGACAGCTTCCCGCCGGTCGCCTCGGTGCCGGGGCTCGTGGCCCAGATGCAGCACGGCGGCAAGAACTTCAGCCTCGGGCCGACGTTCTCCACGAACCCTTACGTCGTGTTCGACACGGTCTCGCCGAACAACACCGGCGCGATGGCCAAGGTGCAGGTGCGCCAGGCGATCAGCTACGCGATCAACAGGGCCCACCTGATCCAGGACTTCAACGGCGCGACATTGAGCCCGCCGCTGACCCACGTCCTGCCGGATGGCATCAACGGCGCGCAGGACGTGCCTAAGGGCTACGACCCGTACCCGTTCAACACGGCCAAGGCGAAGTCGCTGCTGGCCTCGGCTGGGTACCCCCACGGTCTGACCCTGAAGTTCCTGTACCGGCCGTCCAGCACCGCGTCGGTTAAGGCGTTCCAGACCCTGCAGGCTGACCTGGCCCCGGCCGGGATCAAGCTCACGGGCGTGGGCGTCCCGAGCGCGGACTTCTACGCGAAGTACCTGACCGTCCCGTCCGTCGCAAAGAGCGGTGCCTGGGACGTGTCCCTGGCTGGCTGGGGTCCGGACTGGTACGGCGACGCCGCGACGTCGTTCTTCAAGCCGCTGTTCTACGGGGCTGCTTCGTACCCGCCATCGGGCAGCGACTTCGGGTTCTACAACAACCCGACGGTGAACGCGCTGATCACCCAGGCGTCGTCGCAGGCCAGTGCCAGCGCCGCGGCCACCATGTGGGCGCAGGCTGACCAGCAAGTCATGAAGGACGCACCGTTCTACCCGATCACGCAGCCGCTGCAGCCGCTGTACCACGCCAGCTACGTGCACAACGCGGTGTACGTGCCGGCGATCCAGGGTTACGACTACACCAATGTCTGGCTGAGCACCCCGTAGGGCTGATCGGTCCAGCACTAGCTGCCAGGCGCCCCGGCGGATCTCGCTGGGGCGCCTGGTAGGTGTACAGGGCGAGACGTTACAAGGCAGTACATACAAGACATATACTTTTGATTGACGGCATGCCCCGCAACGCAAGGTTCCGGGCATGCGCAAGGCCAGGCCATGGAGGGGGCTAGCGTGCCGCTACTGGAGGTGCAGGACCTGCACGTGTCGTTCCGCACCGATGACGGAATCGTCAACGCGGTGCGGGGCATCTCGTTCGATGTCGACGCGGGTCAGACCCTCGGCATCGTGGGCGAGTCCGGGTCCGGCAAGAGCGTGTCCACCCAGACGATCATGGGGCTGACCCGCGGCGCGCGGGTTTCCGGCCAGGCGCTCTTCGAGGGCAGAGATCTGCTCACGATGACGCCGGCGGAGTTGCAGCAAGTGCGTGGCGTGAAGATCGGAATGATCTTCCAGGATCCGCTGTCGAGCCTGCACCCGTTCTACCGGGTGGGCTGGCAGATCGTCGAGATGATCCGCCTGCACGACAAGGAAATCTCGAAGGCCCAGGCAAAGAAGCGGGCCGTCGAGCTGCTCCAGCTAGTCGGCATCCCGCAGGCCGACCGCCGGGTGGATGATTACCCGCACCAGTTCTCCGGCGGTATGCGGCAGCGGGCAATGATCGCGATGGCGATGGCGCTGAACCCAGCCCTGCTAATCGCGGACGAGCCCACCACGGCGCTGGACGTGACCGTTCAAGCGCAGGTACTGCAGGTGATCAGCAGGCTCCAGGCCGAGTTCGGGACCGCCGTCATCCTCATCACCCACGACCTCGGTGTGATCGCCGATGTCGCGGACGAGGTGGTCGTCATGTACGGCGGGATGGTGATGGAGCAGGCGGACCGGATGACTACGTTCACCGCCTACCATCACCCGTACACCGAGGGCCTGCTGCAGTCGCTGCCCGCCTCTGGCGGCGAACGCGAGCGGCTGCGCCCGATCCCCGGCCAGCCACCGAGCCCGATCAACGTGCCACCGGGCTGCCCGTTCGCGGCCCGGTGCGCCTACGTGATGGACCGCTGCCGGACCGAGATGCCGCCGCTCGCACAGGCTGGCACCGAGCTGGAGCACCTGTCAGCCTGCTGGCTGCCGCACGACCGGGCCAGCCGCGAGCGTGTGCGGCGCAAGGTCATCGGGGAGTCACTGCCCGTTAGCGCGGAGGCATGAGCATGGCGATGGACGCACAGTTCACGACGGCATCGAGCAGATCAGCCAGCCAGGAGAAGCCGACCGGCGGTGACGTACTGCTGCGGGTGGAGAACCTGTTCAAGCACTTCCCCGTTAAGTCGGGCGCGCTGATCCAGCGCGGCCGGCGAGAATACGTGCACGCGGTGGACGGCGTGAGCCTGGAGGTTCGCCATGGCGAGACGCTCGGCCTTGTCGGCGAGACTGGCTGTGGCAAGTCGACGCTCGCGCGCTGTGTCGCGAGGCTTTACGACATCACCTCCGGGCAGATCGTCTTCGACGGCAATGACATCAGCAGCATCTCCGCCCGGCGGATGCGCCCGTTCCGCCGCGAGATCCAGATGATCTTCCAAGACCCGTACGGGTCATTGAACCCGCGGCGCCGGGTTGGATCGATCATCGGTGACCCGTTCGCCATTCACAACATCGCATCAGGCGCCGACCGCAAGCGGCGGGTACAGCACCTCATGGAGCTGGTCGGCCTTAATCCCGAGCACTACAACCGATTCCCGGCCGAGTTTTCCGGCGGGCAGCGGCAGCGGATCGGGGTAGCCAGGGCACTGGCGTTTACGCCGAAGCTCATCATCTGCGACGAGCCGGTCTCCGCCCTCGACGTGTCGATCCAGGCCCAGATCATCAACTTGCTCGCCGACCTGCAGAGAGAGCTCGGCCTGACGTACATCTTCATCGCGCACGACCTGTCGGTGGTGCGGCATGTCAGTGACCGGGTCGCTGTCATGTACCTCGGCAAGATCACCGAGCAGGCGCCGGTCGAGCAGATGTGGGCCCACCCCAGGCACCCCTATACCGACGCGCTTTTGTCTGCGGTCCCCGTACCGGACCCGGCGGCGGTCAGCAAGCGGGAACGGATCATCCTGGTGGGCGATGTGCCGTCGCCTATCAGCCCGCCGTCCGGCTGCCGGTTCCACCCGCGCTGCCCGAAGGCTCGGCAGGACTGCGTCGACAACGTGCCCGAGCTCGTGCCCAGGCTCGGCGACGAAGCGGTGCACCTGACGGCCTGTCATTTCCCGGTCGAGGACGGCGAGGACATCTCGAAGTCCCGGCCAGCCATCAGCGCTGACCAGCGCGTCATCGAGTCCGGCATCATCGGGACCTCCCTGACCGGCGCTCCAGGAGGGGAGGCATCGTGACCTACAACGTTGGTGATGCAGTCGCCGTCGGCGCGTCGGAGGTCGCCGCGGAGGTCATGCTCCCGGTCGCCGAGGGCGAGGCCGCGAAGAAGATCGAAGGCCATAGCCCATGGGTGCTGGCCTGGCGGCGGTTGCGCCGCGACCGCGTCGCCATGATCTCGCTCACCGTCATCGGCCTCGTCGTGTTGATCGCCATCTGCGCCCCGGTCGTGGCCGCGATCACCGGCCACGGGAACCTCCAGCAGTTCCGCGGGCCGCAGCCGCCGCTCGGGCTGAACGCGCTGGGCCAGCCCGTCGGCCCGAGCAGCACGTTCTGGCTCGGCAGCGATGACCAGGGCCGCGACATCCTCGTCCGGATCGCCTACGGCGCGCGGGTCTCGCTCTTCGTAGGCGTTGCCGCCACGGCGCTGACCGTGCTGGGCGGGCTCGTCATCGGCCTCGCGGCCGGCTTCTTCGGCGGACTCGTGGACTCGGTCCTGGCCAGGTTCATGGACTGGCTGCTATCGATCCCCTTCCTGCTGCTGGCGATCTCGCTGATCTCCGTGGTCCAGATCCATCCGATCGGCCCGATCAAGCCAGGCTTGCCGGTGGTCATCATCGTCCTGGGCTTCTTCGGCTGGGCCTCGGTCGGCCGGATCGTCCGCGGCCAGGTGCTGTCGATCCGGGAGAAGGAATATGTCGAGGCGGCCCGCGCGCTCGGCGCCGGACCCTGGCGGATCATGTTCGTCGACATCCTGCCGAACCTGCTGGCGCCCCTGATCGTCTACAGCACCCTGCTCATCCCGGCGACCATCGTCGGTGAGGCGTCGCTGTCCTTCCTCGGTGTCGGCGTCCTCCCGCCGACCGCGGACTGGGGCGCGATGATCGACGCGTCCCAGAGCGTGTACTTGTACGGGGCCTGGTGGTACCTGGTGTTCCCCAGCCTGGCGCTGCTGATTACGACGCTGGCCTTCAACATCTTCGGCGACGGGGTCAGGGATGCCTTCGACCCGCGCGGCGATCTGTTCGTCTAGGAGTATTCAACGTGACCAGGTTCCTTGTTCGCCGCATCCTGCAGGGCCTATTCGTGCTCTGGCTCATGACAGTCACAGTTTTCCTGATCTTCTTCGTCGGGCCCGGCCCGAGCGCGGTCGCTCGAGTGCTGGCCGGCCGTCAGGCGACAGCGGTCCAGGTGGCGCAGGTGGCGCACCGCCTCCTGCTGGACCGGCCGATACCCGTGCAGTACTGGCACTTCTTCAAGCTGCTGGTATTTCACGGCAACCTCGGCTATGACTACTACCACGGTTCGTCCGTGAACTCCGTGATTGCCGCCGCGTTCCCGATCACGCTGTCGCTGGTCGTCGGCTCGGCGATCCTGTGGCTGGCTCTGGGCCTGGCGAGTGGCATTGTCTCCGCTGTGAAGACCCGGTCGGTCTGGGACCGGACGTTCACCACGCTGGCGCTCGTGTTCTACTCGATGCCCACGTTCGTACTCGGCCTGCTGCTGATTCTGGGTCTCTACTACGAGCTCACCATCCACCACATTGGCATCTTCCCGGCTCCTGGGACGTGGGTGCCGTTTTCGCAGAACCCGGCCAAGTGGGCGCAGGCGCTGATCCTGCCGTGGATCACGCTGGCCTTGGTCTCGGCTGCCACTTACACCCGGCTGACGCGCGGTTCGATGCTGGAGGTCTTCAGCGAGGACTACATCCGGACCGCCAGGTCCAAGGGGATGAGCGAGCGGCGCCTGATCCTCCGGCATAACCTGCGCTCCTCGCTGACGCCCGTCGTCACCCAGTTCGGCCTGGACGTCGGCGTGCTGATCGGCGGCGCGATCATCACGGAGACGGTGTTCGGACTGCCGGGTCTCGGTTACGTGGCGATCACCGGCATCCTGCAGCAGGACCTGCCCGTGGTCATCGGCGTGGTGATCGTGGCCTCGGCCGGGGTGATCATCGCCAACCTGATCGTGGACATCTTCTACGCGGTGCTCGATCCGCGGGTCCGGCTGCATTAGAGATGTCTGGGCGGTCGCCGCTTCGCCAGTACCGCATGCAGAATCTGGGCAGGTTTGAGCTTGTCGGCCGCCCGCTGTGGCACTGATAATCCTGATGTGGTGGCACCCCAAGACAGCAGACCGCACGGGCCGGACGGTGGGCGGCCGTCCGATGCAGACCGAGAACAAGCGCTGGCCGCGCTCGGTGACGGGTTCGCCGCAGGGCGGCTGAGCCATGACACGCTCGCGCACCGGGTCGACGGGGCGCTACGCGCGCGAACCAACGGCGAACTGCGCGGGCTGGTCGCCGACCTGCCGGGCTCGCGCCGACTGCGGGCAGTGGCGCTGGCGGCCTGCCGGCGGGCCATCCACGCCACGGACCGCTGGCTGCGCGGCTGGCCGCCGGTGCTGACCCTGCCGGCCGGCACGCAGCCGCGATTCACCATCGGGCGAGAGCGCGACTGCGACATGACGCTCGCCGACGAGACGGTGTCACGCTGGCATGCCAGCCTGGAACGGGCAGCCGGTGGCTGGGTGCTCGCCGATCTAGGCTCAACGAACGGAACGCGGCTCAACGGCTGGCGCGTCAGCAGCCCGATCCCGGTACGGGCCGGCGACATGGTGTCCTTCGGCGCGTCCACGTACGTGGTGTCAGAGCGGCCCGGCTGACGCAGGCCACCGCGGCCGCGCCGCTAGAGTCGAGAAATGACCGTGATACTCCCATGACTGTCGTGCTCATCGTCCGGCACGGCCTGACCTCATCCACCGGCAAGGCGCTGACCGGCTGGCTGCCTGGCATCACGCTTGATGACCGAGGCGAGGCCCAGGCTGCGGCCGTCGGCGAGAGGCTGGCGCGGCTCCCGCTCGCGGCGATCGTGAGCAGCCCGCTGGAGCGGTGCATGCAGACAGCGACGGCGATCGCAGTCCGGCAGGGCGGCAGCGATCACGCGGGCTCGCCGGCCGTCACCGTCGAGGACCGCCTCGGCGAGTGCCGGTACGGCGACTGGACCGGCCAGCCGCTGCGCAAGCTCGCCCGCGACCCGCTCTGGCGCGTGGTGCAGGCGCATCCGAGCGCGGTCCGGTTCCCGGGCCCGGATGGCGAGTACATGCTCGGCATGCAGCAGCGCGCCGTCGCCGCCGTCCGCGACTGGAACGCCCGGCTGGGCGGCGACGCCACGTACCTGATCTGCTCGCACGGCGATGTCATCAAGGCCATCCTGGCCGATGCGCTCGGCATGCACCTGGACATGTCGCAGCGAATCCAGGTGGATCCCTGTTCGCTGAGCGTGATCAGGTACACCACGCTGCGCCCGTTCGTGCTGCGGATGAACGACACCGGGCCAGACGCCGCGGCGCTCGCCGGCCTCGCCCGCACGGCTGCGAAAGCGCACGCGCAAGCCGATGCGGCGATCGGTGGGGGAGCGGGCAGCGGCAGCTAGCCGCACCGGACGCCGGTAGCCTGACTGTTGAGGACCGGGCTGGCAGCCGGCCGTTTGCGCGAGAGGATAGGGGTCATGCCGGTCTACTCGTACGACCCGCCCGAGCGATTCGTCGCGGGCACCGTCGGCCAGCCTGGGGAGCGGACGTTCTACCTCCAGGCGACCATGGGCATCAGGGTGACCAGCGTCGCCCTGGAAAAAGGACAGGTGAGCCAGCTCGCCGAGCGGCTGGACGAGCTGCTGGACGAGGTGGCGCGCCGCACGGGTGCGGCGTCGGAAGCCGGCGACGAGGTCGACGACGGCCCGCTCGACCTGCCGCTCACAGAGGACTTCAGGGTCGGCGCCATCGCGCTCGCCTGGGATCATGACGGCGATCGCGTCATCATCGAGGCGCAGGAGGAGAGCGAGGAGCCGCTCGAGCCGCTGGCCGACGACGTCCCCGACGATGGCCCGGCCATACTGCGCGTGCGCATCACGGCCGATGCGGCGCGCGCATTCTCCCGGCGCGCGATCCAGGTCGTGCGCCAGGGCCGGCCCCCGTGCCCGCTCTGCGGGCTGCCACTCGAGCCGGCTGGCCATGTGTGCCCACGCCAGAACGGCCACCGGGTCGGGCATGTCTGAAGCGTCGGCCAGCAGGGACGCGTCGGCTAGCAGGAGAGCGTGGCGGGAGCAGCGAGCCAGGGCTGGCCGGCCAGCGAATCCGCCGCCAGCCGGCGGCGAGTCCGCTAACGCCCTGCCGGGGATGCCGGACGCGGCGCGGCATCCGACGAGCCCGGGTGACGAGGCGGACATCCTGGAGCTGCTCGCTACCGGCACTCTCGACGTCAAGGGCCGTCTCGTCGACGCGTCGAACGCGACCATGTACTGCATCATTGACAGCGCGGGGACGCAGACCGCCTGCGTCTACAAGCCGGTCGCAGGCGAACGGCCGCTGTGGGACTTCCCCGATGGCACGCTGGCGGGCCGCGAGCTGGCCGCCTACGTGGTGTCGCGGGCTGGCGGCTTCGACGTCGTGCCGCCGACTGTGTACCGCGACGGCCCCTTCGGCCCCGGCATGTGCCAGCTGTGGATCGACGCTGACGAGACCACCGACCTGGTCGAGCTGGCCCGCAGCAGTGACTCCCGGCTACGGCAGATGGCGGTCTTCGACGCTGTGGTGAATAACGCTGACCGCAAGATCGGGCATCTGCTGCCGGTGGCCGACGGCGGCCTCTACGGCTGCGATCACGGGGTCTGCTTCGGCTCGGAGTACAAGCTTCGCACGGTGCTATGGCAGTGGCGCGGGAAGCGGCTGACCAGCGAGGCGCTGACCACGCTGGCCGGCCTGCGCGACCTGCTGACCGACGGCGACCTGGCGGCAGAACTCGGCAGCTGGCTGACCCCGGCGGAGGTGGCCGCGACGACCAGGCGGGTGGAGTTGCTGCTCGCGCACAAGGTTCACCCGCTTCCGCCCGACGACTGGCCGGCGGTGCCCTGGCCGCCCATCTAGGCGGCCCGGTGCCTAGCGGCCTCGGCGTCTAGCGGCCACCGTGCTCGCCCCGGTCACCACGACGGCGCAGGTACCGCTCGAACTCACGGGCGATCGCGTCGCCGCTCGCCTCGGGCAGGTCCGTGGCGTCCTTGGCCTCCTCGAGGCTGCGCACGTACTCGGCCACGTCGCTGTCCTGCTCGGCTAGCTCGTCGACACCCCGTTCCCAGGCCCGTGCCTCGGCTGGCAGGTCGGCCAGGGGCAACGAGATGTCCAGGATGTCCTCGACGCTGCGCAGCAAAGCCAGCGTGGCCTTCGGGCTTGGGGGTTGTGCCACGTAATGCGGCACAGCCGCCCACAGCGAGACCGACGGCAGCCCGGCGGCTGAGCTGGCCTGCTGCAGCACGCCGACGATCCCGGTAGGGCCCTTGTAGTCGACGGGCTCCACGTGCAGCTGAGCAGCCAGCTCGGCGCCTGAGGTGGCGGCGGTGACCTGGAGCGGCCTGGTGTGGGGTGAGTCGGCCAGCAGCGCGCCGAGCAGGATGACAAGCTCGACGCCGAGGTCAGTGAACGCGCCAACGAGCTCGGCGGTGAAGCCCCGCCAGCGCATGTTGGGCTCGATGCCGTGCAGCAGGATCAGGTCGCGCCCGGCCTCGGGCGGGCGGGCGATCGCGAGCCGCGTGGTCGGCCAGACCAGTTCCTCGGCGTGACCATCGGACACTTCCATCACCGGCCTGGTGACCTGGAAGTCGTAATAGTCCTCGGGGTCGATCTCACCGATGGCCTTGGCGTCCCAGGCCAAGGCCAGCTGCGTGATCGCGCTGCTGGCGGCTTCGCCAGCGTCGTTCCAGCCTTCGAAGGCAGCGATCAGTGCAGGCGAGGTGAGTTTGCCTACAGCGTCGAGCTCGATCGCCAGCCACCTCCTTAGTGCGCGCACGCCACAGTGCCCTTGGGGTCAAGCCTATGTTCCCTGATCCAGGAGACAAGAAAAGACTGCCTTGTCGAGTCAATCAGAGGAGGTACCTAGGATGGGATCATCATGTCGCGATCTGGACACACAGCTGCGTCCCCGGAGCTCGGGGCTATCACCTTCGATATGGACGGACTCCTCGTCGACTCCGAGCCGCTCTGGTTTCAGGCGGAGAGCGCCGTCATGGAGCGACTGCAGGGCACCTGGGCGCATGGTGACCAGGATGTCCTGGTCGGCGGGTCCATGGCGACGACCGTCGCATACCTCCTGAGCAAGGGAACGAGGCCGGCTGAGCCCGCCGCCGTTGCCCGCTGGCTGACGGACGCCATGATTGGCTTGCTGACCGCTGGCCCGGTGCCGGTGCTGCCGGGCGCACTTGAGCTCGTCCGGCAGGTACAAGCTGCGGGGCTGCCGCACGCGCTGGTGACGTCGTCAGAGTCAGAGGTCGTCGATGCCGTGCTGGCGCAGCTGGATGTGGTGTTCCCGGTGATCGTCTGCGCCGCCGACGTGTCGCGGACCAAACCGGACCCGGAGGGTTACCTGCTGGCCGCAGCCAAGCTCGGTGTCGAGCCGCAGCAGTGCATCGCGCTGGAGGACTCGGTGAACGGCGTCCTGGCGGCAGAGGCCGCCGGCTACCGGACCGTGGCCGTGCCGAGCGTTGTGCCGGTGCCCGAGCGGCCCGGCCGAGTTGTGCTGAGCTCGCTTGCCGGGATCACCCTGCCGGAGCTCGCGGCTCGGGCCGGCTTTGCGATATGACGCGAGCGCATTTGATGTGCAACAATGGACCTGTTCGCGCCTAGGGCCGTGCGCTTCCGCCGCGGCCGCGAGGGGAGGCGGCAGTGAATAGCTGGCTCAGCTTTGCCACTAGTTCATGGGCCGGGCCCGTGTTTCTGCTCGTCACGATTGTCGGACTTGTCCTTAGCGTCATTACCTGGCGCAAGAAGGGCGCTCGCAGTGGCATCCGCGGCATCGCCTGGTCGCTGCTGCCCCTAGCGGCGTGGCTCACGCACGCGCTAGGCCTGATCGGCCGCATCGTCTCCGCGATCGTCCAGTTCGCTGGTGCCTTCGTGTTCTCGCCCACCACGTACCTGGGTGTCATCGTGGTCGCCGTCTCGGCGCTGCTGTTCCTGGTCTCCGGGGGCATCCCGCTCGTCCGGTGGCGCAAGCGCCACAAGTCCGGGCGTGGCGACGGCCGCTCGGGCGGCGGCAAGCCGGCGACCTCGTCAGTGCCAGCTGTGTCAGCTAAGTCAGGGCCGTCGGCCCGCGGCAAGGCCGCAGTCCCGGCCGATCAAGACGATGACCTGAGCGACGTACGGGACATCCTGAAGCGCCACGGCATCAGCTAGCCACCCGGCGAGCCGAGGATCTCCGGCGGGATCGAGGGGATCGGCCTGGCCGGCACTAGCCTGGGCGCTGCCACGGGCGCTGAGCCCAGTTCCCCGTCCAGCCCGGCCTGCGCTGGGTGCTGGCCCATAGTCAGCGGGTGATGGCAAGCAGCCAGGTGGCCGAGGCTGCCGTGCTGGACCAGCGGCGGTTCCTGCGTCTTGCAGATATCTGTGGCGTAGCGGCAGCGCGGATGGAACCGGCAGCCAGTTGGCGGCGATATGGGGCTCGGCACGTCCCCTTCCAGCACGATCTGCTGCCGACGGGCGGACAGATCGGGGTCGGGGATCGGCACCGCTGACAGCAAGGCCTCGGTGTAGGGGTGCACCGGCCGCTCGTACAGCTCATCGGCGGGCGAGATCTCGACGATCTTGCCCAGGTACATGACCGCGATCCGGTCGGATACGTGCCGGACCACGCCGAGGTCGTGGGCGATGAAGATGTAGGTCAGCCCGAGCTCGTCCTGAAGATCGTCGAGCAGGTTGATGACCTGGGCGCGGATCGACACGTCCAGGGCCGACACCGGCTCGTCGGCGATGACGAGCTTCGGCTTGAGTGCCAGCGCGCGGGCCACGCCGATGCGCTGCCGCTGCCCGCCGGAGAACTCGTGCGGGTACCGGTTGATGTGCTCAGGCGACAGGCCGACGAGCTCGAGCAGTTCCACGACGCGCTTGCGGATCTGCTCCCTGCTGCCCGCGTGGTGGATGCGCAGCGGGTCCGAGATGATCGCGCCGACGCGCTTGCGCGGGTTGAGCGAGGCATACGGATCCTGGAAGACCATCTGCAGCTCGCGCCGGACCGGCCGGAGTTGCCGGCGGGAGTACCCCGAGATGTCCTTGCCCTCGAACACCAGGGAGCCGCTGGTGATGTCGTACAGCCGGGCTATACAGCGGGCCAGGGTGGATTTGCCGCACCCGGACTCGCCAACCAGGCCGAGGGTCTCGCCTGCGCGCAGCTCGAAGCTGACGTCGTCGACCGCGTGCACGCGGGCGACCTCGCGCTGGATCAGGATGCCGCTGCGGATCGGGAAGTACTTCTTGATGTGCTCAGCCCGCAGCAGGACCTCACCCGCGGCGATATCCGGGCCTGCCTCGAGCACCGGCAGGTCCGCTGCTGCGTTGTCGGTCACGGCTTCTCCTCGACCAGCTCGGGGTGGATCGTCGCGTCCCGGACGTCCTTCTTCTCCTGCCTCGAGAGGTGACAGGCGTCCAGATGACCGTCGCCGCCCCGGTCGAGCAGCAGGGGTTGCTCCGAGCAGCGCTCGAACCGGTGCCCGCACCGGTCAGCGAAGGAGCAGCCTTCGGGCAGGTTGAGCAGTGATGGGGGCAGGCCGGGTATCGCGGCGAGCCGCCGCGGCCGCGGCCGGTCAAGCCGGGCGATTGAGCCGAGCAGGCCCCAGGTGTAGGGGTGCTGCGGGTCATAGAACAGCTCGCGCTGGGTGCCCTGCTCCACGATCTTGCCCGCGTACATGACGGCGATGCGGTCGGCCATGTCGGCGACTACGCCCATGTCATGCGTGATCAGCACGACGGCCGTGCCATAGTCCTCACGCAGCTTCTTGATCAGGCCCAGGATCTGGGCCTGGATCGTGACATCCAGGGCTGTCGTCGGCTCGTCGGCGATGAGCACATCCGGGTTGCAGGACACGGCCATCGCGATCATGACGCGCTGCCGCATGCCGCCGGAGAACTGGTGCGGGTAGGCGTCAACGCGCTCGCGCGCGTTGGGGATGCCAACGGACGTGAGCAGATCGATGGCGCGGGCGCGCGCCGCGTGCTTGCTGATCTTCTCGTGCTCGCGGATCTGCTCCTCGATCTGCCAGCCGACCTTGTACACCGGGTTGAGCGAGGTCATCGGATCCTGGAAGATCATGCCGATGCCAGCGCCGCGGATCGAGCGGATCTCGCTCTGCGGCAGGCTCATCAGGTTGGTGCCCTTGTACAGGACCTCGCCTTCGAACTGGGCGTTCGGGTCGGTGATCAGCCGCATCACCGACATCATCGTGACGCTCTTGCCGGAGCCGGACTCACCGACGATGCCCAGCGTCTCGCCCTCATACAGCGTCGCCGACACGCCGTCGACGGCCCGGACCACGCCGTCGTCGGTGCGGAACGACACTTTCAGGTTGCGTATTTCCAGCAGCGGGGTGTTCATCCTGTCGGCCGCACTCTCGGGTCAAGCCATGCGTAGCCGATATCCACCAGCGCATTGGCCAGAACGATAAAGAAGCCGCCGTAGATGACGGTAGCCATGATGGTCGGCAAATCCAGATTCTGCAGGGCCTGGTAGGTCAGGTAGCCGACGCCGTGGATGCCGAACACCACCTCCGTCAGGATCGCGCCGCCCCCGACGAGGGCGCCGAAGTCCAGGCCGAAGAGGCTGACGAACGTAATCATCGACGTGCGCAGCGTATGTCGGACCAGTACGCGCTGTTCGGACAACCCCTTGGCCCGCGCCGTCCGCACGTAGTCCTCGGTCTGGATCTCCAGCAGGTTGGCGCGCAGCACCCGGGCGTAGAAGCCGATGTACAGGATGGACAGCGCGATCCACGGGAAGATGAGGCCCTTGAACCACAGCGCCGGGTTGGTGGTGAACGCGGTGTAGCCGAGCGCCGGCACCCAGCTGAACACGCTGCTGTGCAGCTTGCTCTGCGTAATCAGGTTGATGACCTGACCAAGCCAGAACACCGGTGTCGATACGCCGATCAGCGCCAGGATCATCAGGATCGGGTCGTAGATGCGGCCGCGCAACCTGGCCGCCGCCACGCCCATCACGATGGCCATGATGATCCAGATCGCGGCGGCACCGAAGACCAGCGACAGCGTGGCTGGTGCGGCCGCGAAGATCTCCGGGACCACGAGCACGCCCTGATCGGAGTAGGACACCAGGTTGCGGGTGATGAAGATCCGCTTCATCATCAGGCCGTACTGGACCACGAGCGGCCGGTCGAGCCCGAACTGGGCGCGGACCTCGGCGAGCGTCTGCGGGCTCGGGTTGCGGCCGGCGATGGCACGGGCCGGGTCGACGCCGGGCGTCTTGAAGAAGATGATGAAAACCAGGGCCGTGATCACGAACATCACGAGCGCGGTCCATAGCGTGCGCCGCACGATAAACGTCAGCACCGGCTACCGCACTCTCAGCTTGGCGCGTGGATCCAGTGCATCTCGCACGCCGTCCCCGAGTACGTTGAGCGCGAGCACAGTGAGCACGATCATGATGCCTGGAGCGAGCGAGACCCACGGGCGCGTGTACAGCAAGTCCTGGCCGTTGGCGATGATCGTTCCCCAGCTGACGTTGGGCGGCTGGACGCCGACGGACAGGAAGGACAGCGCCGACTCCGTCAGGATCGTCTGAGCGACCATCAGCGGCATCAGCACGATGACCGTCGAGACGACGTTCGGCAGGATGTCGGAGAAGATGAGCCGGAAGTTTGACGCGCCCTGCGCGATGGCGGCCTCAACGAACTCCTTGTTCACCACCGACAGCACCTGGCCGCGGACGGGCCGGTACACGTACGGCACGAAGATGAGCGCGATGATGACGGTCGGCGTCCACAGGCTGGTGGCGGTGATGCGCAGCGGGCCGACTCGGACGCCGTTGCTGTGCGTCAGCAACTCGGTGGCAATCGAGATGGCCAGCAGGAGGACCGGGAACGCCCAGATGACGTCCATCAGCCGGGACAAGATCGTGTCGGTGAGCCCGCCGAAGAACCCGGCGATGAGCGCCACGACGGTCGCGATGAGGCTGCACAGGACCGCCGAGCTGATGCCGATCTGGAGGGACGCGCGCCCGCCGTACAGCAGCAGCGATGCCACGTCGCGCCCGAGCAGGTCGGCACCGAGGAAGTAGTGGTGCACATCCCATGTCGCGCCGACGGGGGTCTCGCCCAGCTTCAGGACGCCGCCGCCCTGCTGCATAACTGGCACGACGTGGCCATTGACCACGGTCGTGCCGTTGAGGTTTGGGCTGAAGGGGTTGGCGACGTGCGCGACGTCATGCGCGTACAGCGGCGCCGCCAGGCTCAGCACGATGATGAGGAGGAAGAGGACCAGGGCAGCCAGCGCGATGCGGTTGCCCCGGAGCCTGCGCCAGGCCAGCGCCCACGGGTTGCGGCCGGCGACAGCCGGTCGCAACTCCGTAGACGTGGCCTGCTCAGCTACAGCAGCCATGCTCTGCTCTCTGTGAAGGGCTCTCTAGGAAGGCCGAGGTCTTCGTCAAGATCTTGCGCCCTACTTCGACAGCCAGAGCTGGTCGATCAGGATGTACCACTGCGGGTTCCACTGGTAACCCTGCACGTTCTTCGACAGGAAGTCGATCTGCTTCGGGTTGTACAGGTCGACCCATGCTGCCTTGTCGGTATCCGCGTGGTCCACCTGCGTCCACAGGGATGCGGCCAGCGTCGGGTTGGTGGGCGCCACGGCCTCCGCCTGGTTGATCTTTGCCTGGATGGCGGGGTCGCAGAACGCGGCGATGTTGGGGCTGGCGTCGCTGTTCTTGTGGATGCTTCCGCAGCCGAGCAGGACGTTAAGGAAGTCGGACGGCGCGGGGTAGTCCTGGTACCAGGCCGACCACGCGACGTTCCACTTGGCCGAGTTCGCGGAGTTCTGCACGAACGGGTACTGGGCCGCGGCCGTGAGCAGCTGGGTGCTCGCCTTGTAGCCGATGGAGTTCAGGTCGGCGACCATCTGCTCCGCCAGCGCGGTGTTGACCTGGTCGTTGGCGTCGTTCACGACAACCTTCATGCCGAGGGTGCCTGACTGCTTCACCAGCGCCCTTGCCTTGACCAGATCCGGTCCGGACCAGGTGGTGTGCGGCCCGGTGGTGTACGGGCAGTACGGGGTGTAGGACGGGAAGTTCGGCGGCAGGATCTGGCAGGCCGGGACGGCCAGCTGCGGACCTCCAGCGATCTTCACGTAGGCCGACCGGTTGGCGGCGTAGTTGATGGCCTCGCGGGCCAGCACGTTGTTGAACGGTGGGCGTTGGGTGTTCAGCGCCATGTACCAGTCGGCGGTCAGCGTGTTGACGTGCACCTGGCCGGCATACTGCGCGCCGTTCAGCGTGGTCAGCTGGTCGGACGGGATCGAGTCGCCGTCGAAGACCTCGTTGGCCTGGCCGTTCTCGACCTGCGTCACCTCGTCCGAGACCTGCAGGCCGTACTTCTCGATGATCTCGTTCGGGTTACCGGCCGGCTGCGCTGCCGCGCTCCACACCTTGAAGTATGGGTTGCGGACGAGCACGGCCTCGGTGTTCGGGTTGTAGGACTTCCACATGTACGGGCCAGTACCGGGCGGCACGTTGTTGCCGGTCAGCTTCAGCGGGGTGCTGGCCGGGATCGCGTAAGCGAACGGCAGCGACAGCTGATCCATGAGCTCCGCGTCTGGCGCGGTCAGGTTGATGGTCAGCGTGTAGGCCGAGTCGTCGGCGACGACGCCGCCGGCCTTGCTCAGGTCGCAGCCCTTCGTGCTGCAGGTGCTGGCGCCGACGATACTGCTGTAGAACGACGTCGGGCCGGGCACGGTGAACTGCCGATCGAACGTCGTGACGAAGTCGCTCGGCTTCAGCACCTGCCCGTTGGAGAACTTGATGCCCTTGCGGATGTTGAACACGTAGGTCTTGCCGCCGTTGGTCGGCGTCGGAACGGATGTCGCCAGATCAGGCACGATCTTGGTGCCGGGGACGCCGCCCACCTTCGCGAAGCCGACGAGGCCGTCGTGGGTGTTGATCAGCAGTTGCCACTCTTCGAGTGTGTAGTTCTGTGCCGGGTCGGCCACGCCAAAGGCCGAGTTGGCGAGGATGGTGAACACGCCGCCGGCGTGGCCGGTTGTGGCGTTGCTGCTGGAACCGGCAGACGGGCTCGTGCTATTACCGCAGCCGGCCGCGACCAGCGCGAGCGCAGCGACAGCGGCAAGCGTCCCCAGCCCGGTGCGGCCTCCGAGCCTGGCTGCTTTTGACCAATTCTGTCTCATCTGATGCCTCCTTATCGGGAAGTTATACTGGGTTCAGGCAGGCATCCGGAAGGTAACTGCGATAACGCTTTGGCAGCAGGACCTGCGGTCCCTCCGTCCCGCGGGCACAGTTCGGCTTGCAAACGTCGCTCGGGGCGGTCGTTCTTACGGATGGCGAGGGGCCACTGCCACCCCTGCCGCGAACCACGTAGCAGGCGTTCGGCGAGACAAAGCCCAATCAAACGGGCGCCCGCCGTCCTTGCGGCTTGTCCGGCCCGCCCGGCACTGGGGACGATAAAGAACCCCGCAAGGCGGTGCTATATCGCGTCTGCTGCCTGGGCCGGTGCTGCCTGGGCCGGTGCTGGCACGGGCGGCGCTGGCACGGCGGGCGCTGGCAGCACGGACGCCGGCTGCACAGGGACGAGGGCGAGGTCGCCGGCCGGCTGCTCGGGGAGTGGCGGCGGCGTGCCGCCGTAGACCGGGCACAGCGCCTTGAAGGAACACCAGTCGCACAGCCTGCTCTGACGCGGCCGCCAGTCACCGGACGTCCTGGCCCGGTCGATGGCCTGCCAGAGCGCGTTGATCTTCCGCTCGGTGGCGAGCAGGTCTCTCTCGTCGGGGGCGTAGCGCATGATCTCGCCGTTGCCCAGGTAGATGAGCTGGAGCAGGCGGGGGATCGTGCCGCGCGTACGCCACAGCACCACCGCGTAGAACTTCATCTGGAACAGGGCCCTGGCCTCGTACTCCTCGCGCGGGGCGGCGCCTGTCTTGTAGTCGACGATGCGAAGCTCGCCGGTCGGAGCGATATCCAGGCGGTCGATGTAGCCGCGGAGCGTGAGGCCGGACTCCAGCAGGGTCGTCACTGACATCTCGCGGTAGCTCGGCTCGATCCTGGTCGGGTCCTCGAGCGTGAAGTAGCGATCCAGCATGAGCGCGGCCTCGTCGGTCCACGCCTTGCGCTCCGCCTCGTCGGCGAACAGGCCCGCCAGCTCGGGCTCGGCCTCGACGAGGCGCTCCCACTGCGGCGCTAGCAGGGTGCGGGCGGCTGCTGGAGTGCGGCCGGCGGCCGGCTCGTCGAACAGTCGCTCCAGCACGGCGTGCACCAGCGTGCCGCGCGCCGCGGCAGGGCTCGGCGCCTCCGGCAGCCGGTCGACGACACGGAACCGGTACAGCAGCGGGCAGGTCATGAAGTCTGCCGCCCGCGACGGCGACAGGCTGGGCCCCGACACGCTGGGCCCCGACACGCTGGGCTCCGACAGGCTGGCCTCCGACACGCTGGGCTCCGACACGCTGGGCTCCGACTGGCTGGGGCCCGACTGGCTGGGGCCCGGCCGGCCGGCGTCGCCGTCGGCGGGCGCCTGCTCGGCGAGTGTGTCGCTCATGCTCGCAGACTAGGCGACGCCTCTGACAGCAGGCGGCCCGTTAGGGCGACGGCGCGCTGGAACGGCCCCGTTCCCGCTGTGAGCTGATGCAGTGTTTTGCCGCGTAGCATCAATGCCGTGGCAGGAGGAATGCAGCAGGATGGCCCGCAGCAGGGGGGCCAGCCCGGCCAGGCGCGGCGCCCGCAGCGGGACGCGAGGCTTGGCATCATCATCGCGCGGCCCTTTGGCATCCCGGTGTACATCTCGCCGTGGTGGTTCGTGGTGGCGGCGGTGCTCGTCGTGCTGTACTCCAACTCCAATACCCTGCCCGGCACGGTCCAGGGGGTGGTGCCGCGGTACCTCCTCGGGGTCGCCTTCGTCGTCCTGCTGTACCTGTCCGTCCTGGTGCATGAGCTCAGCCACTGCGTCGTGGCCAGGGGATTCGGGCTGCCGGTGCGCCGGATCCTGCTCTACCCGCTCGGCGGTTTCTCTGAGATCGAAAAGGAACCACCGACGCCGGGCCAGGAATTCCTGGTCTCGGCCGCCGGGCCCGCCATGTCCCTGGCGCTTGCGGGCATCGGCATCGGCGTGAACCTCCTGCTCGACCTGCGCGGCATCCCGCGGGTCCTCATCGACCGCGTCATCCTCGCAAACGCCGTCGTCGGCGTTTTTAACCTGCTGCCGGGGCTGCCACTCGACGGCGGCCGGGTGCTGCGGGCCGGGTTGTGGAAGCTGACCGGCAGGAACAGCTACTCCACGGTGCTCGCGGCCTGGGCGGGCCGGGCGATCGCCGTCGCGCTCGCGGTGGTCGCGCTCGTCAGGCCGGCGAGCCAGTTTGGGCTCGCGAACGGGTACGGGCTCTGGCTGGTGGCCATCGCCGCGTTCATGTGGATGAGCGCCGGGCAGGCGCTGCGGTCAGCCAAGGTGCGCGACCGGCTACCCGCAATCCAGGCGCGCGCGCTCGCCCGTCGCGCGATCCCGATCCCGTCCAACCTGCCTCTCGCCGAAGCGATCAGGCGGGCCGACCTCGCGCAGGCCAGGGCCCTGGTGGTCGTCGACCACGACGCCAAGCCCATCGCGATCGTCAACGAGGGCGCCGTCATCGCCACCCCCGAGCAGCGCCGGCCGTGGATCGACGCGGGCTCGCTCGCCCGGACGCTGGACCCCGATATGATCTTGTCTGCCGACCTGTCCGGCATGGACCTGATCGAGGCGGTCCGCCGCGCGCCGGCCTCGGAGTACCTCCTGGTCGAGCCGTCCGGCGAGGTGTACGGCGTGCTGGCGACCACCGACCTCGATCACGCCTTCGCGGGCAGCAAGGCCTGACCGCGGCGCTAGCCTTGGCCAGTGATCACGCATCCCCGCGGCCCGTTCGCGGCCGGCGACCAGGTGCAGCTGACCGATCCGAAGGGTCGCCAGCACCGACTTGTGCTGAGCCCGGGCAAGACGTTCCACACGCACCGGGGCGCGCTCGTGCACGACGACCTGATCGGACAGCCGGAAGGCAGCCTGGTGACCTCGGCGGGCGGCACGCCGTACGTGGCGTTCCGGCCGCTGCTCGCCGATTACGCGCTGGCCATGGACCGCGGCGCCGCGGTGGTGTACCCGAAGGACGCGGCGCAGATCATCGGCCTCGCCGATGTCTTCCCCGGTGCCCGCGTGGTGGAGGCCGGGGCGGGCTCTGGCGCGCTGTCTTGCTGGCTGCTGCGGGCGATCGGCGAGGCTGGCAGCCTGACGTCATTCGAGCGCCGGCCTGACTTCGCCTCGATCGCGGCGGCCAACGTTGAGCGGTACTTCGGCGGCCCGCACCCGGCCTGGCAGCTGATAGTAGGCGACCTTGACCCGGCCGGGCTGAGCGACGTCGACCGCGTCGTGCTCGACATGCTCGCGCCGTGGGAGCACGTGGCGGCGGCCGCGACGATGCTGATCCCCGGCGGCCTGCTGTGCTGCTACGTCGCGACGACCACCCAGCTGGCGCGGTCCGTCGGCACGATGCGAGAGCAGGGGAACTTCGCCGAGCCTGCTGCCTGGGAGACATTTCAGCGCGGCTGGCATGTCGACGGGCTTGCCGTACGGCCCGAGCACCGTATGGTGGGGCACACGGGCTTCCTGATTACGGCCCGGCGACTGGCCGATGGCGTGACAGCGCCGCCGCGTCGGCGTCGGCCGTCCAAGGGCGCGGAGGCAGCACTCGCGGAAGCGGCGCTGGCCGAAGCAGCGCTCGCGGAGGCGGCACTAGCCCAGGCGGCACTAGCCCAGGCGGCACTAGCCAAGGCAGTGCCAGCCGAAGCAGCGCCAGCCGAAGCGGTGCCAGCCGAAGCAGTGTCACCCGAGGCAGGAGGTGCTGGCGAGGTGCATGATGCAGGCGGGTCGGGCGAGACTGCGAGGGAATGGAACTGAGCACGCTGCGAGTTTTCCGGATCGTAACGCAGAATGCCGACTCGAGGCCTGCCGCCAGGTTACGGATTGACCTTGGATAGGTAGGGTCTAGGTAACTCGGCTCTCAGGAGGGGGTGAGGGGCATGGCCTCTCGTGACGACAGCGTGCACTCCGGGCGGCACGACGACGAGGTCAAGGTCCTGACCACGCAGGTCTCCTTCCTTGAAGAGGAGGTCGCCGCCCTGCGCAGCCGGCTCGCCGACTCGCCGCGGCAGACGCACCTGCTGGAGCAGCGGCTGCGCGAGGCCGAGTCGAATCTCGCGGCTATCACCGGCCAGAACGAGCGTCTCGCTGGCACGCTGCGCGAGGCGCGCGACCAGATCCTGGCGCTCAAGGAAGAGGTCGACCGGCTGGCTCAGCCGCCGAGTGGCTTTGGCATCTTCCTGCAGGCCACCGAGGATGGCACGGCCGACGTGTTCACCGGCGGCCGCAAGATGCGCGTCAGCGTCAGCCCTGGCGTCGAGCTCGAGGAGCTGCGGCCGGGCCAGGAAGTCGTGCTGAACGAGGCGCTGAACGTCGTCATAGCCCAGGGCTACGAGACGGTCGGCGAAGTCGTCATGCTCAAGGAGGTCCTGGAGGACGGCGCACGCGCACTGGTGATCTCGCACGCAGACGAGGAGCGCATCGCCAGGCTCGCCGAGCCGCTCATCGGCCACACGCTGCGGGCCGGCGACTCGCTGCTGCTGGAGCCGCGGTCCGGCTACGTCTACGAGCGGATCCCCAAGGCCGAGGTCGAAGAGCTGATACTGGAGGAAGTCCCCGACATCTCCTACTCCGAGATCGGCGGTCTCGGACCGCAGATCGAGCAGATCCGGGACGCGATCGAGCTGCCGTACCTGCACGCCGACCTGTTCCGCGAGCACCAGCTGCGGCCCCCGAAGGGCGTGCTGCTGTACGGGCCGCCTGGCTGCGGCAAGACGCTGATCGCCAAGGCGGTGGCGAACTCGCTGGCCAAGCAGGTGGCGGCGCGGACCGCGCGGGACGCGGCCGCGGCCGGGGAGCCCGTGCCGGACGACTCGGGCGCGCCGGGCAAGGAACGGCGCAGCTTCTTCCTGAACATCAAGGGTCCGGAGCTGCTGAACAAGTACGTCGGCGAAACCGAGCGCCACATCCGGCTGGTGTTCCAGCGGGCCAGGGAGAAGGCCAGCGAGGGCATGCCGGTGATCGTGTTCTTCGACGAGATGGACTCGATCTTCCGCACTCGCGGGTCCGGCGTGTCCAGCGATGTGGAAAACACGATCGTGCCCCAGCTGCTGAGCGAGATCGACGGCGTGGAGGGCCTGGAGAACGTCATCGTGATCGGCGCGTCCAACCGCGAGGACATGATCGACCCGGCCATCCTGCGGCCGGGCCGGCTGGACGTGAAGATCAAGATTGAGCGTCCGGACGCCGAGGCTGCCCGCGACATCTTCTCCAAGTACGTGCTCAACACCCTGCCGCTGCACCCCGACGACCTGGCCGAGCACGGCGGCGTGGCGGATGCGACGGTGTCCGAGATGATCCAGCGCGTGGTCGAGCGGATGTACACCGAGACCGAGGAAAACAGGTTCCTCGAGGTCACCTACGCCAATGGCGACAAGGAAGTCCTCTACTTCCGCGACTTCAACTCCGGCGCGATGATCCAGAACATCGTCGACCGGGCCAAGAAGATGGCGATCAAGGAGTTCCTGGAGACCGGGCAGAAGGGCCTGCGCGTCTCGCACCTCCTCACGGCCTGCGTGGACGAGTTCAAGGAGAACGAGGACCTGCCGAACACGACCAACCCCGACGACTGGGCCCGCATCTCCGGCAAGAAGGGCGAGCGGATCGTCTACATCCGCACGCTCATCTCCGGCAAGAGCGGCACCGAGGCGGGCCGGTCGATCGACACGGTGTCCAACACTGGCCAGTACCTGTAGCCACGGCGGCGTGCGGCGATCGGTGCGCGCGGCATTAGGCTCTAAGACATGAGCGCGCGCCGGGTGATGGGCATCGAGACCGAGTACGGCATCTCCGTGCCCGGCCAGCCTGGCGTGAACGCCATGGTCAGTTCGTCGCAGGTTGTTAACGCCTACCAGGCGGCGACGGCCGCGCGAGCGCGCCGGGCGCGGTGGGACTTCGAGGAGGAAAACCCGCTGCGTGACGCCAGGGGCTTCGACCTGGCCGCGGAGACTGCGGACTCCTCCCAGCTGACCGACGAGGACCTCGGCCTCGCCAACGTGATCCTGACCAACGGCGCCCGCCTCTATGTGGATCACGCGCATCCGGAGTACTCGGCACCCGAGTGCACAAACCCCCTCGATGCGGTGATCTGGGACAAGGCGGGCGAGCGGGTCATGGCCGAGGCGGCCGCCCGAGCCGGGGCGACCCCAGGCGGCCCGACGATTCAGCTGTACAAAAACAATACCGACAATAAGGGCGCTTCCTACGGCTGCCACGAGAACTACCTCATGGCACGGTCGACGCCGTTCGCCGACATCGTCAGGCATCTGACGCCGTTCTTCGTGTCGCGCCAGGTGGTATGCGGGGCCGGCCGGGTCGGTCGCGGCGCCGACGGCCGCGAGGACGGCTTCCAGATCAGCCAGCGCGCCGACTTCTTCGAGGTCGAGGTCGGGCTGGAGACCACGCTCAAGCGCCCGATCATCAACACGCGCGATGAGCCGCACGCCGACCCGGACAAATACCGCCGGCTGCACGTCATCATCGGCGATGCGAACATGAGCGAGATTTCCACGTACCTCAAGCTCGGCAGTACCGCGCTGGTGCTGGCGATGATCGAGGACAGGTTCCTCGCCGCGGACCTGGCCATCGAGTCACCTGTCGCCGAGCTGCGCGCGATCTCGCACGATCCCTCGCTGCGGCACCTGGTCACGCTGCGCGATGGCCGGAAGATGACAGCTGTTCAGCTCCAGATGGAATACCTGGAGCTAGCTCGCAAGTACAGCGAGGACAAGTACGGCGCCGATGTCGACGACATCACCAGCGACGTGCTGGCGCGCTGGGAGAGCGTGCTGACGCGGCTGGCCGACGACCCGATGCAGACGGCGCGGGAGCTGGACTGGGTGGCCAAGCTGGAGATCCTGGAGGGCTACCGGGCCAGGGACGGCCTCGCCTGGGGTCATCCGCGACTGGAGCTCGTCGACCTCCAGTACGCCGACGTGCGGCCCGACCGCGGGCTCTACAACCGCCTCTGCAGCCGCGGCCGGATGACACGGCTGGTCTCTGAGGAGGCTGTCGTGGCAGCCATGGACGAGCCGCCTGAGGACACCAGGGCGTACTTCCGCGGCCGGTGCCTGCGGCAGTACCCGGACGCTGTCGCGGCGGCGTCGTGGGATTCGGTCATCTTCGACATCCCTGGCCGGGAGTCGCTCCAGCGAGTGCCGACGCTCGAGCCGCTGCGCGGCACGCGCGCACACGTCGGCGGCCTGCTCAACAGCTGCGCAACCGCCGCGGAGCTGGTAGCCGCACTTACCGGGCAATAGCCCATATTTATCGCGTAATGGCTTAAACCGTTCGCCCTGTGGACGTGGCGGAGTGTCTATCCTGGCCACGAGTTGTTACGTCGTGATACCGATGCAATACGTCAGGGTTGGATAGCGGCTTGGCAGGCGAGGATAGCGTTGAGACCGCGGACGGCACCGCGGAGGCGGAGGTTATGGAATGGCGACGAACACCGGCGGTCAGCGGCAAGCTCCCCGGCGAGCCGAGGACGAGCAGGACACCGAGGTCAAGGAAGCCGATGAGGTCAGGGAGCGGCAGGACAAGCTGACCGACGACGTCGACGCGATCCTGGACGAGATCGACGAGGTGCTCGAGGAGAACGCCGAAGAGTTCGTCCGCTCGTACGTCCAGAAGGGCGGCCAGTAACACGGCCAGTAATAGGGGCAGACAGTCAGACAGGCGGCGCGTAGTACGCGTGGAGCGTAATTGCAAGGCAGCACGGCGAGGTGTGCCGCGGCCGCTTGCAGGCTTAGGGTCGGATAGCGGCAGCAGATTTTTTTCCGGGAACGAGGACGTCCGGGTACTCCCCGCTCGCATCCTCCCGGCGGTGGTGGCAGATGACCGGAAGGACTTTAGCGGTGGGCGGCTTCGAACCCCAGGCACGGTGGCAGGCGTCGGCGTTCCTCGCCGCCGGATCCTCGTCTTTCGCCGACTTCATCACCATGGCGGCACCGGAGTTGCTGCCGAGGGCAGGACACGGGCTCGGGTCGGCAGGCACGGCTGGTGACGTGCCGCATGGCACCACCATCGTGGCGGCTGTGTGCACCGGCGGCGTCGTGATGGCCGGCGACCGGCGGGCGACCGCCGGCAACATGATTTCGCAGCGTGATATCGAGAAGGTCTTCCGCGGTGACGAGTTCTGCTGCGTCGGCATCGCCGGCGTGGCGGGCATTGGCATCGACCTGGTGCGGCTGTTCAGCGTCGAGCTCGAGCACTACGAAAAGCTCGAGGGCAGATCGCTGTCGCTGGAAGGCAAGGCGAACCGGCTGGCCGGCCTCGTCAAGTCCAACCTCGGCGCGGCGATGCAGGGACTGGTGGCCGTGCCGCTGCTGGCCGGCTACGACCCAGAGACCGACCAGGGCCGCATCTTTAACTACGACGTGGCAGGTGGCAAGTACGAGGAGCAGCGGTTCGCGTCGATCGGCTCGGGCTCTGTCTTCGCCCGTGGCTCGCTGAAGAAGCTCTACCGCGACGGCATGAGCCCCGAGGATGTCGCGCTCGTGCTGATGCAGGCGCTGTATGACGCTGCCGATGACGACTCCGCGACCGGCGGCCCCGACATGTCGCGCCGGATCTACCCGGTCGTGGCGACCGTTACTGCCGACGGCTATGACCGGCTAACAGACGAGCAGGCAGGTCAGTACGCCGAGGCTGTCGTGGCGGAGCGGATGCAGCAGCCGGACGGGCCCGGCGCGGCGCTGCGGTCGGCTGCGTCCTGATCTCGCGCGGCTGACGTTGATAACCCCACTCAAGTAAGGAAGCGCCCCCGGTGTCGATGCCGTTCTACGTGTCACCTGAGCAGGTGATGAAGGACAAGGCGGACTACGCGCGCAAGCGCATCTCCCAGATCCGCAGCGGTGTCGTGATGACGTGCGACGCCGGCATCCTGCTCGTCGCGCCGAACCCGTCGCGGGCGCTGCGCAAGTTCAGCGAGATGTACGACCGGATCGCGTTCGCCGCGGTCGGCCGCTACAACGAATTCGAGAGCCTGCGCAAGGCCGGCGTCCGGTACGCGGACATGACCGGCTTCCAGTACGACCGGCGTGACGTGACCGCGCGCGGCCTGGCCGACTGGTACGGGCAGCTGCTCGGCGGGCTGTTCACCGAAAGCCCGAAGCCCTACGAGGTAGAGATCGTCGTCGCCGAGGTCGGCCAGACTGCCGCCGACGACGAGATCTACCGCATCACGTTCGAGGGCTCGGTCGCCGACGAGCACGACTTCGTGGTCGTGGGCGGGCAGGCCGACAAGGTCGCCGCCGTGCTCAAGGAGCGGTACTCGCAGTCCATGTCGCTGACCGAGGCGATGGGTCTCGCGATCGCCGCGCTTGCGGGCCAGGGTGACGGCAATGCCGAGCCAGTCACCGCCAACCAGCTTGAGGTGGCGCTGCTGGAGCGCAATCGGCCACACCGGGCATTCCGTCGCCTGACCGGGGGCCGCCTGGATGCGCTGCTCGGCGAGGCAAGGCCCGGGTCGGCTAGCCCAAGCGCGGCGGCTAATGGCACCGCGCCCGCCGACGGGCCGCCTGCCAGTGGTTCAGCTGCCGGTGATTCAGCTGCCAGTGATTCAGCTGACGGCGCACAAGGCGGATCGGCAGACGGCGGGACTGGCGGCGGCGATGCGGCCGGCGCGTAGGCTCGATAGCGGGACCGCGCGGTGGCGGTCCTTGAATCCTGGCAGGAGGACATCGTGACGGCCGAGCTGGCGACCATCACCGGGATCGACACGCCCACTGGCCTGCTGATCGGCGGTCAGTGGGGATCCGGACGCGCCGGGACGCTGCCCGTGATCAACCCGGCGACCGAGGACGCGATCTGCGAGGTAGCCGACGCCAGCCCGGAGGACGCCCTGGAGGCCGTCGGCGCCGCCGCGGATGCGCTGCCCGGCTGGGCCGCCAGGCCGCCGCGCGAGCGTGCCGAGTGCCTGCGCCGGGCCTTCGAGCTGATGACCCAGCGGTCTGAGCAGCTGGCCCGGCTGATGGTGCTGGAGAACGGCAAGGCGCTGCGCGACGCGCGCGGCGAGATCCTCTACGCGGCTGAGTTCTTCCGCTGGTACTCGGAGGAAGCGGTCAGGATCGACGGGCACCTGTCGCTCGCGCCGTCGGGCGCCAACCGGATCATGGTGCAGCGGCAGCCTGTGGGCGTCAGCTTCTTGATCACTCCGTGGAACTTCCCCGCCGCGATGGCGACCCGCAAGATCGGCCCAGCGCTGGCAGCCGGCTGCACAGTCGTGCTCAAGCCGGCCAAGGAGACGCCGCTGACCGCGCTGGCGGTGGCCGCGATCCTGGGCGAGGCCGGGGTGCCGGACGGCGTGGTGAACGTGCTGCCCACCAGGAAGCCAGGCCCGATGACCGATGCCGTGCTAGCGGACCCGCGGGTGCGCAAGCTGTCGTTCACCGGGTCGACCGAGGTGGGCCGGATGCTGCTCAAGCAGGCGGCCGACTACGTGATCAACTGTTCGATGGAGCTCGGTGGCAACGCCCCGTTCCTGGTCTTTGATGACGCCGACGTCGACGCCGCCGTTGAGGGTGCGTTCCTCGCCAAGATGCGCAACGGCGGGGAGGCCTGCACCGCAGCCAACCGCTTCTACGTGCACGACAGCGTGGCCACCGAGTTCTCGGCCAAGCTGGCCGCCCGGCTCGCTGCCCTCAGCGTCGGGCCCGGCCTCCAGGACGGCGTTGACCTCGGGCCGCTGGTGAATGCCGACACCCGGTCCAAGGTCGCTGAGCTGGTGGAGTCCGCGACTGGCGCTGGAGCAAAGGTGCTGACCGGCGGGCACGCCCCGGACCGCGTCGGGTACTACTACGAGCCGACCGTGCTGGACGGCGTGCCGGCTGGCGCCGGCATCCTCGGCGAGGAGATCTTCGGCCCGGTCGCGCCGATCGTGCGGTTCTCCGACGCTGACGAGGCGATCGCGCTGGCGAACGACACTGAGTACGGCCTGGTGTCGTACCTGTACAGCGGTGACCTGCGCCGCGCGTTGCGGGCGGCGGAGGCGCTGGAAGCGGGCATGGTGGGCATCAACCGGGGTGTCGTGTCCGACCCGGCGGCGCCATTCGGCGGCGTGAAGCAGTCCGGGCTTGGCCGTGAGGGCGCGCACGAGGGGCTGCTGGAGTACACCGAGACCAAATACATCGCCGTCGACTGGTAGCTGGGGACGGATGGACAGGCGAATATTCGGGCTAGAGAACGAGTACGGGGTCACCTGTACGTTCCGCGGGCAGCGCCGCCTGTCGCCGGATGAAGTGGCCAGGTACCTGTTCCGCCGGGTGGTCTCGTGGGGGCGCAGCAGCAACGTGTTCCTGCGCAACGGCGCCCGGCTTTACCTGGACGTGGGCAGCCATCCCGAGTACGCGACGCCGGAGTGCGACAGCCTGATCGACCTCGTCACCCACGACAAGGCTGGCGAGCGCATCCTGGAAGGCCTGCTCGTGGACGCCGACACCCGGCTCCGCGAAGAAGGCATCGCCGGCGACATCTACCTGTTCAAGAACAACACGGACTCGGCCGGCAACTCCTACGGCTGCCACGAGAACTACCTGGTCGGGCGCCACGGCGAGTTCGGCAGGCTGGCCGACGTCCTGATCCCGTTCCTGGTGACCCGCCAGATGATCTGCGGGGCAGGCAAGGTACTGCAGACCCCGCGCGGCGCCGTGTACTGCGTGAGTCAGCGAGCCGAGCACATCTGGGAAGGCGTGTCGTCGGCGACGACGAGGTCGCGGCCGATCATCAACACTCGTGACGAGCCGCACGCTGACGCCGAGCGGTTCCGGCGGTTGCACGTGATCGTGGGCGACTCGAACATGAGCGAGACCACCATGCTGCTCAAGGTCGGGGCGACTGACCTGGTGCTGCGCATGGTGGAGGCCGGCATCGTGATGCGCGACCTGACGCTGGAGAACCCGATCCGGGCGATCAGGGATGTCAGCCACGACATGACCGGGCGGCGCCGGGTCCGGCTGGCCAACGGCCGCGAGGTCAGCGCCCTGGATATTCAGCAGGAGTACCTGTCCAAGGCGATCGACTTCACCGCGCGCAAGGGCGCGGACCCGATCACGGCCCGGGTGCTCGAACTGTGGGAGCGCACCCTGCGTGCGGTCGAGACAGGCGACCTCGGCCTGGTCGCGCGGGAGATCGACTGGGTCACCAAGCTCCAGCTGATCGAGCGGTACCGGGCCAAGCACGACCTGCCGCTCGCCTCGCCGCGCGTCGCCCAGCTGGACTTGGCCTATCACGACGTGCACCGCGGCCGGGGCCTGTATTACCTGCTGCAAAAGCGGGGCGCGGTCGAGCGAGTCTGCCGGGATCTCGACATTTTCACCGCCAAGTCGGTGCCCCCGCAGACGACGCGGGCCAGGCTGCGCGGCGAGTTCATCCGCCGGGCACAGGAGCGGCGCCGCGACTTCACCGTTGACTGGGTGCACCTGAAGCTGAACGACCAGGCGCAGCGCACTGTGCTGTGCAAGGACCCGTTCCGTTCTGTCGACGAGCGGGTCGAGAAGCTCATCGCCGGCATGTAGCGCGACCCTGGGTCGTCCGGCCCGGGCCAGGCCAGCGTGACGCAGCGCACTCCTTTGGTCGCGGTAGGCTGACTCGTCGTGACATCCACCCAGAGGAAACACATGCGCCGCTTCGCCGCCGCCATCCTGGTTCCGACCGCTGCCTGCGCCGTCCTGGCCGGCTGCGGGTCGTCAGGATCGTCGACCCCCAATTCCAACGCCAGCGTGAAGGTGTCCGGCACCTTCGACAAGACGCCGAGCGTGACGATCCCGAAGGCGACGGCCAGCACGAATCTGGTGGTCGCCACCCCGATCAAGGGCACCGGGGCCGCACTGGCGAGCGGCAGCACGGCGCTGGCCAATATCGCGGTGTACAAGTGGAGCGGCAAGACGCACTCCCTCGTTGACTCGACGTTCGGCGCCGGGCCGCAGATGATCCCGGCTCAGATGGGCCTGCCGGGCCTCACGACGGCGCTCAAGGACGCGAAGGTCGGCAGCCGGATCGTGGCCGTCCTGCCGCCCAAGTACGGCTACGGCACGAGCGGCCAGTCGCAGCTCCAGATCACCGGCAAGGACACCCTGGTCTGGGTGATCGACCTGCTCCAGCAGTACACCTCGACGCAGGCGGCCACGGGCTCACAGGTCTCCAACGGCGGCGGCGGGCTGCCGACCGTGGCCGCGACGGCGGGCCAGGCGCCGGTCGTCACGGTCCCCAAGGCGACGGCGCCGACCAAGCTGTCGGTGACGACGCTGATCAAGGGCACGGGACCGGCGCTAGTGAAGGGCGACACTGCGGTGACGCAGTACGTCGGCGTCAACTGGCGGACCGGCAAGGCATTTGGTAGCTCCTGGCCGACGGCGCAAGGGGCCGGGGGATTGCTCAGCTTCCAAGTTGGCGGGACGCAGGTCCTGACGGGCCTCAGCAACGGGCTGGTTGGCGTGCCGGTCGGCAGCCGCGTGATGCTCGTGATCCCGCCGGCGCTCGGCTACGGGCCAGCAGGCGGCCAGGCAAGCGCGGGCATCACGAAGACCGACACCCTCGTGTTCGTCGTCGACGTGCTCGGTTCCGCGCCCGCGGGCAGCTAGCGGCGCAGGCGCAGGCGCGACCGGGTACGTGCCCGGTCGCGCTCGCCGCCGGGCGAGCTAACTCCGGGCGAGCTAACTCCGGGCGAGCTACGTCCGGGCGAGCTAAATCCAGGCGCGCTAGTTCCAGCGCTCGAATGGCTCGGTGATGTCCGCGCCCGCCAGGAACGCGGGCAGGATCTCGGGCAGCCGGCCGGGGTAGAAGCGCTCGGCGCTAGCCAGCACGGCGGCGACGTCCCACCAGCGGGCCTCGCCGTATTCCTCGAGTTCCTCGGCCGTCCGCCCGCCGTCAGTGACGGCGGGCGTGTCGGTGTCGAGCTGGACGGCCACGACTACCTCGTGCTGAAGCCGCCGGATGCCTCGAGCGGTAAAGGTCGCCGTCCGCCGCCAGTGCGGCGGGCCAACCTCCGCCGCACTGATCTCCAGGCCAGTCTCCTCGCGGATCTCGCGCACAGCCGCATGCTGATAGCTCTCGCCCGGCTCAATCCCGCCGCCGGGCAGCTCCCACCAGTGCCCGGCCGTCCGGGACGCCAGCTCCGCGCGGAACAACAGGATCCGGCCCGCCCGATCGCGCAGCACGACCCGGACGCAGGACCGCACCAGGTCATAGTGCTCCAGGTCAGAGGGTTCCAGGTCACTGCGTTCCGGGGCATTGCGCTCCGGGTCGCGGCCGGCAGACCGTTCGCCGCCGAGCGCGGCCGCGTGCCGGCCCGCGGCAGCCGCCGCCAGGAAGTACGCCAGATCCTGATCGAGGCCGCGGCCCATCGTCGACAG
>DASXKI010000077.1:0-2606 GCA_036496945.1 Streptosporangiaceae bacterium | reverse complement strand
GATGTGCGAGTAATGGGCGAGTTTCCCGCGGAGGATATGCGTGCCTGCTGTGCCTGCGTCTGAGGTGCCGGCTGCCGATGCGGGACAACTGACGTTCCGCCTGGCCGACCCCGAGCACGCACTGGCAGGCGTACGCCTGCTCGTGGACGTGCACATGGCAGCTGAGCTGCTGGAATTCCGGCGTGCGGAGGAGTGCTGGGAGCTCGCCTTCGACCCGCCGCTTGTCTACCGGCTGGAGTACCTGCTCGAGCTGAGGTACACCGGCGGCGGCTCGAAGGTCGTCACCGACCCGGCCAATCCCCGGCTGGCCGCGGGTGCGTTCGGGCCCAAGAGCGTGCTGGAGTTCTCCGCTTACGCGCCGGCCGCCTGGCTGTCGGCGCCTGCCGATCCGGGTGTCACGCGGGCGCTTGACACCGGAACCCCGGTCGCGGCGCGGATCTGGGCTCCGGCCGCCGTCAGCGAGGACGAGCCGCTGCCGCTGCTCGTCGCGCATGACGGGCCGGAATATGACGCACTGGCGAGCCTGACCCGCTATCTCGGCGCCGGCATCACCGGTGGCTGGCTGCCGCGGCTGCGGGCCGTGCTGCTCAGCCCCGGAGCGCGCAACAGCTGGTACTCCGCCAGTCCCCGTTACGCCCGGACGCTCGCAGACCACGTGCTGCCAGCGCTCACGAAGAGCCTGGCATGCACCGCGGTCATCGGGATGGGCACCAGCCTCGGCGGCCTGGCGATGCTGCACGCATACTGCGGCTACCCCGACGGGCTGGATGCGCTGTTCCTGCAGTCGGGCAGCTTTTTCGTGCCGCGGCTGGACAGTCAGGAGCGGCGGTTTCGCTACTTCCGCCGCATCACCGACTTCACCGCGAGCGTGCAGGCCGGGGGACTGCCAGCCGACCCCGTTCCCGTCATGATGACGTGTGGTGCGCTCGAGGAGAACCTCGGGAACAACCGCCTCATGCTGGCCGCGCTCCAGTCGCGCGGCTACCCGGCGACCTTGCATGAAGTGCCTGACCTGCACAACTACACGGCGTGGCGGGACGCGTTCGATCCGCACCTGACCACGCTGCTGAGTCACGTCGCCAGATGAACCGCGCGGTGGCTGAGCTGCTGGCCTGCTGCGAAAGGAGCCCCGAATGCAACGGCACCTGATCGGGCTGCTGCTTGGCACGGAGGAGGACTGGCCGCGAGCTTTTGAAGAAATCATGCGCCGCGTCGGCACCGTGACCGGACCAGAGGGAACGCGGCACGCATTCGACACCGAGCGGATCACGATCGAGCCGTTCGCGCTGCGGGACCGGCCCCGCTACGACCTAGTCATCGACCGGCTCGCCTACTGGTACTACGTCCCGCGCGAATGGCTGAAGAAGGTCGCGCTCATGGACAGCGTGTATCTGCTGAATAGCCCGTTCACCTTCCAGTCCGTGGAGAAGCACGCAGCCTACTGCGCGATGCTGCGGCTCGGGCTCAAGGTGCCCAACACCGTCCTGGTGCCCTACAAGAACCCGGTCGACAACGCCCGGTACGCCTACACGGCCGCCAAGTACAACCAGCCGTTCGACCTCGACGCGATCGCCGAGCAGATCGGCTATCCGCTGTTCATGAAGCCCTACGACGGCGGTGCATGGCGCGGGGTGTCGCGGATCAGCAACCCGGCCGAGCTGCATGCCGCCTATGACGCCAGCGGCGAGATGCTCATGCACCTCCAGCAGGCGATCGAGGGCTACGACGCGTTCGCCCGGTCGCTGTCGATCGGCGCTGAGACGATGGTAATGAAGTTCCAGCCTGAGCAGCCCATGCACCTGCGCTACGCGGTTGACCACTCGTTCCTGTCGCCGCAGGAAGGCGCGGAGGTCGTCACGATCGGCCGGCTGGTCAACGCCTTCTTCCGCTGGGAGTTCAACTCCTGCGAGACCCTGGTCAAGGACGGCGAGGTCTACCCGATCGACTACGCCAACGCCTGTCCGGACGTGGCGCTGACGAGTCTGCACTACTACTTCCCGTGGGCCATCAAGGCGCTGGTCAAGTGGTGCGCCTTCGCGCTGGTGACCGGCCGGCGGCCGCGGCTCGACCTGAGCACGGAGGAGTACTTCGAGATCGCCGATGCGGCCGGGACGTCGTATGCCGAGAAGCTCGCGGCCTACCGGCGGCTTGCCGACAGCTACTTCGACACCGAGCGTTACCAGGACTTCTGCGCCAGCAGCCTCGGTCATCTCGATGCCGTCGTCCTGGACTGGGTCGCCGGCCCGGATTTCGACCAGTTGCTCGTCGACACCGTGCGCTCGGCGTACCCGGCGCACGAGCACGAGCACTTCATCGAGCACCTGCGTGGCCTGCTCGGCATGTGGGTCAGGGACGAGAGCGGTCGCGTCGCGGCGGCGTGAAGTCGCGGCGGCGTGAATTAGTGCAGGCGGAGGAGGGGACATGGGCCGAGACATCGAGGCCATCACGATCACTGGTGAGGACCGGCGGGCCTACCGGGCCAAGCTGGCCTGCTCGCTTGATGTCTTCGCGCGGATGCTGAAAGAGCGCCTGTTCGAGACCGATCCCATCCTCGTCGGCCAGGAGATCGAGCTGAACCTGGTCGACGACGAGGGCTCGCCGTCGAT